>JAIEPT010000180.1 GCA_019748295.1 Gemmataceae bacterium | reverse complement strand
ATCCACGCCGCCAGTCTGACCAATCGCCGATTTTCGGAATAGGCCCATGCTTGGTATCCCATCTCCTGCCGGTCGCCTAAGCGGCAAGCGGAGGCGTCAAAACTCGACCTGCAACTGCACCAAATCATTGGGCGACACTTCCAACCACACCGCATCGCCGTTGACCGTCGATTCCACCAGCAGATTCCCCCGCCCATCGAGAATGGTCGCCCGCTTGGGATTGCGGACGCAGCGGAACTCGGCATGGCCTGAGTGGCCCGCGCACTCCAAAATCTCCGCCACCACCGCGTCGCGCGGCTTCGTCGTCGCCGTCTCCTCGCCCGTCCTGCGTTCGACCGTCCCCGGCAGCAATCGCGTGAGCAACAAATTCGGCATGTCGAGGTGGAAGAGCCAGCCCGATGCGCCCACATGGGGCGGGCCCTTCGTCGTTGGAGCTACCGCGAGCGGCGACGACAGGCCGAACGCGGTCAGCGTCGGATGATCGCGGTCCAGGGCCAGGTTGAGGTCGAACGTCGTCGTCCGTTCGCCTTCAGGCATCAGAATCACGTCAACGACTCGGCCCTCTTGCTTTTGATGGAACGGCAAGCCGCCGGTGAAGATGGTCGTGGCGTAGGGCCCCATGCGGAGATCGACATAGTCAGGACTTTGCGGCCGGGGATGCGTCGAAACATGACTGACGCCGTTCCAACCGCGAAGGATGGTCGTGCGTTCGTCGCGGTAGCCGAAACGGGCGCCGAGATACGCATGCCAGGGATAACCCGCAGGCGGCTGCTTGGCGTCGATCTCGATTCGCATTTCGAGAACGGGACGACCGAGCCAGGCGCGAAGGCGTTGCCGATAGGTGGCGATCGTCTGATCCTGCTCGCCGACAAGCCGGCCTTCCGAAACGATTTCGCCCAGCGCCGGGCCATCGCGCGTGACCTCGATCTTGTCCGCTACCATCCGGCTGCCGGGATTGAAGACGAGTCGTTGGCCGACCCGATTGACCCGGCTCTTGTGGTCGCGGATGCCTTTGAGCCCGCCGGTAATGGGATCGACTTCGGCTTCGAAAAACTCGTTGCGAATCGTGCAGCTGCCCGCATCGCCAAGCTTCATTCGGCCCTTCATGGGAGCCGTGGCCGGAGGGCCTTCGCGCGGGATCCAGGCGAAGCCAAGGGCGGGCACCTCAACGACGACCCGCAGCTTGTCGGTGTCCAACTGACACGCTTTCACGATCCCTTCGACCGGAATCGGCCGGGCGCCAGGGTCGAGTTCCAGGGCATAGCGGCGGGCGAAGGCACAGGGATTCAGCAGCATCCAGCCCGGCTGATTCGGCTCCGAACGCACCTGCAATCGATCCGCCAACGCCTGCGCGACCTGGGTTTCGATTTCCGTCAAACCGCCAGGCTCGGTGCCGATCTCAGGTTGCGTCTCGAACGTCCGTTCCATGCTTTGCAGATGATCCGCTACTTCGAGCGTGTCTTTCGTGCCAGCCAGCGACCGATGGAGCGCGGCATACGTCCAGCAACTGTCGATGCGGCGACGCAAGCGCAAGTGACGCGCGAACGCACTGACGGGGTCAGGGACCTTGCGATCGACGCGCTCGCCGAGCAGATCGAAATGGAACTCGTCGGCGGTCAGGCTTGGCGGATACTCGCCGGCCATCACATCGGTGAGAAAGCGGGTAAAGGTGGTCCATGTGCCCAGCACCGGCGACAGCCGGGAGAGGGCGATCAGGTCGCGCATCCAGGGCGATTCGTTCGGGCCTTTCTGCACGAGGCAGATCGTCGCGTTGTGGTCTTCGCGGATCGTCTTGAACCACCAGTGGGCGAAGTTGAAAAACGTCTCCGCCTTGTCGGCCGACTTGGGTTCGCGCGAGTAGCCGTCGATCTGCTTGCCGTCGGGCGAGGTCCAGGCGACGACGATGTTGCCGTAGTGAGGCAGGCCGCCGGTCGATTCGTCGAAGAGCAGAAAGAGAGCCTTGCGAAGCCCCATCGTGCTGAGCTGCAGCGGCATCTGCGGGCTGAAGCCGAACTTCTTGCGAGCGAAGACTCGCGGTTCGGAGCCGAGCAACCGGCGTTGCGTCTCCATCCCTTCGCGGAGGTTCCAGAGTTGGGAATCAAGCGGCAACAGCGGATCTTCGCGTTCCACCTGGCAGCCGCCGAGCACGTCGGCGAGATCGTTGCCGACTTGGATCTTGAGCTGCGCGAACTTCTCCGGCTGACGCAGAGCGAGCGATTCCAGGATCGCACCGCTCGCGACGAAGTTGACCGGGATGCCCATCTCCATCGTTGAGGGCCAAGGGCGGTCGAGGCTTTCTTCGTCGAGCAGGTGCAGATCGAGCAGATGAATCGTCACGGGATAAAGCACATCGCGAGCCTGCTGCAGCTTGACTGCCGCGTTTTGCAAGTGCTTCAGCCACTCGAAGTCCGCCGGGTCTTCATGCACCAGCGGTTCGGTGTCTTGCTCAGCTGGGGTGAGGGGAGGGCTCTTTGGCTCCCCTCTCCCCTTGGGGGAGAGGGGGGAAGGCGCTTCGGCGTGTATTCGAATTCGCCGATGTTCGCAAGCGCCAGTTGGATCTCGTCCCAAAAGATCTCCGCTTCGAGCAGGTTCTCATGCTCCATCGCTTCCGCAAGGGTCGCGAGAAACAGATGGCCCCATCCCAGCCCGAAGAGGAGCGACAGCACATCTTGCGGCATGTCCGTCGCGTCTTTCCACGCGAGGTCGGGAATGCCTTCCGCCTGGATCGCCTCATAGAGATTTTTAAGCGTCTGCTCCCGATCCGCGACGACGGCGAAGCTGAGCGAACCCGCAGCGCGAACGCGGTCTTTCCAATCGTCCGGCAAATAGGTGGGGGGCGATTCGGGCACCGCGTAGATGACGCCCGCTTTGGGCGTCTCATGATCGTAGGTGGCGTCCACGCGGGGCGGAGTCGTCGCGTTCCAAAGGACGGATGGATGCCAAAGGGCGGAGTAGCCGTTGAGCCAACTCGCCATCTCGTCATCGGCGAGCGTGAGGGGATAGGCGCCGGGAAGCTTATACGGGCTGAGGAGGATCAGCTCATGCGGTTGGCTCATAGTAGGGTGATTGTAACGCGATCCGCGGCACACGGTGAGGGCGGCGCCGCATCCCTACCAGGATTCTGTCTCAAGATTGGGAATCGCCTGAAAATCGCTGTCACGCGTGACGATCGTTTTGGGAGCGAGGATGGTCGGGAGAAAGGATGCGAGGGCCTGCATGCCGTTGAGCGTGCCGTCGCCGCCGACGCAGACGAGCCCTTCGATGCCGAGTTTCTCCAGGCGTTTCTGAATCTTGGCGAGCATGGCGGAGTCTTCATGATCGACATAAGTCCGCCTCCCTCTCCCTCCGGGAGAGGGAATAAGGCATACCCTCACCCCAACCCTCTCCTGGAGGGGAGAGGGAGGCAGACTATCTCCTGCCGCTCGCCTAAGCACGCTGACGGATCCAGACGCGAACGTGGCGTTCTGTAGGGAGCGCCCTCCGTGGCGTTCCGCCGGACTGGACGGGGCCGAGTAGTCGCGTCCGCCATCCGCGATCCCCGCTTGCGGCTTAGTGATCGGACGCCGCGGATCGCTGAGCCGCAAGCGGGGGAGGCGACTGCAATATGGACGACGAACCATCGGACGCGTCCAGTCCGGCGGAACGCCACGGAGGGCGTTCCCTACAGAACGCGACGCTCGTCGCTGCTCCTATCTGAAAACCGCTCGCCTTAGTGCGTTTATCGGCCCAAGAGCGCGGGGCGATCGGCGCGCAGCTCTTCCAGCTTGCGGCGAGCGATGCGCAGTTCGTCCGCCTTCGGCTCGCTTGGCGTCCAGAGAAAATACTCACGGTCGATTCCCGAGGCGAAATAGCGATCGTCCGCTTCCTCGGGGGGCAGATCAAGGAACTCGTCCGCCAAGAGATAGTCGTCATTCGACAGGATGCGCGCCTTGATCCCGTCAACCAACGCCGCCCACACTTCGATTCGCCGTTCGGAAGCCTGGGGCAGCGGATCGCCGCGAGATTCGTCCTCGGCGGCATCCAGCATGGCCTGGCGAAGCCGCGTGGAACCCGGAGCGTCGATGCCGTCGAGTTCCATGCGAAGGCAGTCCTTCAGTTCATCGAACACCGCGGCGACGGCCGCTTCGCGGGGGGCGGTTTGATCGGGCATCGGTGCGTATTTCCAACGCAACGCGCCGGCGATCTCGGCGAGCACCATGATCTGCTGCTCGCCCGACAGCGTGTCGAAGGGTGGCAGATGGCGCTGCACCGGTTCGAGTTCAGGATGCAGAAGAGTGATTTCGATCGAGTCGTGAATCGACTCGAGGCCGACGAGAAACAGATTCCATTCCGCGTCCGACACGATGCGCTGTCCGTTCGGCATGGCCCACATGCTAGCTCCCTCCGAATCCGTTCGGTTGAGGGGATTATGATGGCGGTTTGCCCGCTTCGGGTAAAGAGACGATCGCGAACATCTTCGAATTTTTTCGTGTCGGATTTCAAGGAGTCTCGTCTTGTATCCAGAGGACTCGTTTCCCGGGCGTGTGCCGTCGCCCCCCTAACCCTGGCGTCATCCATGAGAAACATTCTTTGGTCCCGCTTTTGCTCGCTCGCCGTTGCCATATGCTGCGCTGCTGGACTCGTGTTTTGTTTCTCGCAACTTGAACGGCAAAACTATCCAGTCATTTCGGAAGGAACGCTGCCCAGCGAAGAAATCGGCGTGTTGCGGAAGATCGAACCCCGGATCAACGAGGTGGTCCGCGACCTGGCCATGAACCGGACTACCCTCCATGAAGCGGCCGACATGATCGGCCCCGTCGTTCACGACAGCACGATGCGCCACGCTCTGATGCTCTTCGAGGGAAGAAGCGAGGCCGAGAAGCTTGCTCGCATGCTTCTCTTTTGGGCCCAATTGAAGATCGACGAACTTGGAAACGACGAAGCCGCGAAGGCGACCGACCGCCTTGCAGGCGAGTTCGAAAGTCTGTTCCCAGGCCCCTCTCTGCCGCCATCTCTGGCTCGGCGCCACGAGTCCCTTCAGTAAGAATTCCGCACCGAAGGGCCTTGAGCCGACAGACAAGGCATGCCGGTATGATGACGGCAGACGCTTTTGCGGAGGGGGCCATGGACGAATCGACGAAACTAGTTCCCGGCTGGCACTGGTTCGCGCTGGGGTCCGCATTTTTCGCGGCGCTCACCGCGCTGCTAGGAAAGGTCGGCGTCTCCGAGTTGAACTCGAATCGGGCGACGCTCATTCGCACCGCCGTCGTTCTCGTTCTGACGGCGGGGATCATCACTTGGCGCGGCGAATGGCAGGCGTGGACTCCCACCTCGAATCGCGCGGCAATCTTCCTCGTGCTCTCCGGCGTGGCGACCGGACTTTCCTGGCTTTGCTATTACCGCGCCCTGCAAATGGCGCCCGCCTCCCGCGTTGCCCCCCTCGACAAGCTGAGCGTGGGCCTCGTCATCCTCTTCGCGATCGTTTTCCTCGGCGAACCGCTGACATGGAAGGTCGCGCTCGGCGGCACGCTAGTCGTCGCGGGGGTCGTGTCAGCGGCGCTTTGACTTGGTTTCCGCTTGCGGCTCTTAGCGATCGAACGCTGCGGATCGCTAAGCCGCAAGCGGGGATCGCATCACGTACTGCGCTAGTAATGCATCGCATTCTTACGGATGTGCACCATCGGTTGGCCTTCGTCCAGAAGCTTGCCGCCGCGGACCTCCGCGACAAAGAGGTCATGGTCGCCGGCGCTCACGCGATCGACGACTTGGCAGGCAATGTAAGCGAGCGCTTCCGCCAACACCGGCGCCGGCGTCCCCTCTCGAATGACATCGAGCCCTTCGAAGGCGGGAGCCCCAGGCGCGAAGCCTTTGCCGAAATGGGCGACCATGTCGGTTTGCGAACTCTCCAGCACGTTAAGCACGAATTCCGTTCCTGGCGTCAGCAGCTTGGCCACGTCTCGGCTCGGCTGAACGGCGATGCTGACGCGAGGCGGGCGAAACGAGCATTGCTGCACCCAACTCGCCAACATGCCGGTTTCCGTTCCGCCGGCCGAAAGGGTGAGCACGAAAACGCCGCTGGGCACGCGGCCCAAGGCGGAAGCAAGTTGCTTGTCCACGTCGTCCGTTTTCATCCGAGCGGTGCTCCGTCTAGGGGGCTTTTTCTTTGAGCATGTTTCGTGCGATCGCGTCCGCCTTCTGCGTCTCTTCTTCGCCGGAAAACATCTCCCAGCGGCCGTTCCGATCGAACAGGTACACGCACGGCGACGCATCGAACCGCAGCTTCTTCTGCCAAAGCTCCGGCGGCTCGTGGAGGAACAGATTCGCAAGTCCGATCTTGCGTTCCTTCAGCTTGCTCAGCACGAGTTCGCGTTCCTCGATGTCGTCGACGGCGACGGTGAGAACCACCAAACCGTCCTTGCCATGCTTCGATTGCATCTCGACCAGATGCGTGAGATTCTTGATGCACGGCGGTCAGTAAACGCTCCAGAAATCAACATAGACGACTTTACCGCGATGCTTCTTGACGGCATCCGCGAGGCCGTCGTATTTGACGGTCGCCAACTGGATGCTCGACGCTGGTTGAGCGAGTGCGGGCGATAGGGAAAGCACCAGGAGGAGGATGGCGCCAAAGAGCGTCCGCAAGAGTCTCATGTTGCGATCTCCGAAACCCATAACTCGAACAGGCGTGACATTACGATTGCACTACCAGCCGGCTAACGCGGGCCGTTTTTTTCTTGCAGCAATTCCACAAGCTTCTCGTCCGCCTTGTCCACCTGGGCGCTGGGGAACAGCGTCCATCGGCCCTGGCGATCGAACAAATAGACGGCAGGGACGCCTTCAACCCGCAACTTTTGCTGTGCGGTCGCGGCGTCTTCCAGCAGGAAGTTGGTCAGCGGCACTTTTTTCTGGATGAGCCGTTTGAGCGCGTCTTCTTGGTCCTCCACCGCGTCCAGCGTAACGGTCAGGATCACAAGGCCGTCTTTCGCGTACTTCCTTTGCAGTTCCACCACATGAGGAAATTTCGCGATGCAGGGCACGCAATTGACGCCCCAAATATCGATCATCACGACTTTGCCGCGATGCTTCAGCACTTCCTTGCCGAGCGCTTCATATTTCACGACTTCCAAAGTGACGCTGTCCTTCAGTTGAGCGTGGGCCGACGAGACGCCCAGAAAGAGTGCCAACATCGCCGCGAAGATGCGTCGCATCGATCGACTCCTTGAGGCGGGTTGCCTTGCTCCCTCTCCCGGGGGAGAGAGGGTTGGGCATTGCTCCCTCTCCCCCCGGGAGAGGGTTGGGGTGAGGGTGCCTTCTCTCGCGCAACGCCATGTCGCACGCCCTCACCCCCGGCCCCTCTCCCGGACTCTCCCGGAGGGAGAGGGGAGAAAGACAATGGCAGTTCCCTTACTTTTCCTGCAGAAGCTGCTGCACGGCGGCTTCTACCTCATCATAGGAAAGTTCTCGGTCCCTCTTCCCCTCGAATCGCATCCATTTTCCCCGGCGGTCGAAGACATACGCCGAAGGGAGCGATTCGATCGGAATCTTCTTCTGCCACGCGTCCAGTTCCTCGTCGAGCAACAGGTTCCGCGTGGCCGTCATGCCTTGCTTCCGCAACACCGCGGCGGCACGCTCGTGCGATTCCTTTTCATCCACGCTGACGGTGACGACGACAACGCCTTGGCCCGCGTACTTCCCCTGAAGGGCCGTGAGGCGGGGGAAGTTATCCAGGCAGTGCTTGCAGGTGTGGTTGTGCGTCGTGTAGGTGTTGATGATCCTGTGGGTGCGAGACCCATGCTGGTATCTTATCGTTCCGACCAGAA
>JAIEPT010000097.1 GCA_019748295.1 Gemmataceae bacterium | reverse complement strand
GATGGCACGGATGAACACGGATAAGAAGGCACCGGCAATTCTCTATCCGTGTTCATCCGAGCTATCCGTGGTTGAAAATAATGTAAAATGCAAATCCAAGACGCGGTTGCGGCCCGCACACGCAAAGCCCAAGACGTGAGACCACGGAACATCAACCACGGATGGCACGGATGAACACGGATAAGAAGGCACCGGCAATTCTCTATCCGTGTTCATCCGAGCTATCCGTGGTTGAAATAGAACCGTGGCTATTGGAAGCAGATTGATGAAGCGGCCGTTCGGTATTGCGATCTTCGGCGTGTGTTGCCTCGTTCATGCGGGGTTGGGCGAGAGCGGTCGTTTTGTGATTGGTCGAGTGCTGCATGACGATCGGCCCATCGCCGGTGCGCGTGTTCGCGTGCCGGGTACGCCGCACTACGTTGCCACGGATGAAAAGGGCATGTTCCGGTCGCTGGTCGCAAAGGATGCGAAAGCGATCAATGTCGCGCATCCGAGGTTTCGCATCACGACGGTTGGAATAGCCGAAAAGCGACTGGACATCCGGCTTGAACCGTTGCCGAAAGATTACGACGACTACGCGTGGATCGATCCGTCGCCGCATGGCCAGGATGCGCAGCGGTGCGGGAACTGTCATGGCGACTTGCATGCGGAATGGGCACGCAGCGCCCACGGCAATTCCGCGAAGAATCCGCGGTTTCTCTCCCTCTTCTCGGGCGATAACGGCAAGCACAAAACCTGGAACGCGCAGGCGGAGCATCCGCTCGGAGTCGGCGTTTGTGCGGGGTGTCACGTGCCGACGTTGGCTTCGCTGGATCTGTCGTATGATGTCCGCAAGGCGGAGGGGGTCGATGCGAAGGGAGTGCATTGCGACTTCTGCCACAAGATCGTCGAAGCGCCAACCGACAAACTAGGCACTCGATTTGGCCGCGATGGTTACGAATTCATTCGGCCCAAAACCGGAGATCTGCTCTCCTTCGGACCGCTCGACGATGCGGTCCGCAGCGGGGAATCGTTCGGCTACGCGCCGGTGTATCGCGAGACCCGTTATTGCGCGTCGTGCCATGAAGGGGTTGTCTTCGGCGTCCACGCCTACGGCACCTACAGCGAATGGCTCGCCAGCCCGGCCAAGCGCGAAGGGAAACAGTGTCAGACCTGCCACATGCCGGCGCCCAAGGATCGGACCAACATCGCTCCTGGCAAAGGGGGCGTCGAACGGGACGCGTCAACGCTCACCCGTCACGACTTCCCCGGCGCCGCGCCCGAAATGCTCCGCGGATGCGTCAAGCTTGAGGCAGCCTCGAATCGGACCAAGGAAGGCGTCGATGTGAACGTGGAACTGCGAGCCGAAAACGTCGGCCATCGCGTGCCGACGGGGTTCGTCGATCGCCACCTGGTGCTAGCGATCGATGCGGCCAATAGCGACGGCAGCCCCGCTCGTGTGGTCGCCGGCGACGTCCTTCCTTCTCGCGCGGGCAAAGGTTTCGCCGGAAACGCGGGCTACCTTTTCGGCAAGCAGCATCTCTCCGACGCGAAAGCCCCCTTGCCCTTCTGGGTTCTTGAAGGCGAGTACCACGACACGCGATTAACACCCGGCGTGACGTGGAAGCAATCGTTCCGCTTTGACGGCGAAGTCAGCGAGATCCGCGTCCGCGTGCTCTATCGACGCTTGTGGCCCGCCGTGGCCGAGAGTCGCGGTTTCGAAGGGAACGAGTTCGTCATTCACACACGAACGCTGCGGTGAAGCAATCGGCAGAAGGAAAAGCAGGATAATGATGAGCAGGATAATCAGAGAATCCAATCGTCATTGGATCGCCTCTCATTCGCCTGCTGCTTATCATCCTGCTCATTCATTATCCTGCCTTGCTCTCTTCCGCACTCGTCAGCGCCTTTGTCTTCAGCAAGTCGCGGATTTCGCTCAGCAGTTCCTGCTCTTTGGTGAGCTTCGGATCCTCTTTCTTCGCCTTAATCAGCATGCCGAGAAACTTCACGATGAAGACGAAGAGGATGAACGCAACCAGCATGAAGCTGAACACATCCCCCAGGAATGTTCCGAGGTGAGCCCGCCATGAAGGCCAATCGCCCCCCTGTCCGGTGATGGCCGAAATCAGCGGCGTCAAGCCGTTCTTGACCAACGAATCGACGACCCGGTTGAAGGCGGCGCCGAGCATCACCGCGACCGCAAGATCGACGATATTGCCCTTGAGAGCGAACGACTTGAACTCGTCCCAAAGCGACACGGCTTTGTTGACGGGGGCCAAATCGTGCAGGCGTTGCAGCGGATCCATCACTTGTTCCTTCGGGTTCCGGGCGGCATGACGTGCGATGGCCAAGGACGCCGTCGCGAACGCTAAAGCGGCAGGGATACCTTGAATGCCCCGGTCCGCTCAAGGCGAATTCGGCGCAAGTCGTTGGCTCAGCGGCGTTCGACCGGCGTTCAAACACTCGCTTGGGCCGCGGAAGGTGGTTACGATGCAGGGCAACTTCTCGGAGCATCCGTTCATGGCCTTTGCGATCCGCTGCCCGCGCTGCCAATCGCGGCTCAGGGCGACCTCCGCTCCCACGCCCGGAAAAGCCGTCGCCTGCCCGCAATGCGGCCATCGCTTCGTCCCTGAAATGACCGACGCACCTGCGAGCGGATCGTCGATCCCCTGGGCCCTCGCCGGCGTTGCCGTCCTCGGCCTCGTGGTAGCCATCGGCATCGGCACGGCGATGTGGCTGAACTCCCGGCCCAATGAGCCGCAAGCATCGACCAACAAGAAGGCGGACGAGCCGGAACGGAAAGAAGTGCCGATCAAAAAAGAGGAGCCGAAGAAGCTGGATTCGGGGCCGGAAAAGAAGGCGGACGACACCGAGAAGCAGAAGCAGGAATACATCCGCCTTATGATCGAAGCCGGCGTGGCGTCGGCGGGGAAGAATCCCGAAGAAGCGATGAACGCGTATGCGGCCGCGCTCAAGCTCTTTCCCAAGGATGCCGAGGCGACCAAGAAATTCGATGACGCGAAAGCCGCATGGGAAGTCATCGTCAAAGCGAAGCAGGCGGACGAGAAGACGCAGCAAGAACTCGACACGCTGATCGCCAATGCTCAGGATTCGCTTCAGAAGAAGCACTATGCAGCCGCCACCGATCTGTTCAAGCTAGCCCTCGAGCGTTCGCCATCGGACGATCGCGCGTTCAAGGGGTTCACGGCCGCCCGCGAAGCGCTTGCGAAGAACCAGGACGAAACGAAGAAGCTGACCGACGTGCAGGCTCTCATGGATTCCGGCAAAGCGTCCCTCAAGCAAGGGCGCTATGCCGATGCGATCCGTGATTTTGCGGCCGCTCAGCGATTGGACCCGGCCAATCCGTTGCCGGGCCAGTTCCGAAAGGACGCGGAAAAGGCGATCGACAACCTGAAGAACGATCAGGAGAAGAAATTCGAATTCCAGAAGCTGCTCGATCAAGGGAACACCGCTTCGAAAGGCCAGCGCTACGACGACGCGGAGCAGGCGTATCGGCAGGCTCTCAAAATTTATCCCAACGACAAAATCGCCTCGAATGCGTTGGACGATGTTCGCCGGCTGGCGAAGATCGCCCGCAACGAGTTCGATTCCACCATGGTCCGCGGCAATCTCGCGATGCGTGACGGTCGATTCCGCGATGCCGCGGACGCCTATCGCGATGCGCTGCGGATCGCTCCCGGAAGCGATGCGGCAACCAAGGCCGCTCGCGAAGCGGATCGGCTTGCGGAGAACCTGTCGATCTACATGCAAGCCATGACCCGAGCGACGACGGCCATGTCGCTTAGACGCTGGCTTGATGCCGCGCGAGCGTATCAGGATGCCCTTCGTGCGAACCCAGGCGATATCGCGGCCTCGCAAGGTTTGGCGGATGCACAGCAAGCGCTGGAGACCGAAGCTATTCGTCGTCGCGAGTTCGACAAGCATTGGGCTGCGGGCTTGCAATATGTGAAGACGCTTCGCTACTCGGATGCGGCCGACGAATTTCAGCAAGCGATCCGAGCATTTCCGACCCATCCGCAGGCGGACGTCGCGGCTCGCAATCGACGCTACTCGGATGCGATGGGGAAGGGAGTATCGGCCATGCAGGGGACACGCTACAGCGAAGCGGTTCGCCACTTCCAAACCGCCCTCAGCGAAATCCCCGGCGACTTCGCCGCCCAGAATCGCCTGCAGCAAGCGCGAACGCTTGCCCAGGCGATTCCCAAGGGAAAGACCTAGGAGCATGCGTGAGTCAGCCGCTCGAACCTGGTCGCTATCGCCACTTCAAAGGCGGGCTGTACGAAGTGATCGGCATCGCCCGCCACAGCGAGACGCAGGAAGAAATGGTCGTCTACCGCCCGCTCTACGGCGAAGGCGGTTTGTGGGTTCGGCCTCGCCGCATGTTCGAGGAAACGGTGATGCACGATGGCAACAGCGTGCCGCGGTTCCAGCGCATTGAAACCCAATCCTAAGTATCCATGCGGACCAAGCCCAGGGGCGAGCGCAGCGAGCTCCTGGGTTCCAGTCCGAAGATACGTCACTCTTTCCACACTCCGATCCCAGGAGCTCGCGGCGCTCGCCCCTGGGCTTGGAACATCTCTCTTAACCATGATCGCTTACTTGATCTCGAACATGCATTCGATTTCGACGGGGATATCGCCCGGCAACGAGCCCATGCCGACGGCGCTGCGGGTGCCGACGCCGGCATCTTCGCCGAAAATCTGAGCCATGAATTCCGAGTAGCCGTTGATCACTTGCGGATGTTCGAGGAAGTCTGGCCCGCAGTTCACCATGCCAAGCGACTTCACGAGCCGTACCACTCGATCCAGCGAACCGAGCGAGTTGCGAACGGTCGCAAGAATGTTGATGGCGACAAGACGTGCCGATTCCTTCCCCTGCTCTAGCGTGAGCTTCGATCCGACTTTTCCCATGAGCGGGGCCTGATCGCCCAGTTTCGCGGGGCCATGGCCCGAGACGTAGAGCATATTGCCGACGATCATCCCCGACTTGTATTTCGCCACCGGCTTGGAGGGCGTGGGCAGAACGATTCCGAGTTCCTGGAGGCGGGTATCGGGGCTGGACATGACGTATCCTCGCAAGTGGACGGGACGGGGCGAGTGTATCGTTTCCCGCCCCGTCCGACAGGTGTTTTCGAATCGCCTCTTATCTCCGCGTTCCATGCTTGCGGTGCACGTGTCGTGATACGACGATAGGGCGCGTGTAAGCCGTCAGGCGAGCCTGCGGAGACCGCCACCGGGAGAAGACGCGCCGTGAAGATCGAATCCGTTGATTTCTTTTACCTGTCGATGCCCGAAGTCCTCGACATCGGCGACGGCAGCCAGGATGCGTGCTTGGTGCGAGTCCAAGCGGGCGGCCTCGCCGGGTGGGGCGAGTGCGAAGCGGCTCCGCTTCCGACGATCGCCGCGTTCGTGTGCCCGATGTCCCATAGCGCGTGCAAACCCGTGCAAGCGTCGGTCCTTGGCCAAGCGCTGAACGATGCCGCCGACATCGAGCGCATCGGCAATCTCGTCCGCGACCGGAGTCTCGATCTGCTGCAAGCGGAGCACACGCTCTCCGGCATCGACATGGCCCTGTGGGATCTGCTCGGCAAACGATTGAGCGAACCTGCCTATCGGCTGCTCGGTTATCCGAGGGCATATCCAAAGCTCCCGTATGCTTCGATGCTGTTCGGCGAAACGGCGGAATCGACTTACCAGAAAGCCCGCAGTGCGCGAAGCCTTGGATTCCGCGCCGCCAAGTTCGGCTGGGGACCGATCGGACTGGGAACCGTCCAAGCAGATGTCGAACAATTCCAGGCCGCTCGCGAAGGACTGGGGGCGGATGGCACGCTGCTTGTCGACATCGGAACCGTTTGGCGGGACGACGTCGTCGCCGCGGCCCTGCGACTTCCCTCCTTGAAGGAAGTTCGCGCGACATGGCTGGAGGAACCCTTCGTCTCCGGCGCCCTCGAAGCGTACAAGCAACTTTCTTTACAGTCCGGCTCCGTGAAACTCGCCGGGGGCGAGGGGTGCCATAACTTTCACATGGCTCGCCACATGATCGATTACGCCGGCATCGGCTTCGTGCAGATCGACGCGGGCCGCATCGGCGGCATTACCGTCGCGAAGAAAGCAGCCGACTACGCCCACGCCCGCGGCGTCTCCTACGTCAATCACACCTTCACCTCGCACCTGGCCCTCAGCGCTTCGCTTCAGCCGTTTGCAGGGTTGGAGCACGACATCATCGCCGAGTACCCGGCCGAGCCGAAATCGCTTGCGACTGATTTGACCGTGAACCACATCCATCTTGATGGCGACGGCTACATACGTGTCCCCGAATCGCCTGGTCTCGGCATGGAGGTGAACGCAGCGAAACTGGGACCGTATGTGGTGGACGCGGAAATACGCGTCAACAATCAAACGCTCTATCGTACGCCGCGCCTTGAGGGGCTTTAAGGCGAGCGGCGCCTGCATTACTCCCCTTTCCCTCCGGGAGAGTCCGGGAGAGGGGCCGGGGGCGAGGGCTTGCGACGTGGCGTTGGGGGGGGGAAAGGCACCCTCACCCCAACCCTCCCCCGAAGCGAGAGGGAGGTAGACTAGCTCCTGCCGCTTGCCTAATTGATGATAGGCTCGCGTCCTGGGTGACGAAGGCGGCACGTTACGCCATTCAGGTTAGATCGTTAACGGCTTTTCGCCGGACGCCAGTATCATGATCAGTGAGGTGCCGTATGCCGATGCATGATTGGACCAAGGTGGATGCAGGGATTTATCATGCCTTCCACACCAGTTGGATCATTCGCCTTTCCGATGTCCTGAACAGCGGCATATTGCCGACCGATCACTACGCGCTTCCCGAGCAGCGAGCAGGGCAATTCGGCCCCGATGTTCTGACGCTCCGTGGCGAGCACGCCGATCCTGACCTGAAATCCGGCGGAACCGCAGTGCTATTGCCTCGCCCGAAGACTCGTTTCGTCGCCGAATCTGCCACGGATTTTTATCTGCGCAAGCAGAATCGCATCGCCGTTCGGCATGTGAGCGACGACCAGACCGTTGCCGTGATTGAGATCATGTCGCCCGGCAACAAGTCGAGCAAGCTGGCGTTCGACGACTTTCTGGAGAAGACCTATGCGCTCATGGAGCAAGGCATTCATCTTCTGATCGTCGATCCATTTCCGCCCACGACGCGCGATCCTCATGGCATTCACGCCGCCATTTGGCAACGCCTCGAGGAAGCCGCGTTCGTGCCCCCTGTGCAAAAGCCGTTGACGTTGGTTTCGTACGAATGGGATTTCAGCAAGCGAGCCTACATCGAACCCATCGCTGTCGGCGACTGCCTCCCCGATATGCCGCTGTTCCTCAAAGTCGACGGCTGCGTGATGACGCCGCTGGAATCGACCTACGAATCCGCATTCGCCCAGTTTCCGCAAAGATGGCGGCAGGTGGTTGGCGAAGGTGCGAATCGGCCAGTCTAACGCCGGATGGGCTCGAGCCAGTTAGAGGAGCGGCATGCTTCCGGCAACGTAGTCTCATTGCGTTGTCGGTTGAAAATCGCACCGCGGCGTGCCATGCTTCGTCGGGTTCCTGGCCGGGCTCTCCAATGCTTCCGCTTTCACCGACGAAACATGCCCCCAGACCGTAACCAGCGTCCCGTCTGGGGGCATGCTTGTGCGGTGAAAGCGGACGGTAAAAGGCCCCGGCCAGGGATCCGCACAAGCATGGCACGTCGCCGCTGGCTTTGAGGCTTAGTACTCATGTGTGGTGTGTGCCATCGGGATTTTCCAG
>JAIEPT010000106.1 GCA_019748295.1 Gemmataceae bacterium | reverse complement strand
CTAGCCTTGCGGTTCGGGCCATCACCGCCCGCAGAGGATTTGCACCTCCTGAGACGCAACATGCCTGGCGCACAATGTTAACGGGGGTGCATACGCCCCCCGCTTGCGGCTTCCAGTTACTTCGAAAGAGGCGAAGGATTGGGGGGCGAGGCGCCTCGTCCTCCCACTCTCTCAGCCAAGTTGTGAAGCCTCCTCAAACCGGCCATTGCTTGACGGCCCCCGTGCATCGCGGCTAAGCTAGCAAGCCGCAGAAAACACATGCACCGAGGGGCTCTCCATGAAAGCAATTCGTTTCTTTGTCGCCGTGGCCGTCTTGGGCACGGTCAGCGGTCTGGCCTACGTCGCTCAGCAGACGAGCGACGCGGGGGCCAAAATCGCCGCCGCCGCCAACGATTGGCTTGGCACGCTCGACAAGGACCAACGGCAAAAAGCCACGTTCGACTTCGCCAGCAAAGAACGGACGAACTGGAACTTCATTCCGCTTCAGGAAAAGCCGGGCCGGGATGTGAAGACGACTCGCAAGGGCCTGCCGCTCGCGGAGATGTCGGCCGATCAAAAGAAAGCCGCGCTCGGTCTGGTGAAGACGCTCGCCAGCGCTCAGGGCGCCGAGACGGCGATGACCATCATGGGCTTGGAAGCGATCGTCCGCGACCTCGAAGCGAAGAGCGGCACGATGGTCCGCAATCCCGAATGGTACTTCTTCACGGTCTTCGGCTCGCCGTCGAAATCCGAGAAGTGGGGCCTCCGCGTCGAAGGGCATCACCTCTCGCTGAACTTCACGCTCGAAGGCACGCAGGTCGTCTCGGCCACGCCCTACTTCTTCGGAGCGAATCCCGCGGAGGTCAAGAGCGGCGAGAAGAAGGGTCAACGGGTACTTGGCACGACCGATGATCTGGCGGCCCAACTCTTCAAGGCGCTGGACGACGATCAGCAGAAAGCGGCGCTGCAAGCCAAGCACTTCGGCGAGCCGGACCAGAAGGAGCCGAGCCCCAAGGTCGGCGGCCCTGTCGGCATCACGTACGCCAAGCTGACGGATGAGCAGAAGGGCAAGTTGATGAAGCTGATTCAGCACTACATCGACCGCATGCCGCAAGACGTGGGCGAAGCCGAACTGAAGCGCGTCCGCGACGGCGGGCTCGAGAAGGTCCACTTCGCATACACCGGCAGCCCCGAAGCCGGCAAAGGCCACACCTACCGCGTGCAGGGCCCGACGTTCGTGATCGAGTTCCTCAATATCCAGGCGGACTCGGCCGGTAACCCGGCGAATCACATTCACAGCAGTTGGCGGCGGCTGCAAGGGGACTTTGGGCTGTAAGCCAATAGGCAGATGGCAGATGGAAACATTGAAACGTCGCCCGAAATGGGGCGACGTTTCGCATTGATGGTCAGACGGCGGCAGCGAACCCTCCCCTCTCCCCCGCAGGGATCACGATTGACCGTGCAATGGAGTGACCGCGGGGGAGAGGGTGGCCGAAGGCCGGGTGAGGGGAGTTTCAGGAGGCCACGACGTCAAAACGCCGGTTGTGATTCGTTGTTATGTCGGCTCACCTCAACCCGAAGCACCCCTCACCCGCCTTTCAGGCACCCTCTCCCCCGCGTGTGCTTTGCTGCATGGTTCAAGGGGATCCATGCGGGGGAGAGGGGAGGGTTCGCTGCCGCCGTCTGACCGGCTCGTCTCCGTCACCAAACGGCATTTTCGCGCGAACCACCGACTTTGCATCCTGGAGCGATTCCAAGTACGATGCATTCCTGGAGCGATGCGCTTTGCTCACGTTTTGGGGCAATTCTCACCGTTACCAAACGGAATTTTTCCGCCGAAACCACGCTGCAAAGTACGATCAAATCCCAGGTCAGTGGTTGGCGAAGCGATTTCTCGGATCTTCACATTCGCCGTCAACAAACGGGTTTTCTCAAACGCTTTGCATCTCCGTCTGGAACCCAGGAGCTCCCTACGGTCGCCCCTGGGCTTTGCGGGTTACCACTTGTACTTGGCGCGGATCTCGGGGTTCACGATCTTTTCCGCGGGCCATTCGCCGCGGCTGAGCGAGACGATCGCTTCGGCGGCGGAGGCGGCCATGTCGTCGCGGGACTTCACGTCCACGCCGGCGGCGTGCGGCGTGATCACCACGTTTTCCGCCTTGAACAGCGGATGATCCTTCGCGGGGGGTTCCTGCTCGAAAACATCCAGGCCGGCGCCGGCCAACTTCTTCGCGGCGAGCGCCTCGGCCAAATCGGTTTCGTTGATCAACGGGCCGCGGGCGGTGTTGATCAGAAATGCCGTCGGCTTCATCTGCGCGATCGACGTGCGGTTGATGATGTGGCGAGTTTCCTTCGTCGAGGGCAGGTGCAGCGACAAGTGATCCGACTGCTTCAGCAGGTTCTCCCACGACACCAACTCGATCCCCTGGCTCTTAACGAAGGCCGTATCGGGAAACGGATCGTATGCGATGACCTTCATGCCGAAGGCGAGGCCGCGCAGGGCGACGGCTTTGCCGATACGGCCCATGCCGGCGATGCCGAGCGTTTTGCTGCGGAGTGGGAGCGTGGTCTGGCGGGGCCAACGACCGGCGACGCTGCCGAGGTGCTGCGGGATCAGGTTCTTGGCGAGAGCGAGCATCAGGGTGAAGGTATGTTCGGCCACCGCATCGTGATTCGTGTTCGGCGTAATGGTGACGGCGATGTTTCGTTCCGCACACGTCGGCAGATCGACGGCATCGTAGCCCACGCCGACGCGGGCAATCACGCGAAGTTGCGGATGGGCCTCGATCACTTTGCGGGAATACGGCTCCGATCCCGCGAGCGAGGCGACGCAGTCAGTGAGGGCGCCGAGGATGTCCGATTCGACCAGTTGGGCGCCAAGGCCTGGATAGACCAACTCGAATCCCGCCTCCTTGAGCACGCGGGCATAGATCCCCTCGGAACCGGCCAGCAACGCGGGAGCGATCAGCACTTTCTGCATGGCGAACTCGGCGTGAGAATGGGGCGAGGTTGCAACCAATCTACGCGCGGCACGGCGTGTGGCAGCTGCATTTCTCCCCTCTTCCGCCCGGCAGCATGTTCGAAGAACGTTGTCAGCTGTTTGAGCCGTTGAACCACGCGGCGACGTGCCATGCTTGGGCGGGTCCCTGGCCGGGGCCAGCGAACTGCCCGCTTTCACCGTCCAAGCATGCCCCCAGACTGAGCGTTCGGAAGCTTCGCATGCTTCGTCGGTGGAAGGGGAAGCATTGAAGAGCCCGGCCAGGGACCCGACGAAGCATGGCACACGTTCGCCTGAATTTGCGCGGCGCCTTCATCGCTTCGCAAGGGGCAAATCGAGTTGCTGCTTGGCGCCGGTGATGGTCGCGGTGAGGCCGCTTTCGGTGGATGACAGGTACTTTTCGGGGAGTCGCTTTCCGGACTTCGTCTTGAGGTTGGCCGGCGTCACTCCGGTTTTGGGCGACAGGTGGATTTGCACGTTTCCCGCAGGCACCATGCGCAGCTCGAACCCGCCGTCTTTCCGCGTGTGTCGGGCGTCCAGTTTTTTGCCGTCGGGGTAAGTGAAAATGACCGCCACATTCGGCACCGGCTCCCCCTCAAGAGTGACCTTGCCTTGCAGCATGCCCTCCGGTTCGGAAGAGCAGCCGACGATGAGGAACAGGCAAAGCACGAAGAGCATCGAATGGCGCATGGAGTCGCCCCAGCAAGCGGGAGGAACGGGACACCGGTATTACTTCGTCATATTGCAGCGAAGGGTTCGCGGCTCGCCATGAATTTCACGGAATTCGCACTTTCCGAGTCTTGATCGGCTCCGCTAGTCGTCGTTCGCTTCATCCCATAAGGTGACTGCACCCGCGAAAGGGGAGACCATGCGCCCCCGCCGCGACGAACCGGAAATCCGCTGCCCGGAACCGCTTCGCCGTCCTCGCGATCGGCTGCACGCCTTTTCTGAGCTTCCCGCAAGGAGCGTCATGAGTCAGATCGAGTTGCGTCCCGGCTTGGCCGACGTGCCCGCCGCCGAATCGGCCGTCAGCTTCATCGACGGCAAAAATGCCCGCCTCAACTACCGCGGCATCGCCGTGGAGCAGTTGGCCCGCCAGAGCTGCTTCGAGGAAACGGCTTATCTGCTGCTCAAGGGGGATCTGCCGACGCAGCGGCAGCTCGCCGACTTCGACGATCAGCTCCGCCATCATCGCCGCATCAAATATCGCCTGAAGGATCTGATGAAGTGTCTGCCCGAAAATGGGCATCCGATGTACGCGCTGCAAGCCAACGTGGCTGCGATGGGCATGTTCTACGAGGCCCGCGACGTCGGCAATGCGAGCAGCAATTGGGAGTCCGTGGTTCGTCTGATCGCCAAGCTGCCGACGGTGGTGGCCGCGTTTCATCGCATCCGCCACGGCGACGAGCCGATCTCGCCGCGCGACGATCTCGATCATGCGGCCAACTTCCACTACATGCTGTTCGAGCGGGAACCGTCCCCCTCGGTTCGCAAGGTGATCGACGCTTGCCTCATCGTCCATGCCGAGCACACGATGAACGCCTCGACGTTCAGCGCTCGCGTGACCGGTTCGACGCTGGCGAATCCGTACACGGTGATCAGTTCCGCGATCGGCACGCTGACCGGCCCGCTTCACGGCGGGGCGAACGAAGAAACGCTCGACATGCTTCAGGAGATCGGCTCGATCGAGAACCTGAAGGCTTGGATCGACGAAGCCCAGGCGAAGAAAAAGAAGTTCATGGGTTTCGGCCATCGCGTGTACAAGGTGAAGGATCCACGCGCCACGGTGCTGCAGGATTTGGCGGAACATGTGTTCGCCGAGACGGGCCGACCGGTTCGCTACGATTTGGCCGTGGCGATGGAAAAGGAGATGGCGAAGATCCTGGGGCCGAAAGGCATTTTCCCGAACGTCGATTTCTACAGCGGCATCGTGTACGAGGCGTTGGGCATTCCGCGTGACCTGTTCACGCCGATCTTCGCGATTGCACGCGTGGCCGGTTGGCTCGCCCACTGGCTGGAGCAACTGCAAAACAACCGCATCTTCCGCCCCGAACAGGTCTACGTGGGGAAAGAAAATACGGACTACATCCCGCTGGAAAAGCGTCCGTAAACGTCTCTTCGTTTAGCCGCCGCTCTCGGAGCGGCGCGGCATGAATGCCCTGCGAGCGTACGTATGTTTCTGCATCCCTGAACGCCGACGGCGTTCCATAGACAGCCTGCTAAACAAGTCCAGGGTTGGCTCCCCGTTGGTCGCCAACCCTGGGCTTTGCCGTGGAACGCTCATTGCCGCGCTAGCTCTTGCGGCGGCCGCGGGCGGGGGCCGGTTCTTCTTCCTCTTCTACTTCCTCCTCCCCGCCTTCCTCTTCTTCACCCTCGGATTCTTCCATCTCCTCCTCGGCCTCCCCGGCGGGCAGCACTTCTTCCACGCAGAGGGTCGTCAACTTCTCATCGGCGGCCGATTCCTCGTCGAGCGTTTCCTGCAGCAGACCGGCGACTTCTTCGTGGCCAAGATGCTCGGCCAAGGTGCGGGCGGAGCCGTAGCCGGAAATCTCGTAGTGCTCGACGCGTTGGGCAGCGATGATCAGAGCGGCGTCGATGATGTATTCCGGCCCTTCGGCCTCGAGCACTTCTTTGCCTTCCTCGATGAGGCCTTCCATCGCCGCGCATTTCTTGCCGGTGAGCTTGATGCCGAGCGTTTTGCCGATCTTTTCCAAACGTTCGACTTGCCCGCGTGTTTCTTCGAGATGCATCTGAAATGCTTCGCGAAGCGGCTCGGAGGAAGCGGCCTTCGCCATCTTGGGAAGCGCCTTGAGAAGCTGGTTCTCGGCGCTGAAAAGATCCTTGAGCTGATCTTCGAGCAGCTTATCGAGCGACGCAAGTTTCATGGGACAACTCCTGTGCGGTGATTCGAACATAAACGGCCCACGCGGGTCGCCAAGGGCGAGAGCAGATACGCGAGAGGACCGGACCCGGATGGAATGCGAGCGGGATGCCAAAGCGGGCGAACCCATTGCAGCTGCGCAGGAATTGGGTTTCCAACGAATGCTTGATTTTCGGCACTGCCCGGCGATGATGGGGACCGGCGCCCACACCTCCCCCTGGATCTTCGCCGTGAAGTCGCCCCTCCATATCGAAGCGACTTGTCGCACGGGTCCAGAGTCGTTCGACCATGCCAATGGGAATATCGAGTTTGGCCGCGGTCCAGGTGGCGCGGCGTGTCATGTTGAGCGAACCTTATGTGTCGCGCGATCAGGTCCGCCTTCGCGCCGAGGAAGCCGCCAAGCTGAACGTCGAAAACATCTGCGTGAAGCGCGACGCGTCTGTGAGGCACGCCCTGAACATAGCGAAAGGGGGGAAGCGGTGCATGGCTCGGGTGGCGCGCATGGCACGCCAACCGTTTGCTTAGACTGTTCGAAGCGATCTTACGCCGGATACTTCCCGCGCTGCCCATGGTGATCTCCGCACATTGGATGCGGCCGAATCGCGCACGGCGATTAGAATGAGAGCAGTTCTATTTCCGAAGGAGAGTCCGAATGAAAGCGACTTTTTCCGGCTTCCTCGCCGCGGCCGCGTTGTGCGGGCTGACGGGATGCCAAGATCAGGCCAAGAAGGGCGGCGTGCCCAACAAAGCCGAGACCCCCGCCAAGATTGAAGCAGACGACCAAGTGGTGCTGCATGTCGAAGGCATGTTCTGACCGGGATCTTGTGTGGCGCGAGCGAAAAAGGCGCTCGCCAGTCTGCCGTGGGTAGACCAAAGCTCCGTGTCCGCCAATGTGGGCAAGCAGGAAGTTCGATTCAAGCTCGCCGAGCCGAAAGGCTACAGCGAGCAGGAGATTTCGCAGGCGTTCGCCGGCGTCGATTTCCGCAACGTAGACGTGTTGGCGAAGCCTGCGAATGCCGCACAGCCGCTGAATGTCGAACCGAAAGACGAGTCGAAAAACTGATCGTGACACCGCGGGAGTCCGACGCTATGGTCCCCTCTTCCGAGAAATCCTCGACTCGCTCAGGGAGGGGCCGATCGATGACGCGCGTGTTGTTCGGCGCCGGCCAATGTCTGTTCGCTTTCCTCTTCGCCATGCCCGGCTGCTTCAAGTCGAACGAGGCCCCGCCTCCGACCGGCCCGCGCGTCGGCATGACGGCTCCCGACATCCAGGGCGAAGATCTCGAAGGCGTGCCGTTTAAACTCAGCGACTACCGCGGCAAGGTCGCGGTGGTCAGCTTCTGGGCGAGCTGGTGCCCGCCTTGCCGAGCTCTCATCCCGCATGAGCGCCATCTCGTGGAGAAGTTCAAGGATCGCCCCTTCGTCATGCTTGGCGTCAACGCCGACCAGGACAAGGAGAAAGCCCTGGAAGTCGCCAGTTCCGCCCGCATCAATTGGCGTTCCTGGTGGGACGGCGGCAACGGCGCGATTCAGACCGCGTTCAATATCCGTGCCTATCCGACGATCTACATCATCGACGACCGCGGCGTCATCCGCCACGAACCGCAACCCCACCCCCAAGTGGGCCGCGAAATCGAACAACACGTCGAACGGCTGCTCGCCGAAGCGGAAGCACGACGCTAATGCGGGTCGCGCTGTAGGGAACGCCCTCCATGGCGTTCCGCGGGAATGGTTGTGCCCATCCCCAAATATTCGCAGTCCGCGATCACCGCTTGCGGCTTAGAGCCTATCCGGAAAACCCCATTTTTCCGTATATGATGAACGCAAAGCTCATGTGCAGCATAG
>JAIEPT010000330.1 GCA_019748295.1 Gemmataceae bacterium | reverse complement strand
TTGATCGGATGCGCGACGCCCGCACTTATTCGAAAGGCCGCTAACGCTTAGAAGCCGTACTGTCTCTTCACGGGGCTGGGAAGCCGATGAACGTCCCACGCAAGTCCCCTTCAACAGTTGTGCACAGCGGAGGCGCAACGCTCCCGCAAGTGATGCTGCCTTATTCATGCTCCTACAGCAAAGTCAGCAGTTCGGCGAGAGTGGTCGAAAAGCTTCGCGTGAGGTCAGCCGCGATGTGAAACCGAACCGGTCGCCTTCGGCTCCCCGCTAAACGGCGCGCATGGCGTACGCGATCACGGCGGCGCCGAGCAGGATGCGGTAGATCGCGAACGGCCAAAACCCGCCGCGGCGCACCCAGTTCATGAACCCGTGAATGACTACGATCGCCGTCACGAACGACACGACCATGCCCGCGGCCAGCACGCCCCAGCCGTGGGCATCGGTGCGGAAGCCGCCCATCAGCATCTTCACGAGCTTCAGGCCCGTGGCCGCGAACATGATGGGGATCGACAGGAAGAACGAAAACTCGAGCGCCGTAGTACGGCTCAAACCCGCGACTTGACCAGCCGCGATCGTCGCCATCGAGCGGCTCGTGCCCGGAAAGACTGCCGACAAGATTTGCACGGCTCCAATCCATGCTGCCTGAATCAGCGTCATCTGTTCCACCTCGTCTGTTCGCGGTTTCGTAAACGCCGCATCGACCCACGCCATGGCGAATCCGCCGACGATCAACGCGCCGCCAAGGACGAGAAGATTCTCCAGGCGATCGTCGATGAGCTTTTCAAGCAAGTAAGCCGGCCCCGCAGTCACGACGAACGCGGCGAAAACCAAGGTGAGCGGATGGTTCCGGATCGTGCGATCGCCATTGCGGCCGCGTGGAAACGTGCGGACGAATTCGAGCAGCCGCGTGCGGAAGTAGACGACGACGCTGAGAATCGCGCCGAGCTGGATGATGACGCTGTAGCCTTTCCAGTACGGCGAGGCCATATCAAGGCCGAGCCATGCCTGTGCGATGCGAAGGTGCGCGGTTGAGCTGACCGGGAGGAATTCGGTCAGTCCTTCGATCACGCCAAGAATCAACGAAATCACATAATCGTTCATGCGGCGATCCGTGGAGGGGCGATGTCCGTTGTAACGAACCACGCCCCGCCTGGTTAGCCGCGACGCGCACCTTTTCCGGCTCGCCTTTTCGCCCCTTCCAGCCGCCGTCAGTCCCCGCAAGATCGGAAAATTCGTCACGTCAATGCCAGTTTGCGGCCGATACAACCAGCACGATCGTTGCCTGCGGCCTGATCGTTGCTCACGGAACTTCGCCTATCGCGGAAAGCGAGGGGAAAGATGCGACGTCGTCTTTTCTACTGGTCAATCAGCATCCTCGGCGGTCTGTTCTTGGTGGGGTGCGCTCACCAGGAATGCCGGCGTTGCGGACAACCCGTCTCGCGCGAACACGTCCTCGGCTCGAGGGGCGAGCGTCCGACCCTCCGCACCGTGAAGATGCCGGCTCGGCCGAATCGTGCCAACCCGGTGGGCGAAGAAGTGACAATCCTGAACCAAGAGCATTCGCCTAGCACGGTCGGAACGCCCATCGCGGCTCCAGCGCCATCGGCTCCGCCGGCAACGCTCGAATCGCCCGTCTCGCCGTCGATCGACAATTCGCCGAACCTGCCCCCGATTCGCCTGCCCTTTGATGCAAGCAAGCAGAATCAACCCGCAAACCCGGCCGGGAATTTGGGCCTTCCGCCGATCATTGATCAGGTTGGGGCCAATCAGGCGACCCATGAAAGGGTGCGCAATGGTTTCGCCACTCCCAGTTCGCCTGATGTCCCGCTGACCGCGGCCTCGGATACGGCCTCGGATACGGCCAAAACGCCAAGCGATCGCACGGGCATTCCCACGAGCGGGAATGGGCTGGCCGAACCGACGAACGCGAGCGTCAAGCTGGGCGCCGTCGAAGATTACAAGTCGCTCACCGGCCACGTGACTTCGTTCCGCAAGAGCTGGCGCCTCCGCTATGCAGCGGTCGAAAACGAAGACCTTCACGGCGGCAGCGTGATGCTCAACGGCGCCGGCCTCGATTGCCTCAAGGACGGGCAATTGGTGCGGGTGCAGGGCACGATCCTCGCCCCCGCCGACCGCAACCAACCGGCCATGTTCCAGGTGCAAGCCATCGAGATCCTCGCCCCCGGCAACTGATCCCTTTGTTCGCCGCGTAAGCAAGTGTTCGCAGGTTCATTGCGATGATCCGCGGCCGTCTGACCTTGCATCGCCGCTGACCTGTCTTTCGTGGCGACAAGTTTATCTAACTTTCGGATTCGTTTTCGGAAATTCTTCAAACAAGTTAGATAAACTTGTTTCCACGGCCGTCTGACCTTGCATCGCCGCTGACCTGTCTTTCGTGGCGACAAGTTTATCTAACTTGTCGGAAAAGGCTGCAAACGAAGAGACCTTCGCTGCGCGACCGGGACCAAACGAGGTTTTTGCGCAACAACACGATGCCCAAGGCTATTCGAACAGGTTAATCAACTTGTTTCCACGGGTCGCGAGCCGTCCAGAGACGGCAAGATAATCATGCGATCGAGCATGCGCCGCGTCCCGGGGCACGTGCTATGCGGACACGTCCATCGCCGTTACCTATCAGCGCAAGCGAAAAGGTCACGGCCCCTCACGGCGCCATGCCCTTGCATCGAAAACCCACCTCGCATCTCAGAAACTGGTGAGCGACGTTTCCATCGTGTCTTGAGCGGGGTTGGATTTGCGGCTTTCGCCGGGGACCACGTCGAAGGAGCTTTCGATCGGGTCGTACATCACCTGGAAGTCGCATTGCTGGCAGAAGTACGTCACCGAGCAGCCGTGCGTGCAGAACGAGAGCACGTAGGATTCGCTGCACCATGGACAGCCCTGGTGATTGGCAATGTAGGAGCGTTCTGCTTCCAGGAACCAACCTTCGGAAGAACGCACGAGACGAGCGGTTGCAGCCATGGGAGAGCGTCCTTGGGTGCCGAACAAATGGGTGCATTGGGCAATGGGGCGACCAACTGTAGCATCCAAACCGGCAGGTGCAAAAAATCCGGCGAATTTGTCGGAAAAATCGTCGCCAACGTTCGAACTTCGCAACAGGAAACGGCCCGCTTGGGGGAAGCGGGCCGTGCGAGGGGCGGGGGCTCGTTGGGGATTGTCGCTGAGATCGCCCCTGGGCAGGGGGATGCCGAAGGGTGGAGGGTTACGATCCGTGCGGGGCACGGCGGAGCGGCGGGGGTGCGATGCGAGGAGCTTCAGCAATCGTTCCGCCGCGCCACGGACGGGCCGTAAGTTATATTACGCATTCGCGTGGTCGCTGCCTTCGAGGATCTCGGCCTTCACTCGTTGGGTGAGGGCGAGCACATACGCCATGTCGCGGAGGGTCGCTTCGGCGTCTTTCCGCATGCGGGAGGCGGCCTTCAGCAGGGGGTTGCTGAGGGCGGCTTCGATCCGATTCTCCGGGAGGTAGGAGCTGATGCGGTTCATGGCGAGATCCTGTGTGGTTGGCCTTGACTTCGACGGAACTTACCGAAGCACCGCTCATGCCGAAGAGGCTGTTCATGCCGCGGATTGCGCCAAGTGGCTTCTGTTTCATTGCTTGCGGAATAGAGAATTTGCGAAACCGTTGCGGCCTTGCGGACCTGCGCAGATTGCGAGACTGGAACTCGCAGTCTTTTTTGCAATCGCGATTTGCAAAAACGTCCCGTCGGGTGCGTCGAACCATAGGGTGCGAGTTCGGATCGTTTGCTTCTTGTCCCTTTCCGTCTTCGGCACGGTCACTTATCCTTGCCTCATGACCCAACGAAATCGTCTTGTGCATGGCGACTGCATCGAAGGCATGAACGCTCTCGAAGAGGGCTCCGTCGATCTCGTCTTCGCCGATCCGCCCTTCAACATCGGCTACGACTACGACGTCTACGACGACAGGAAAGAAGCCGACGACTACCTCGACTGGTCCAAACGCTGGGGCGAGGCGGTGAAGCGGGCACTCAAACCCGATGGCAGCTTTTGGCTCGCCATCGGCGACGAGTTCGCGGCCGAACTCAAAGTCCTGTTCACGCGCGAACTGGGCTTTCATTGCCGAAGCTGGGTCGTGTGGTATTACACCTTCGGCGTGCACTGCTCACGCAAGTTCGCCCGCAGCCATGCCCACGTCTTCCAGTTCGTGAAGGACCGCAAGCAATTCACCTTCAATGCCGACGACGCCCAGGTCCGCGTTCCGTCGGCTCGGCAACTCGTCTATGCCGATAGCCGAGCGAATCCCAAGGGGAAGTTGCCGGACGACACGTGGATCCTTCGGCCGCAAGACATGCCGAGCGCGTTCGATGCCGGGGAGGATACCTGGTATTTTCCCCGTGTATGCGGAACGTTCAACGAACGCGAAGGCTTTCACGGCTGCCAGATGCCGGAGCGCGTCCTGGAACGCATCATTCGCGTGTCGTCGAACGAAGGGGACTTGGTGCTCGATCCTTTCGCCGGCAGCGGGACCACGCTGTCGGTCGCCAAGAAATTGGGCCGCGATTGGCTTGGCTTCGAGCTTTCGCCGCAATACGTGGAACGGGTCCGCAAGCGGCTCGACCAAATCCAGGTCGGCGATTCGATCGACGGCGCGGCCGATCCGTTGACGAGCGCTCCCTCCACGGCAAAAGGCCGACGACTCAAGCCGAAGGAAACCAGCAAGGGTCTCTGGGAAGAACCGGATGCGGACCTCAAAACCGTCCGAACGCCTTAGTAGTGTGCGGATACGTGTAGCGACGAAACTGCGTTTGTAGGGAACGCCCTCCGTGGCGTTCCGCCGAACTGGACGCGTCCAAAGAATAGTATCCAGATTGCAAACGCCGGACTTCCGCTTGCGGCTTAGCGTTCGCGCCAAGTGAACGGATTGCCAAGCCGCAAGCGGAGACGAAACGACGGAATGTGGGACGCCTTCGTTCGGACGCGTCCAGTTCGGCGAAACGCCGCGGAGGACATTCCCTTCAGAAGGCGATGCTGCGGCAAATGTTCCATCATCAAACCGTCCTACTGATCAAACGTTTTCGAAACGCACTGCCATTCGCCAACCTGTTGCTTTCCGGAGCGGGCAACCTAAAGTTTGACTTAAGAAAAGCGTAATGCAAGCGGGCTCAACGCATGCTCACTCGTTCGGAATGCCTGCAAATCGAACGCGAACAGGGTTCGCCGTTCTACCTGTTCGATTCCGAAACGTTCGCCGCGAACTTTCGCGATTTTCGCGACGCGTTCGCCCGCCGCTATCCCCATGTCATGCTCGGCTACTCGTACAAGACCAATTACACGCCCTACGTGTGTCAGCTTGTCGGACGATTGGGGGGCATGCCGGAGGTTGTTTCTCGCCTGGAATACGATTTGGCGGAACGGGTCGGCCATCCGGCGAACGAGATCATCTTTAACGGTCCGCTGAAACGACGCGACGATCTGGAACGGGCGTTCCGCGACGGCGCCACCGTCCACCTCGACGCCCCGTATGAGGTGGAGACGCTGCTGGCGTTCGTTCGCGAACATCCGCATACGAAACCGCGCATCGGACTTCGCGTGAACATCGACCTCTCGGACGATACGGGGGCCTCGCATACGCAGATGGGCTATCGCATGGGCCGCTTCGGCTTTTTGCCCGATGCTATTGGGGAGTCGGTCGCGGTTCTCCGCGAAGCGGGCATTCCGGTTCGCGTTCTGCATGGCCATTGTTCCAGTTCAACCCGGCAAACGTGGATCTACCAGCGCATCACCAAGACCCTTTGCGATCTGGCGGCCGAGCATGGCGCCGACACGATCGAAGACATTAATGTGGGCGGCGGGTTCTTCGGCAAACTTCCGCGGGGCTTCGGTCCCGCGGACGCGCCGACGTTCGACGACTACGCCGAGGCGATCGTCGCGACGCTCCGCGAGCATCCGTGGGCGAAGGGACGCGAACCGCGACTGATCTTCGAGCCTGGCGTCGCGCTTGTCGCCAACACGTTCAGCTACTTCACCCGCATTGTCGATGTGAAGTCGATGCGCGGCAATCGCATCGCCCTCGCGGACGGCAACGTGTTCCACACCAAGCCCAGCATGCACGCGAAGCCGCAACCCTACGCGGTCCTGCGTGCGAATCCGCATACGCCGGCCGCGGAATGCGTCACTCAGGTGACGGGGTCCACGTGCATGGAAAAGGACTACCTGCTGCAAGACGTTCCCGGCTCCTTGGAGCGCGACGATTTCGTCCGCATCGACAACGTCGGCGCCTACACGATCTCCATGTCGCCGACGTTCATCCATCCCGCGCCCGCCATCGTGATGCGCGAGGGGAGCGGATTTCGCGCCTTGCGCCGCCTGCAGACGTTCGACCATGCCTTCGCCCAGTTCGCGTTCTGAGGCGCCCCACTATGAATGTCCTACTTACTTGTGCCGGGCGTCGGAACTACCTCGTTCACTATTTCCGCGAGGCGCTGGCGAGCCGCGGCAAAGTGCTGGCCGCCGATGCGTCCGCCGACGCACCCGCCATGCAGGAAGCGGACATGGCGTTTCCGCTTCCGCGCGTCGATGATCCGAGCTATGTCGACATGCTCGTGGACGTTTGCCGCACCCACTCCGTTCGGCTGCTTGTGTCGCTGAACGACTTCGAGCTTTCCGTACTGGCTTGCCATCGTTCTCGTTTTCTCGAAGTTGGAACGTTTCCGGTCGTATCCTCATCGCAGGTTCTTTCGCTTTGTGCCGATAAGTGGGAACATGGTCGCTGGCTGCGGGAATGCGGGATCGCCGTGCCGCGGTCCTGGCTTTCGATCGAGGAGGCACGACGCGAGGCAACCCCAGACGCGTCGCTGATCATCAAGCCGCGCTGGGGCTCAGGTTCGTTCGCCCTTGAACGAACCGGGCACGAGGAGATGGAACTCGTCTTCCAACTGGTGCGACTGCGATCCAGGCATATTCCCACAACCTTCCGCCAGGCGAACGCGACCGAGACGGTTCTTGTTCAAGACGTCGTTCAAGGCCAGGAATTCGGGCTCGACATCGTCAACGATCTGGACGGCAACTACGTCACGACCTTCATCAAACGCAAGCTGGCGATGCGGGCCGGCGAGACCGATCGGGCGATCGTCGCGAGTCATCCGCGCATCAAGGAATTAGGCAAGACCATCGGCACCGCGCTACGCCATGTCGGCAACCTCGATTGCGACGTCATCGAGAACGATCGCGGCTTGCATGTGATCGATCTGAATCCCCGTTTCGGCGGCGGCTATCCCTTTTCGCACATCGCGGGGGCCAACCTCCCGGCCGCCCTGCTCGCCTGGGCCCAAGGCGAAACGCCCGATCCCCGCTGGCTTCGCGTTACGCCCGGCGTTGCCGCCGCCAAGTGCGATCGCCTCGTGCCGCTAGCGTCAGCCTCCAACAAACGCGCCAAAGCGACAGGGCCATGACGCGAGCGGCGAAGGAAAGCCTTCACGTTCGCTCGCAACGATAAGCTTTGAGCTGTGACGCGTGCCATGCTTCGTCGGATCCCTGGCCGGACTCCCCAATGTTTCCGCTTCCACCGGCGAAGCATGCGAAGCTTCCGAGCGTTCGGCTTCCGAGCGTTCGGCTTCCGAGCGTTCGGCTTCCGAGCGTTCGGCTTCCGAGCGTTCGGC
>JAIEPT010000193.1 GCA_019748295.1 Gemmataceae bacterium | reverse complement strand
CGTTCTCGAGAGAATTAGTAGAACATGATCCAGCTGCCCAGTAAATACGTCATTCTTGGCCGCGTGAAGAATAATTTCTAATTTCAAATTGCAAAAGTGAAGGCAACGAAGCTTCAAGCTCGCCGTCCTCAATTTGCAATCGGAAATTTGAAATTTGCAATTTGAAATTCTTTCTACTTTTTCGCTTCCGCAAACACCTCACTAAACATCGAACGCATTGCTTGCCATGAGCGGCGATCCGCTTCTTCGTTGTAGGCGAGGCCCTTCACGCCCACCTTGTCGATGCCGGGCACGGTGAAGCTGTGGTAGGCGCCGCCGAAGTAGATCATTGCGTAATCGACCTTCGCTTCTTCGTAGGCGGCTCGCACCTTCTTGATGTTCTCCTCGGGGATGAACGAATCAAGGGCGCCGTGGCAGATCAGCACCTTCGCCTTCACGTCCTTCAGGCCCTCCTCGGGAATCGGCAAGGCGCCGTGGAAGCTGACGGCCGCCTTGATATTGGCGCCGGAGTTCGCCAGCGTCAGGGCCGTGGATCCGCCGAAGCAGTAGCCGATGGCGGCGGTCTTCGACGCATCGACCATCGGGTTGTCCTGGAGGATCTTCAATCCCGCGACTGCCCGGCCCAGCCATGCCTTGCCGCTCTTGCGGACTGCCCCGGCCATCGCGGCGGCTTCCTTCGGATGCTCGGTAGTTTTACCTTCGCCGTACATATCGCAGGCGAAAGCGACATACCCCAGGCTCGCAAGCTGCTCGGCTCGTTTGCGGGCGTAGTCGTTGAGTCCCCACCATTCGTGAACGACAAGCACGCCGGGGCGTTTGCCTTCGACGGAGTCGTCCCAGGCGAGGAAGCCCTTGAGCTTCGTTCCTTCGTGTTCGTAAGCGATTTCCTTCGTCTTCACTGCCGCCTGCGTTTGATTCGCGGCAAGCAAAAGGGCCGCGAAAGCGGCGAGGGCCAACGTGCGCATGGGTGTCGTCTCCTGAGCGAAAAAGATCCCGCGGCGCCCGTGCCGCAGGCTGAGATAGAGTAGCGGCCCCCCGGCCGCTTGACCTGCGCGACTCGTGTGCTACGTTGAGCGACTTCCTCCGTTCCTCAGCAATCTCGCATGTCGCGGCGCCAATCGCTTCGAAATCGGAACGAAAACGCCTCGCCACGTCCCATGTTCATTCCCCGCTCAGCGTCACGACCTGCCCGAAGGGAGGAGAAAAACTCTGCGCGTGCTCCGCGCTGGGCAACACCCAGAGGGTGCTGAACGGCGGCGGCAGCGCGGGATAGGCGGTGAGGCCGTCCGTCAGCACCACCACGGATTCCACGGTGGAGTCCGCGGCGAAAAATGCGAGGGCGGGCGTCACATTGCTGTCTTCAGGAACCCATTCCATGAACGGCTGCCGTTCGTTTGCCGTGAATTCGGTCCAACCCGATGGTTCCGCCTTCGGCGTCTTCGGCTTCGGCCCGCTTTTCCGTTTGGACCCAAGGAAAGGGTACTTCGCTTTTCGCGAGCCCTTTCGCCCCTTCCCGCCCGACTTGTCCCCGGGGCTGCGACCCAGGCCGGGGAGCGATCCGGTTCGACTGATCGGCGGCGGTGATGGCCTCGTAGGAGAGTAGTACGGCCGATACACGTAACGAGTCGCGGAGGGAGGCGAGACAATGGGAGCATAGGTGTAAGCCGGCACAGGCGGACGCACCTCTGGAGCAACGACTGGCGCAATCGCTTCGGGAGGCAGTTCCTCCTGGCGTGGCGGCTCTTCCTCGCGAGGCGGTTCCTCGGGCGCCGGTGCGGGTCCAATAACGTCCTCCAAAATATGCCAGCCCTCCGAGCCGGAAAATCCCTCGGCCGTCAAATCCTCGAGTTGCTCGACATCGACCACATGGACCTTTCGAACCGCCTTGTCGCAATGCACGATTCGGATCCGATCCACGCCGACGCTCCGACAACCGGCGGCGAGTGCCGTCAGGAAGGCGGGAAGACGATGCAGCATGGATCCGCTGGTATCCAACACGACATGCAGCGTCCAATGGTCGCGATTACGACCCGGCAACACGACGTCGGTTCGGTCTCCACCGCGACGGGAGACGCGGCCAAACGTGCGGGCGGCAGGCGTCACGGCATCGAGCCAGCTTTGCAGGGCCTGCTCCCAGGGGACTTGATATTCCCCAGGCTGTCCCGCGATGCGGCGCTTTTTCGATTGGTCGTATGGGTCACCACGCGAAGGCTGCATCTGATCGAAGAAGACGCTGAGCGAGCGAGCCTGGCCCGCGATCTCGCGGATCGCGTCGGCCTGCTCTCGCCTTTCGCGGGACGATTCGCCCGGGAACCATTGTTCTTCCAGGTCCTGTCCCAAAACGTCCGCTTCCACGCTCTGTGATTTCTGGATCACGCCCGCATCCCGGAGGGCGCGTCCCATTGCGGTCTCGACGGAAGGGCCAGCCGGCCAGCCTGGCCGTGTAACCGCCTTGGGTTTCTTCCGAAAGTACGCGAGGATCTTTTCCAGCGAATGGTCCCGCGCACCCGGGAATCGCAGGATTCCCTCAATGCCTGGCTCGCCCAACTCGGAGATGAGCATGTCGTTAATGATGATGTCGTGCGCCACATTCACTAGCACCGGATCGCTGCCGCTTCCCCGTGCGTGCGTTTCCAGGGCCAAATGCATCAACTCGTGCGCGAGGACGAAGACGGTTTGCGGCATTGTGAGTTGCCGAAGGAATTCGGGATTGAAAACCAATCGGCCGCTGGCGAAAACGCCGAAGGTCGCCACGCCGGCATGCGGTTGCAGTCGCAACACTTGCGACAAGCCCGCCAAGTGCGGCATCTGCGCGCAGACGAGTTGCAAGGCCAGTTTGCATTTTCGCAGAGCTTGAGCGTCGTCCCAATCCTCATGCGGATTCATGACGGCTCTCCTTCGAAGTCCGGCTGCATGCGGTGGTACTGAGCGGTCTTTTTCAGAAGGTCCGCAGGCGCCTCGCCGTCGACGCCGCAGATCTCCCGCAACGACTTCAGCATGGTTTCCGCCGCTCCGATTTCGCCCCACGCTCGGACCCGGCCTACGAGGAGCGCCAGCCGATGCTCTTCCGGAACCCCGGCGAGGAAGCGGTTGATCACCATCGGCGGGTGGACTCCTAGTTCGCCCCGATCCAGCGACTCGCGGATTCGGCTCAAGACAAACCAGCGCGCGGTCGCCTGGCGCGGCAGCAGGTCTGGGCGGCATAGATACTCGTCGAGCGGCAGCACATTCTCCAACTCTTCCTCGGCCATCGCACAGAAGACGGCGGCGTCTTCCGGGCTTAGCCGGCCGAACGCCAGGGCGCGGCGGATATTGCGGTCCAGCAACCCGGCTCCCTGGGCGAGATCCAGCGCCCGCGACAGCGACGCCCAGGCACGCGGCGTCGAGAACGGCGACGGCTCGGCGGGGATCCCCCGCATCAGCGCGTCGGGCATGAAGAGTATGAAGGCCAGGATGTCTTCGCGAATGCCGTGTCCCTGCGCCCATTGCAGCCATTCTTTGACGTCGACGCGGACATGCAGCATGATGACGCGATTGACCAGTGCGGTGCTCAGCGCACGCACCAATGCGCGGTCTTCGACGCGATTGCCCGCCGCCACGACCCATGTGCCCTTGGGCAGCCGATGTTCGCCGAGGCGCCGCTCCAAGAGAAGCGAATAGAACGCCTTCTGAACATCCGGACTGCACGCGGGCAGCTCATCCAGGAACAAGCAGAAAGGCTGCGGATCTTCAGGCAGAAGGATGCGCGGCGGACAAAACACCGAACGTTCGCCGACGATCTTGGGAACGCCGCTGACGTCTTCCGGCGCGATCTGCGTCCCCAAGAGCGAGCGGCACGGAAGCCCAGTTTCCGCCGCCGCCTGGACGACGGAGTCGGACTTGCCGATGCCCGGAGGCGAAAGCAGCAGCAAGCTTTGGTCATGGGCGAGGCAACGAATCAGGGACCGCGCCTGGCTGAGCGTCACGGTTTCGACCAAGCGATCGCTTTTCGGCTGCATGAGAAGCTCCCTAAGGCGAGCGGCAACTGCAAGTCTCTTCTCTCCCTTCCGGAGAGGGGCCGGGGGCGAGGGCGTGCGACGTGGCGTTGCGCGAGAAAAGGCCCCCTCACCCCAGCCCTCTTCCGGAGGGAGGCAGAATATCTCCTGCCTGTCGCCTACTAAACATGCCAGCCAGCCCGGCTTGCTTCCCGACTCATTTCGAATTTCTTCCGCCACCGCATGCGCGAACGGCCGACCCCGCCGCCCACCTTGCTGCCGAGCTGCAAAGCCCGACGGATCGCTTCTTGCTCCTCGTACATATCCTGTTGGGGATCGTAGTCGGGATCGTCACACCCATCGTCTTCCCAAGAATTACGTCCGTCTTCCCATTCGGACCCATCGGAGTGGAGAAAACCAGCCGCTTTAAGCAAACGCACATCGTTGAGCGTAAGCTCGCGCGTTTCTCGAAAATACTCCACCAATTCAGGGACCAGCTTCATGGCGATACCGCTCAGGATGAGGATTCGAGGATTCGGATGTCGCTCCGCGGTATCTACGCGAGGCGATCCGGACTGTGACAAGATTTTTCGCGAATTGGTTCAGTGTCGGACGAATAAGACGCACCGTCGGTCGCGTTCGCCTTGAGCAGTCTGCCGATCTGCTTATCCTTCGACGCAAGCCGCTCCAGCGAAGCGGAACCAACCGCTGCTTGAACACCTGGGCCGGAACGCTCTGTGCATCAAAGCGGATGCCGCCTTCATGCGCGACTTGGCCGGTCGCTTTCGCGAAGACCAAGCTTGCTTCCTGCGGGGTAACGCTTGTTCGCCGTCCGCCGACGTCGCGAGTGAGTTGAAGGTAGTCGAATGCGGGAACCTGCCCAGCCCGGAGAAAGGCGGGAGAATCAATTGTTAAGCGTGCTCGGTGCGAGGTTTCTAGGAATCCTCATTGGTCCCGTGAAGGAATTCGCCTTCCCAGATCCCCGGGATCGCGACGCCGCCTTTCCAGGAGCCGTCTTCAAGTTTCTTCCCGTCCGCCGAGAGTGTTGCCTTGTAGATCGAGTTGGCGGCCGTTCCGATCTTTTCCTTCACGGTGTAGCCGGTCCAGCGGGCTTTGCGCTTGTCGGCGTCGTAGGTTCCTTTGAAGTGATAGCGTCCGCCGCCACGCTCGCATTGCCACTCGAAATGGCCGAAGGTCATGTACGCTTCGGGGGCATGTTCGACGACGAGGTAGCCCTCCCACACCAAGCCGGTTTCATCCTTCCCTTTCACCTGATAAAACGCCGGCTTCTTGATCCCTTCGGCCGCTTTGTTGCGCTCCAGAGGATCGTCGAGCCGCACCGGAGCGAAAATGGAGTTGCCAGCCATTTTCAACGGAGGATTTCCGGCCTCCTGCCTGGGCGGCGTGCGACGCGGGTCCATGCAACCCGCGGATTGGATGCAGAGTGCGAGAAAGGCTGCCGCGGATATGATTCGCCGCATGATGGCTCTCCTGGACCCGTTTGCTCGAAGGCAAACGCTGGATGCGGAACCGGGCGGACTACTCCGTATTAACCCATCCCTGGTCGAAATGCACGGGCCTGAACGAGAAAAAACTCACGTCGCCAGGTTGCCGACAATGGGCAAAAGCCATGTCGCCGGCCAATCTCCGGCCGCAACATCCATCGCCCCCGCAATCAGCACATCGACCATGATTCCGCGATAGATCGGCTTTCTGCAGGCAGGCAGCAATTCGGTTGCGCGTTTCGCATGCCAGCGCATGCTCTCCGGCATCGCTTGCCGATGCTTGACTCCCGCGACCGCGAGTTGGATCAGACCTTTCACGAACTCCGCATCCGGCCCGCGCCGGCCGACGGCGTGCCACAGCTGTTCCCACGCTTCGTGGGCTTCCCAATAATATCCCGCATCGAACAGATCGATGCCGTGCAGATACGCGGGGCAACGGCGCCATAACTCGGCATCGCTCGGCTCCACGTCAGGCGTGGGATGCCGATGGCCTTTGGGATCGGAATGAGGATGGGGCGTCTTGCCTGGAACGTGCGCGTAGGCGGGGAACGGCCAATTCGTCAGCAGGCGATCAGGAGGCATGGGAGGGCGGAGGCGACAAGTCGCGCGGCGAGCTATGGTCGCTCGCCACGTGCATCCAAACCGTTTGGCCCGGCTGGCAGGTACACGCCTGGTTCGTGATGTGGCCGCCAGTAAGCACTTTGCGCTGACACTTGGGGCAATGCCACATCCGCTTCGCTTGATACGTGATCCTGCCGCTCGGGCCCTTCATGAGATTCTCGCTTACTGCTTGAGCTTCACCGACACGGTCTGAACCAGATTCTGCGTCACCGTCATGTCCATCACTTCCATGGTCATGTCCATTTCCTGGGCGAGCGACATTTCCACGAATCGGCCCGCTGCATTGTCGAACAGGGCCGTTCCAGTCCCCTTCTGGCGATTGATCTTGAGGACGAACGGCGCGTTCGGATCGGCGATGATCGAGGCGCTGGGCGTCAGCGATATCTTTTCCAGTTTCTGCCCGCCGGATTCCGCCTCCCCTTCATAGGAGTAATTGATGATCGACTGAATCGTGCCGAACGGAAGCTTCACGTCGTTCTTCTTCTTCCAAGTCTGCCCCTTCGTGACGGCTTCCTTCGGCATCACCAGGCCGTTTTGGCCGAACATTTTCTTAAGCCCTTCATTCGAGAACATCTCCCCGAATTGATCGGCTCCCGGCAGTTCCTGCAACTGCTTGAGCGTGGTTTCCGGCACCTGCACATCGAGGACTTCGCCGTCCGATTGCATGGTCATCACCATTTCGAGCTTCGACATCGCTCCGACCACCTTCGCCAGGATCTTGGCAACTGGTTCTTCCGGCACGTTCTCGTCGGCCGAGTCGATCTTGAACTCGCCCATCTGGGTTTCCATCGTCATCCTGGTGCGGCCGAACTTCACCTTGACCTGCGAGCCCTTGTCGGTGGATTTCAGCACGTCCCAGGTCATGTCCATCGTCTGCGACGAGACGACCTTGGCTTCTTGCTCCTTCACCTTGCTCACGACCTTGTTGGTGTTCTTCATCTCATACTGCAGCTTGTCCCCCTCCTTGAACTTGTACCGGAGCGTGACCTGTGCGGACGCGGCCGGGACGGCGATCGCCAGGGCGATCAGAGCGAGAAGCGAGCTGCGTTGAACGGACGCGGTCATGAGGAAGCCTTTCCAGGTAAACGGGCGAACGCCCCGATTGTAATGACTCGGCCTATGCTGGGGCAATGTCGAGACGCTGGCCTTCGCGACCCTCTTCTATGTAGCCCTCTGCTCCGCGAGAGGTTAGCGGCAGGGCATCATGCGGCGGCACGGCATTCATCCGCTTACCGCTCGCGGAGCGAGAGGGCTACATAGAAGAGGGCTACTTCAGCATGAAAAAACCCACGCCAAGGGGCATGGGCTTTCTCGAAAAACTGGGGTCGCGGCCAACCTCCGGGCCGAAGCCTGAGGCTGTTACCCCCCAGCAACCGCGACCCCATGGCTTGGAGATGCGATCGGTTTTAACCGGTCGGTTTCCGCTTCGCAATCGTTTCTTCGAAAAACCACCCCCCGGCACCGGGTGCATTTCCGTTCTTGCGAGGTACTAAGCTGCTTGACCGAGGCGGCCGGGGCTCGAGGCGCGGCGGTGTT
>JAIEPT010000141.1 GCA_019748295.1 Gemmataceae bacterium | reverse complement strand
ACCGACCAGCTGCCCGCCAGCTGCTCTCGGACCGAGTTTAACCGCTCTCCCCTCGCGCAGGAACGGGAATGCACCCTTCTTCTCGCTGGCATTTGGCCATGCAGTCGTTAGGATCATCGGTGGAGAAACCCCACGTTGATTTCCGCGGAGAATCGCCATGAAGCGGGCGAGTGCGCTGTTCGTGTTGGTTGCTTTCGGCATGGCCGGGTGGTTGAGCCAAGGCGATGCCCCGGGGCAGGATAAGAAGGCGAAGCCGGTGATCCCGCACGCTCAGGATCGCCCGCCGGGGCCCGCTCTTTCGCCCGCGGAAGCCATCAGGAAAATGACGGTGCCCGAAGGCTTCGCCGTCGATCTCATCGTCGCGGAGCCGAAGATCGTCAATCCGGTCGCGATGGCGATCGATGATCGTGGCCGATTCTGGATCACCGAGAGCGTCGAGTATCCGAAGCGTGCCGCAGGGCCGGGGAAAGACGTCGTCAAGGTTGTGGAATCGACCAAGGGGGACGGCGTTTACGACAAGGTGACGACCGTCATCGAAGGGCTCAATATCCCCTCCGGCGTGGCCATCGGTTTCGGAGGCGTCTGGCTGGCGAACTCGCCCGACATTCTCTTCTACCCGTTCGAGGATGAGACCAACCTGAAACTCGGCAAGCCGCAAGTCATCGTCTCAGGCTTCGGGCGAGATGACACGCATGAGCTGCCGAACTCGCTCACCTGGGGGCCCGATGGTTGGCTCTACGGGCTCAACGGCGTGTTCAACCGCTCGAAGGTGAAGCACGACGGCAAGGTGTTCGACTTCACCTGTGCCCTCTTCCGCATTCATCCGAAGACGAAAAAGTTCGAGCTGTTTTGCGAAGGCACCAGCAATCCGTGGGGCGTGACGGTCGATGGCCAGGGCAGCTTCTTCATCTCGGCGTGCGTGATCGATCACCTCTGGCACCTTGTGCAGAGCGGTTATTACCATCGCCAGGGCGGCCCCTATCCGCCGTTCACCTGGAAGATCGAATCGATCGTGAAGCACAAGCATCAGAAGGCCGCCTACTGCGGCATCACGTGGTACGACGCCGACGCGTATCCGGAAGAATACCGGGGCAAGCTCTTCATGGGAAATATCCACGGCAATTGCATCAACTCCGACGGACTGACGCGCGATGGATCCTCGTATTTCGGCAAGTTGCGTCCCGATTTCCTCTCCGCGAACGATGCTTGGTTCATGCCCGTCGTGCAAAAGGTGGGGCCGGACGGCTGCCTCTATGTGCTCGATTGGTACGACCGCTATCACTGCTATCAGGACGCCAACCGCGATCCCGCAGGCATCGATCGGCTGTATGGCCGGCTCTACCGCGTCAGCTACAAGGGGACGAAAAAGCCGGGCGCGTTCGATCTCAAGAAGGAGACGGACGCCAAGCTGATCGAATTGCTCGGCGACGCCAACATCTTCTATCGCGAACGGGCACAGCGGATCTTGGCGGAGCGTTCGTTCGAGCGAGCGTTGATGCCGATGCGTGCTACCCCAGACACGGTGATCAAGCTGCAAAAGCTCGCGTTGGATGGCAACGCCTCGCGGACGGCTCGATTGCATGCCTTATGGACCTGCATGAGCGGCGAAGCGTACGACCCGCGTTTCCACCTGGATGTGCTCCACGATCAAGACGCGACGATCCGCGCCTTCGGCGTTCGCTATGCCTCGAACCGCGGCGAGGTGTCGGCGGATGTGGCGAAACGCATCGTCGCACTCGCGCACGATGCCTCGCCCGACGTGCAGTTGCAGGTCGCCATCGCTGCGACGCGCGTCAAAGGTCTGGATGCGATTCCGCTTCTCATCGACGTCCTCGCCAACGCGGGGCATGACAAGCTCATCCCGCACATCGTCTGGCAAAACCTGCATCCATTGCTCGAAACGCAGGGGGATCTGTATCTCCGCCTCGTCGGGCAACGCGATCTTGATGCGGCCCCGAACCTGGCTCGCCTGATGCCGCGGGTCGTCGATCGCATCCTCGCTTCGCGATCGATGAATCCGAAAGCCCTTGCGGAAGTTCTCGTCGTGCTTGCCGGCCAAAAGGGGGATCGCGAATCGGCCGCCAATCTGCTCGCTTCCATCGCGACCAAGATTCAGACGGGCGAACTTAAGCAGCCGCAAGTCGGGCAACTGGCCGAGGCATTGACGCCGACGCTCGCAAAGTTGCAGAACGGGCCAAACGTGTTCCTCGCGATGGAGGCGACCTTCCTCGCGGTGACGCTGGAGCAGAAGCCCGCGATCGACGAAGCCCGCAAGATCCTGGTGACTTCCGATCGCGGCGATGGCCATCGCCTCAAGGCGTTGTCCGCTCTCGCATCGATCGGCGATTTCGGCGCGATCGATGCCGTCGGCGTCATTCTCGTCGATCCGAAGCTCGGCTCATCGAATCTGCGTGGCCAATTGCTGAATACGCTCGGCAAGTTCGACCATCCGAAAGTCGCGGACGCGCTCATTGCCGCGTATGCGAAGTTGGAACCGGACATGCAGCCGAAAGCAATCGAAGTGCTGACGCAACGGCCCGGCTGGAGCAAGGCGTTGCTTGGCGAGATCGCTTCCAAGAAGATCCCGCAAACCGCGCTCAACATCAATCAGGTCCGCAAGCTGATCGGCAGCAAGGATCAGGATCTCGTGAAGCAGGTCGCAAAGGTGTGGGGCACTATTCGCGATGGACGTAATCCTGCTCGCGAAAAGGTGGTCGCCGAGATGCGCGAGCTATTGAAATCGAAAGCAGGCGATCCGCATCAGGGGGCGCTCCATTTCAAGAAGCTGTGCGCTCAGTGCCATAAGTTGCATGGCGAAGGGCAGGAGGTGGGCCCCGACCTTACCGGCAATGGCCGCAGCGATTTCGAGCAGCTATTGTCGAACGTGTTCGATCCGAGCTTGGTGATCGGCGCCGGATACCACGGCGTGACGGTCGCGAATGTGAACGGTCAGGTTCTCACGGGCCTCATCGTGGAAGACAGCCCGCAACGCGTCGTTCTGAAAACCCAAGGGGGCAAAATCGAAACGATCGCCCGCGACAATGTGGAGCAACTCTTGGTGAGCAAAGTATCTTACATGCCGGAGGACGTCGAGAAACAGCTTCGGCCGCAAGAGATCATCGACCTGTTCGCGTACATCACGCTCGACAAACCGCCGACCGACCCGACGGCGAGAAGGATACCGGGGACGCCGATGATTAAGTAGCGAACTGAACGACTAAGGAGCCGCGCACGCAGTAAGCGGTTGACGCCATCATCGCGCCGTTGTGGCACGGTCTCCGACCGTGCCACACGGCCCGACCGAAGGTCTCCATGAAGCGCCCGAGGCCTGCGTGCCCACGCCGCACCTGGACATGCGAACGCGCCGGGGACAGGTTCATTCGCGAGATTTGCTTCGCGTGTTCAACGATTCGCCATTAACATTCCGGAATGGAACGCTACCGCATCCACCCTGAAGCCGGTCTCTACTATCTCACCTATAGCGTCGTCGAATGGTTGCCGATCTTCATCTCTGAAGCTTCGTGCAAAATCATTGCCGACAGCTTGGCTTTCTGCCACCGCAAGAAGCATCTTCGCATCAATGCCTATGTCGTCATGCCGACGCATCTGCATCTCATGGTGTTCGACGCCGATTTCGATTCCAACCGATTAACGGAGACGCTGAAAGACTTCCGCAAGTTCACTGGGCGGCAACTTGCGGACTATTGCCAGAGCCATTTTCCGCCGTGTTTCTCTGATGTGTTGCGGGACCAAGCCACGGCCGATCGTGAGCGACGCCTCTGGCAACCAAGCAGACATCCGATGGCGATTCTCGAAGAGCCGTTTTGGCAGCAGAAACTTGATTACTTGCATGACAACCCGCACCGCAAAGGGTTGGTGTTGCGGCCCGAGTATTGGCGATTTTCCTCGGCGGCGTGGTATCTTTCGGATGGGCAAGCGGATTCGGACGTGCCTTTGTCGCCGATTGCTTGGTGAAGTGGTTCTTGGATTTTGGGCCTTTGGTGGCCGAATGGGGACAAGGTTTCGGGCGCTTCGTGGAGACCTTCGGTCGGGCCGTGTGGCACGGTCAGAGACCGTGCCACAACGGCCAACTCCTTGAGATTCCGCGCATGAAAAAAGCCGACCCCCAATTGCAGGGATCGGCTTCGTTCTGAACGACTAAGGAGCCGCGCACGCAGTAAGCGGTTGACGCCATCATCGCGCTAACCGCTTACTGCGTGCGCGGCTCCTTGAGAACATGAAAAAAGCCGACCCCAATTGCAGGGATCGGCTTCGTTCTTCCGGCTGACTTCAGTCCGCCTTCTTGTTCTTGTTCGCCTTCATCCGCTTCGGGCGGGAGAGCATCGGCATGACCCGGCTCTGCGTCTTCTTGAAATGGCGCTCTTCCTTGACGCGTTGACGGCGTTTCTTGGAGGCGGTGGTTCGCGGTCGCATGGCGCGGCTCCTTAACTCGACGTTATCCGAAAGCTGACGCGGCGGCCGCTTCGGCGGGGTGATTCCTGAAACCTAGATTGTAGCGGCAACCGTACCGGCGGCCAGAGGTTGTGCTAATCCGCCGCGGGCGGAATGCTCCGGGCGGTTTCCTGGTCGGCTTTCGCTAGCGGCAGCTGAGTCGGGCGGCCCTTGATGGTGATTTGGCTGTCGTGCACGGCGATGGCCGTCAGTTGCATCCGCGGCCGGGGGAGATCGGTGTTGAATCGAATGACCGCGACCGGGCGGTTCTCGTCGTTGCGATACCAAGAAACCTCGACATTGTGGCGACGGCCCACGTCGCTGAGTTCGTTGAGAATGTGATGGGTGGGAATCGGCAGGGCGCCGGCCTTGCGGCCCAGCACTTCCACGACGAGAACGTTCGTGTCTTTCTGAGCGACCCACACCTTCAGATCGTAGGAGAGAACCGTGCTCCAGAATCCTGAGCCGTAGCGAAAGGCGAGGCGGATGCGGTCGTCGTCGAACACGACGCGCGGATGGTAGACGTTCAGCTTTTCGAGCGATTTGCCTTCGAGATCGGGCAATCGTTCCTCGAAGAAACTGTTGAGCTGGTCCTTGGTGAACGAAAACTGCCAATCCTTGCCGTGCGGATCGATGGCTTGATTCAGGATGCCGCTGAAGTTCTGGTAGCACGCCTTGGCAAGTTCCTTGCGATAGGCGCCCGGTTCGATGTCGGCTTGGCGATAGAAGCGAGGCTCATGCCGCAAGCCGAGGGCCAGCGCGGCAAGAAGGGCGACCGGCGTGAGGAGGAGCAGCACCCAGAAAGCACGGCTACGATTCATGGTCGGCGTCCTGCGATGCGGGAAGTTCGATCAGGGATCGAACGTATAGCTAAGCCTGGAGGAAGGGTCAACGCGGATCGGCGGGGGGATCCGCAGAGAGGACGGCAGCCTGCGAATCCTTCGCGGGTTGATGGCCTTCGTTGCGGAAGACGAAGAACACAGCCCCCAGGATGCACAATCCGGCCCACAAGAAGTCAAGGCGGAGGCGTTCTCTCCAGTAAACGATAGCGACGCCGGCGAAGACCGCAAGTGAAAGGATTTCCTGCAGCATCTTCAGCTGCGACCGGGACATGTAAGGGCTGGCGATCCGATTGGCCGGCACTTGCAGCAGATACTCGAAAAATGCAACGCCCCAACTGACGAAGGCGGCGAAGAACCAGGGGCGGTCCTTGAGCGAGCCGAGGAACTCGACGAAGGCGTTTTTCGACCCGCCGTCGTTGCCGAGATGGCCATACCAGGCGAAGGTCATGAAGACATTGGAAAGGATGAGCAAACCGATGGCGATCCACACGCTCCAGGCCATGATGCAGCGTCTCCGGGTTCCGCTAAGCTAAGAAGTTGGTTCAGAACCGCGTGCGCAGGTTCTTCGCTTGCGGCTTAGCGACACCAGGGCTTTCTCCGAACGCTAAGCCGCAAGCGGAAGATGCATTTTGACGAAACAGGCATTTTACCCGGAAGACAAACCAATGAGCAGACGAGGCATGGCGTCCTTCCGATTAGCTTGCCAAGGCCATCGGCGAACTGTGGCGAGCGGCTGACTGCACGAAGCATTCGAGAAGCTGCAAATCGAGCGCGGAAGCGCATTCCGCTTCGGGGTGCCATTGCAGGCCGAACGCGAACCATGCGGGGTCCGTCCACTCGATCGCTTCGATCACGCCGTCGGGCGCCGTGGCACAGATGCGGAAGCCTTCCGCAGGCGTCTTCACCGCCTGGTGATGGCAGCTGGGGACCAGCAGTTCGACGCCGCCGTAGATTTCTTCGAGCCGGGTGTTCGGCAGGACGTTCGCCAGATGGCGATGCGGGCCGTTGCAGGTCGCATCGAAATGCGGCATCGACTTGGGCATCTCTTCGGGCAGATGCACATACATGCTTCCGCCGGCATACACGTTCATGAGCTGCATGCCCATGCCGATGCCCAGGAGCGGCATTTGACGATCGAAGAGATGACGGACGAGCAGCCGATCGCTGTCTTCGCGTCGTTCCGGCGTGAGGGCCACGGAGGGATGCATCGTCTGGTTATAGCGGCGCGGGTCGAGATCGAGCCCGCCGCTGAGGACGAAGCCGTCCACGCGGTCGAGGAACGATTCGATATCGCGATCGCGTCCATAGGGCGGCATCAGGATCGGCAGGCCGCCGACGCGGAGGATCGCATCCATGTAGCCGAGGTTGAGGCGCAAGTGGGCTCGAGTCGTCTTCGATTGCGGAATCAAATCGACATTGATTCCGATAAGCGGTCGGGGCTGTTCAGCCATCCTCTTCTCTCCGTGAATTGGCATAGAGCCGGGAGGGCGTCCATGCCCGCCGCGGCGACCCGCGAAGTCGAGAGGTTCCGGTCTCTCGTCCCCGCGCGGCGGCTTATAACGGAAACGACGGTGATGGTACAAGAGCGACCCATAGACAAAGGATGAAGGATGAGGGAGGAAGGATGAGGAAAGGCCGGACGGGTTGCGTTCGGCGCGACATGGGGCTAGGATAAAGGACGTGCAAATCGAAGGCGGTTCAAGGTTTCCGCATGGTTCCGCAACTGATCGCGTTGACGGAAGGTCCGGATATCGTGGTGGATAAGCCCATCTTGCTCCTGGGACGACACCAGGAGTGCGATGTGCAGATTCCCTCGCGAAAGATCTCGCGCCGCCATTGCTGCATCGCTCAGGTGGACCAGCACCTCGTCATCCGCGACCTTTTCTCAACCAACGGCATCCGCATCAACGGCACGAAGCTGAGCGAAGGAATCCTCCGCGACGGGGACGAAGTAACCATCGGCAACTTCGATTACCGCGTGGAGTGCACCGAGGCGCGGCCCGAATTGAATGTCGAGGGCTCGGTGAAAGCGAAGCCGGAAGCATCGACCCGGGGCCGTGAAGATGCGGCCATCTCGCTGGACAATCCCGTCGTGATTTTCGACGCCTCCGATTCGGCGCCCATCGGCCTGCCGATCGTGCTGCCGGTGAACAAGGATCCATTGAAGAAGCCCGGCTTTTCCGACGACGTCGGGTTTCTCCCGATGAGCGACTCCCACAGCAGTTAACAAAGCCCAGGGGCGACCGTAGGGAGCTCCTGGGTTCCAGACCGAAACTTGTCGCTCTTCCGACACTC
>JAIEPT010000105.1 GCA_019748295.1 Gemmataceae bacterium | reverse complement strand
TTGAGGCCCCGGCACCCGAAAGGGCCGGACGGATAGGCCGCCCCTAAACCACCGCGCTACCTCTCGACTCTACTAGCGTTCTTTGTCACGTCGGCCGTGTGCCGCTGAAGTACCGCGGACGGTCATTTCGACGGTCGCCGGGTCACTGCTTCCCATTCCAGTAGATGCGAACATTGCGGGTTGCACGCCCGACCGCCACGATGTCCGGCTTGCCGTCGCCGTCCAGATCGTCCACGCGTAGGTCTTCGATGGCCACGCCGCCTTCATCAAGGAGCGTGCGCGCCCACTTGGAGCCGCCGTCGTCCTGAGCCTTGTAGATGCGAACGCCGCGGCGGTGTTTGCCGCCGTCGTCGCGCACGCCGATAACCAGTTCGTCGTTTCCGTCGCCGTCGAGATCCACGGTTGCGACGGCATGGCCCCATTTCAACTCGTCGTCGATCACATGCCGCGTCCACAACGAGCCCGCTTCTTTCGGCTCGGCATAGACCACGATCTGGTTGCCATGCCACGGCTCGACGGTCGCGATGAACTTCTTGCCTGAATTCAGCGAGCCCATCTTGATCTCGCTCGCTCCGCGGTTGCTCTTGGGATTCTCCTGGTTCCCTTCGCCGAGTTTCTTCGCCTGCCACTTGCCCGACGCCCCCGACAGCAGATGCACGCCCTCGTAGCTCGCCGTCAGGATGTCCATGCCTTTGCCCGCCCCGCGGATGGGGTGGAAGTTGTGGATGACATGCAGCGACGCGCCGAGCACGTCGGGGGTCCAGCGATCCTTCGCGGGGTTCGCGGGGATCTTGTACGCCGTCACGCGAACCGGGTCGCCGTCGGTCCAGTTCGCCTTGGCTGAAGAGCCTCGGCCCATTAGCGGAACGGAGATCAGTTCCGCCTTGCCGTCGCCGTCGATGTCGGCGAAACGGATGCGATGGATGGTGGGTTCCATATCGATCGGATGAATCGTCCACGGCTCATCGAGCGACTTGCCGCGCTGCAGCCATTGCAGCGTACCCCCCGCCTTGGTGTTGAAGGGCTTCCAGTCGGCGCCGAGAGCGAAGTCGAGCTTGCCGTCGCCGTCGATGTCGTATGAATCGATGCAGACATTGTCGGCCTTGGTGCCGCCCTCGATGATGCTGCGGCGTTTCCAATCGGGATTCTGATACCATACAACCCGCGTCGTATCGACGACGACGATGTCCTTCTTCCCGTCGCCATCGACGTCCACGAGCAGGACCGCGTAACCAACGCCGAGTTTGGTTTCGATCTCCTGCATCTTGAACTTCCAGGGACTCGCCTCCTGAGCGCAGACGACGGAGGCGAAGAGGACAAGGCAGGCGATGGGCAACCACGAACGGATCACGGGGGACTCCTTGGAGGATGCAGGTAGTTCGAGTGTTTCGCGATCAGCGGAGGTGTACAAGCAAAAAACAGGAAGGATTCATCAACGGCATTTCATGCCTTGCGACGTCTCAAGTGCCATGCTCTTCCACGGCGAAGGCTTCAAGCTCTTTACGGCCTTCACGAATCAACGCGATTGCATCGGCAAGGCTGGCTCGACATTCTTCGATTGTTTTGCCTTGGCCATTAGCTCCGGGAACTTCGGCGCAGAAAGCGATGTACCACTCATCATCGCGTTCAATGATCGCAGCGAATTCATTCTTCATCGTGCGGCTCACGCGACCCCAATCCGTGCAAGGAGGCAGCGGAAACTGTCAGAGGTACTCCCCGGCTCCAGCAAGCAACTGCTTCAGTAGATGAATGTACTTTCGGCCGAACGACGTTGCAGTCAGTTTCGTCCAAACGGGGAATTCGTATTCCACAGGAGCAGCTATGGGTTTCGCCGGCGGCCAGGGGTACTCGGCATTTGGTCCGTTTTTCGCGATTGCCGGCGAAAGTGCCTGAATTTCAGAGGCAATCTCCTTGGCCTTCTTCAATGTTTGCTGCCAATTCTCGTTGAGTCCGTCAAATCCCAATTTGGACTGAGCACGCCTTTGCGTCGCCAAGCGCTTGAAGAATGCGTCGATTACCTCATGCGTCTTCCGGATCGGTCCTCGCTCCCACAAAAATGCTTTGGCGAAGAGCTCGGTCGCCATTTGCAAATAGTGCAGCGAATGGCAATGGTGCATTGCTTTATGGGAGCGAAGCAGCTCGAACACCACGAAGGCCGACTGAGCCTGAACGAGAAAAAGTCTGGCCGACTCTTTCATCCTTGGCGTCCTCTGCGGCCCCAAACGATCGCATTGCGAAGGCTCCAACCGGAGGGGAGCAGCGTAGCGGGTTTTGACTTGATTTGCTCCAATTGCGTTCCAGACACATCCGCGACCAGCAACCGGAACGAACTGCCATCGACGTCGAAACCCATATCGATGGGTTCGACATGCTGCGATTCCGAGGCGAATCGGTCGTTCACCTCGAGAAATCGAAATTCGTCAGGCGGAGATTCCGCGGGCAAAAACCAAATCTGTCGAACCGCGGCGTCCACATTGAAGTGACGCTTGGCGATCCACTGGGCAATCTCGTCCCGATCGCTGGTCTTGGTTGGCTTCTTCGGTTCGCTCATTGTCTGCCGGACTTTTTGTGCGGCATCAGCATCGTCCAGAAAATCAAACCATTCCTCTTCCGTCATCCGCTTCGCGAACTCTTCGGGTATCGGATAGTATCGCTTACGATAGTCTTCCCAGGAATATGCAACAAATGGCGTGTTGAAGTGGACGTATTTGAAGCCGCTTTCCGAAAGCTCATTGTGCGACTTGAAGACTTTGTAATGGCTTGGATCGCCTGGACTGCGGCCGAGCTGAGGATCGGGCCGCCCCAATCCCTCGGGCCACCGATGTACGGCATTCATGTCGTAATCAAGGGAAACGTTCTCGATCACGTCTCCCCGATAACCGTCCTCGCGCGGATCCATTTGGGTGAATATGAAATGATCCATCCCAAGCCGGCGGTCCTTTACAAGAAACATGGCATTTCCTCCTGCAAGCCTTTTCGCGTCATTGTAAGGCAAGCAGCGGCCAACTCCTCTACTTATCCAGCAACTGCCGCAACACATACTGCAGGATGCCGCCGTGTTGGTAGTAGAGGACTTCGCCGGGCGTATCGATGCGGACGACGGCTTTGAAGACCTTCGGCTCGCTGTGCATGCGGTTCGCGGTCACGGTGATGACTTTGCCGGGGCAGAAGCCGGCGCCCAGGGCTTCGGCCAGGCCTTGCAGGTCGTAGATCTCCTCGCCGGTCAGTCCGAGCGATTCGGCCGTTTCGCCGGGGATGAACTGCAGGGGAAGAATACCCATGCCGACCAGGTTGCTGCGGTGGATGCGCTCGAAGCTCTCGGCGATCACGAAGCGGATGCCGAGCAGATTCGGGCCCTTCGCCGCCCAGTCGCGTGAGCTGCCGGAGCCGTATTCCTTGCCGGCAAGAACCAGCAACGGAACGCCCGCGGACTTGTAGGCGGCCGAGGCGTCGTAGATGGACATCACGGCCCCTCCGGGAAGCAGGCGCGTGACGCCGCCTTCGGTGCCGGGGGCGAGCTTGTTCTTGAGGCGGATGTTCGCGAACGTGCCGCGGACCATCACCTCATCGTTGCCGCGGCGAGCGCCGTATTGGTTGAAGTCGATCGGCTGAACGCCATTCGCCATCAAATACTGCCCGGCGGGGCTGTCCTTCTTGATCGACCCGGCGGGCGAAATGTGGTCCGTCGTGATGCTGTCGCCAAGGTAGGCGAGCACGCGGGCGCCCGTGATGTCCTGGATGGGGCCCGGCTTGCGAGGCATGTTTTGGAAATAGGGCGGATGCTTCACGTAGGTGCTATTTGCATCCCACGCGAATAGGTCCCCCTCGGGCGCGGCCATGTTTTGCCACATCGCATCGCCGCGGAAGACGTCGCTGTAGATCCGCTTGAACGTCTCGGGTTGCACGGCCTCGTTGATCGTCTTCTGCACTTCAGCCTGGGTGGGCCAAAGGTCGCGGAGAAAGACCGCTTTGCCGTCCTGGGCGACGCCGATCGGTTCGTTCTCGAAGTCGATATCGATGCGGCCCGCGAGGGCATAAGCCACCACGAGCGGCGGCGAAGCGAGGTAGTTCGCCCGCACCTCGGGATGCACTCGGCCTTCGAAGTTGCGGTTGCCGGAGAGGACGCTCGTCACCACGAGTTCGTTTTGCGAGATGGTGTTCGACACATCTAGGGGAAGCGGCCCGCTGTTGCCGATGCATGTCGTGCAGCCGTAGCCGACGACGAAGAAACGCAGTTGCTCCAGCGAACGAAGCACGCCGGCGTTCGTGAGATATTCGGTGACGGCCTTCGATCCCGGCGCGAGCGACGTCTTCACCCAGGGCTTGGTTTCCAATCCCAGCACGGCTGCCTTCTTCGCGACCAAGCCCGCGGCGATGAGCACCGAGGGGTTGCTGGTATTTGTGCAACTTGTGATGGCGGCGATAACGACGGAGCCGTGATGCGCCGGCAGCGAACCCGAAACCGGCGGAGCGGCGACCGCTCCCGCCATCGCAAGTTCCTTCCTCGGGTCCTTCTTCATTAGCGTCGGCAACGCATCGAGGAACGACTTCTTCACCATCGTCAACGACACGCGATCCTGCGGTCGGCTCGGACCGGCGAGCGAAGGCTCCACGGTGCCCAGATCGAGTTCCAAGGTGTCCGTGAAGACCGGATCCGGCGTGTTCGTCGTGCGGAAGAGGCCCTGTTCCTTCGCGTAAAGTTCCACCCGCTGGATATGTTCTTCCGAGCGGCCGGTGAGGCGAAGATAGTTGAGCGTTTCCTGGTCGATCGCGAAGATGCCGCAGGTGGCGCCGTATTCGGGGGCCATGTTCGCAATCGTAGCGCGGTCGGCGAGGGGAAGCTGATCGAGGCCGGCTCCGTAGAACTCGACGAACTTGCCGACGACCCCCTTCTTGCGGAGCATCTGCGTGACGGTGAGCACGAGGTCGGTCGCGGTCGCTCCCTCCGGCAATTGGCCCGTCAGCTTGAAGCCGACGACTTGCGGGATGAGCATCGACACGGGTTGGCCGAGCATAGCCGCTTCCGCTTCGATGCCGCCGACGCCCCAGCCCAGGACGCCGAGGCCGTTGACCATCGTCGTGTGCGAATCGGTGCCGACGAGGGTGTCGGGATAGAGCGCGTTCGTGTTCTCGTCGCGGAAGATGACGCGGGCCAAATACTCGAGATTGACCTGATGCACGATGCCGGTGCCAGGCGGAACGACGCGGAAATTGTTGAACGCGCCCGCGCCCCAGCGAAGGAAGCCGTAGCGTTCTTTGTTTCGCTCGTATTCGAGGTCCGTGTTTTCGCGGAAGGCGTCGGCAGTGCCGAAATTGTCCACCTGTACCGAGTGATCGATGACCAACTCGACCGGTTGCAGCGGATTGATCTTGCGCGGGTCGCCCCCCATCGATTTCATCGCATCGCGCATGGCCGCCAGATCGACGACGGCGGGGACGCCGGTGAAATCCTGGAGAAGCACGCGGGCTGGGGTGAACGCGATTTCCAGGTTCGGTTCCGCCTTCGGGTCCCAATTCGCCAAGCCGACGATGTCCTCGGCCGTGACGTTGAGGTCGTCTTCGGTGCGAAGGAGATTTTCGAGCAGAATCTTGAGCGAATAGGGAAGACGCTGCGCCTGGGGATACTTGTCGTAGACGGGGGCGAGCCGCCAAATGGGGTACTGCTTGCCGTCGAGGGTCAGAGTACCCTGGGACCCGAAACTGTTCGCCATGGCGCTAAATCCTGGAAAAATCGAGAGGCGGGCGTTGGGAGCATTTTAGAACTGCATGACAGTCTGGGGAGTGAGGCGGGAAATTTGAACGGCCGGGGTTCGTTCAGAGGTTGTTCAAAACCCCTGTCTTCCGCTTGCGGCTTAGCGTTCGGATTAGGCCCTGGTCTCGCTAAGCCGCAAGCGGAAAACGTTCGCAGACGGTTTCTAAATCAATTCTTAGCCGAGAACGGCACGCGATGCGTTTCCGTTCGCGTCACGTGGCGGCAGATGCCCCGCCATCGCGGTCGCCACTCCCACCAGGACGATGACTCCCAGATTGAGGAACACGCTCGCCAGATGCCAGTGCAGGAACTCGTCGCGCTTCTCCTTCATCGCCGGCGCCAGCGAGGGAGCCGTGGCCGCGTCCGCTTTCAGATACGCTTCCGTCGCCTCGTTGCGAGGGACACGCAAGTCGCCCACCTTGCGTTCGAGCGGCCAACCGGCCAAGACGAGAATCAGAGCGACCACCAGCAGATTCGCTCGCCAGGCGTGGAGTTTCCCTCGTTTGGCCCATCCAATCGCGGTGCCGACGGCGAGGATGCCGCAGATGCCTTGCCATAGATAATACTTGGTGAACAGCGGCCCAATCACGTAACCCGCGGCTCGCGACCCCTGCTCCTTCGGCGAGTCGAGCGTCGGTTCGCTGCGGCTATACATCTCGGGGCGCGGGAACCAGCTCGGCCGATCTTCCGCCCGGCCCAGTTGCTCGAAGCTATCGAACAACCCCGTGGCGACGGCGAACGAAAAGAATGCGGCCATGCCGAACCAAAGGCCGACGGCGAGGACGTGGATGCTGCGGGCAAGCGATTCCATGAGGCCGTTCTCCTGAAAGCGGTTCTCGGTTCCCAACCAAATCCGCCGCACATTCGAGCGGTGGCGAACGATGACGAAGGCGCCGCCGACGGCAACATACAAGGTGCGCGGATTCGCGGGATCCAACCCCGCCTGCATCACATGCACGGCGAAAAGCACGAGAACCGCCACGATGGACGCCAGCGATACGAAACGTGTGGCTTGTGCCACGACGAACCACGCCATGATCGCGGCGGCCGTCGCCTCGGGAAATAGGACGGCAACCGTACCCGCTCCTGTCGCCACCCCTTTGCCGCCGCGAAATCCGAGGTAGATCGGAAAGCAATGTCCCAAAAACGCAGCTACCGCCGCTCCAACCTCAAGCCATCCATTAGCCGCCCATGAGTCGTCCGCAAGTCTTCCTCGCAGACTCATCGCGACCGCAGTCGGCCCCACGCCTTTCAGAAAATCGAGCACGAAAACCAGCATGCCGAACTTGCGCCCCACCACCCGGCCCACGTTCGTCGCGCCGATGTTGCCGCTGCCGTGCGCGAAGATATCGACGCCGCGGGCGCGAGCCACGAGATAGCCGAACGGAACGGCGCCCACGAAGTAGCTGACGATCCAGACGGCAGAAGGGAGCAGTTCCATGACCTATCCGCGGAAGCAGGCGAGCGGCCGGCGTTAGCCGGCTGGTAGGGCGAACCGGCAAGTCTCGTCACGCCCAAACGGCGATTTTATCGGAGCCAGCCGTTTGCCTGGGTCATTGTGCGGAAGGAAGTTTCGGGTACAATGCCCTCTCCCAAAATCGATCCTCCCCGAAGGAACCGCATCCATGTCGCTTGTTCGTTCGCTGCTCGTCGGCGTCCCCCTCCTCTCGACGTGGGGCTCGTTCGTGCATGCGGAAGATGCCCCAGGAACTTCCCTCTCCGATGAACTGCCCTCGGGTTGAGGACATCGCGCTCGGCGCGCACCTTTCACGGCGACTCGCCGAGCCGTGGTTTTCCTCGTGCTCTCCCCGACTCATCCCGTGGGTTGATT
>JAIEPT010000383.1 GCA_019748295.1 Gemmataceae bacterium | reverse complement strand
GTTAGGCGGCTGGTAGAGTGTCCGTAAAAGTCTCGTCTTCAACAGTCAGTTGCTACTCCAAGCCCGTCTGAACATTCAGAGACTTTTACGGACACTCTACCAGCCGCCTAACAGCGGCTGCTCGCCGACGAGTTGCAGGAGAAGATCGAGCCAACACGGATGAAAAACGGATGCATCTGCGCATCAGAAGTCGTGATAGCCGCGTTTCTGAGCATCATTCGGAAAGGAGAAGACAAGAAGGATGCTGCCGATGATCCATCCCCACAGCCATAGATAGCCGGCGAACCACAGCACTGTCGAAATGCCGATCAATCCCAGCGAAACGCCCATTTTCAGGCCCGTCGGCAAGTCGAGCCACCACTCGAAGAAACCCATGGTCCGAACCTCATTGTTGCGGTCAAGCGAAAGGTCGCGTGATCGGGCCTCTGCCGACAGTAAGCTGCTACGGAACACCCGTCAACCGCCGTGCTTGATTCCGCAAGATTTGATTGGCAAACGCACCAATTGGCCATTACAACGTAGAACTCGAACTTTCCTGACACGAGTGATCTTCCATGAAGCATGTTGAGTCGCCGGACGCGAACGAGCCGGAGTCGAAGGCCTTGGGCCTTTTCGATGCCATCTGCATCATCCTCGGCATCATCATCGGCGCCGGCATTTACGAAACGCCCGCGACCATCTTCAGCTTCATGGGCGATCCGTGGTATGCCTTAGGCGTTTGGGCGGCATGCGGGATCCTCGCCCTGATCGGCGGCCTGTGCTACGCGGAACTCGCTACTGCGTATCCTCGCTCCGGCGGCGATTACGTTTACCTCACTCGGGCATACGGCCCGCTTGTCGGCTACCTGTTCGGCTGGGCTCAGCTCGCGGTTATTCAAACCGGCAGCATCGGCCTGATGGCTTACATTTTCGGCGACTACGCATCCCGCCTCTATGAATTGCCCTATTACTCCTCGGCGATTTACGCTGCGGGAGCGGTCGTCGCGATCACGCTGCTCAATGCCATGGGCGTCGTCCTCGGCAAATGGGTGCAAAACCTGCTGACGGTCGTCAAAGTCCTCGGACTTGTCGGCATCGTGATTGTCGCGTTTTTGTATCCCGCCCCGACCAAATCCATCTCGGGAACCGTGACGAAAGCAGAAGGCAATTCGCTCACCTTCCAAGCGAAGGATGGATCCGAAAAGACGATCACCATTAATGAAGCAACGAAACTGTACGTTAACGGTAGCGATTCAATCACGATCCTACCTCCGAAGGAAAAGGAAAACGGCGAAGGCAAGGATAAGAAGGCTGAGCCGCAAAAACGCCCGGCCACGCTTGCGGACATGAAAGCTCCCGCGGACGCGATATCGGAATTCGTCGTTCGCGCGGCGGTGAAAAACGGCACCTCGGAAGCCACGATCGTTCGCGCCAGTCAATCGACCAGGCCGCCCTGGGATTTGGTCGCTCTTGCCATGGTGTTCGTTTTCCTGACGTACGGCGGTTGGAATGATGCGGCATTCGTCGCCGCGGAAGTGAAGGATCCCTCGCGAAACATTCCGCGAGCGTTGATCTTCGGCATTCTCGGCGTGATGGGCGTCTACCTGCTTGTCAATTTCGCCTACATCCGGGCCGTCGGTTTCGAGGCAGCGATCAGCTCCAAGGAAATCGCGGCCGATGCGGTTAAGCAAGCTCCCTGGGCCCACTCTGAGAAAGCGATCATCACGCTGGTCATGATCTCGGCGCTTGGCGCCGTCAATGGCCTGATTTTCACCAGTTCGCGAATTTTCTCGACGCTTGGCGCCGACTACAGCCTGTTTTCTCCGTTGGGAGCCTGGTCGAAAGGATCCCGTACGCCGATCGTTTCGCTCCTCATTCAGATGCTTATCAGCCTGGGAATGGTTTTGGCCGTGGGCACGGAGATGGGGCAGTCGCTTCTCAACCAAGCACTGGAGTACCTCGGCCAACCGAAAGTCAATTGGGCAGGGCAAAGCGGCTTCAATTCGCTCCTGCGTTGCACGGCCCCGATCTTCTGGATCTTCTTCCTGTTGACGGCCATGTCGCTGTTCATCCTTCGCCGCAACGATGCCGATGTGCCCCGTCCGTTCCGCGTACCGGGATTCCCGATCATCCCATTAATCTTCGTCGCTACGTGCGGCTACCTGGTCTACAGCGGAGCGAACTATGCCGGCTCGCTTGGCTGGATCGGAGCCTTGCTAGTGGCCGCAGGCATTCCCTTCTTCGTGTTCTCCCGACGATCGGGTTTCTCGTCGCATGGTTTGCCTCAGGAACACTAACCGTTCGATTGACGCACGGTGAGGACGCCTAACTTCTTCAGGAGCATTCGCCTATGTATCGCCGCATCGCTTGCTTGTTGCTTCTCACGGGCCTCGCCGTCCTTCCCGTCGCGACGGCCCAGGACAAGAAGGACGCGCCGCCGCGTCGGCCCGACGTCATCTATGTCCCGACGCCCCAAGTCGTCGTGGACAAGATGCTCGACTTGGCTCAGGTTCGCAAAGGGGACGTCGTCTACGACCTCGGTTGCGGCGATGCTCGCATTCCGATCACGGCGGCCAAGAAGTACGGCGTGAAGGCGTTCGGCTTCGACATCGATCCGGTTCGCGTTGCGGAATCGTTGGAAAACGTCAAGAAAAACGAAATCGGCGACAAGGTCGCCATCAAGCAGCAGGACATCTTCGAACTGGACCTGAGCAAGGCGGATGTGATCACGCTGTACCTGTTGCCGCAGCTCAATGTGAAGCTGATCCCGCAACTGGAAAAGCTGAAGCCTGGTTGCCGAATCGTGTCGCATGATTTCAACATGGAAGGCGTCAAGCCGCAGAAGGAACTGACGATCACCCCCGACGGCGGCCGCGAGCACCGCGTGTTTCTGTGGGTCACGCCGCTGGAACGCGATCGGAAGTAGCCTTCGACGATTTCGCAGCCCGCACGCGATGGCTCGCGGTACAATAGCTCCGCTGAGAACCCCCAGCAGGATCCGAACGTCGCGAGGCCCTTTATGCCGTCGCTTGCGGGCAGTTTTCTGATCGCTCGGCCCACGCTTACGGACGGGTTCTTCCATCGCACCGTCATCTTGCTTTTGCAGCATGGCCCCGACGGCGCCTTCGGCCTCGTGCTGAATCGGCCGCAGAAGCAGTCGGGGCAGCCTTTTCCCATCCATGTCGGCGGTCCGTGCAAGTTTCAGGGCGTGATCCTTTTGCATGGGCAAGAGGATTGGGTCGAGGAGAAGGAACGCCACGCCTCGCAAATCTGCCCGGGCGTGTACCTCGGCGATTCCGAATCGATGAAACGCCTGACCGACGAAGAAGAGCCGCCCGTGCAGGGGAAGTACCGCGTATTCGCCGGCTATTCGGGATGGGGCCCCGGTCAGCTGGATGGCGAACTCGCTCAAGGCGCATGGGCTGTGGTTCGCGGCGGAGCGAAAGAAGTGTTCGACATCCCCACCGACGAGCTGTGGCTGCGCATGTGCCCCTCGCCGATCCCGCAACCCAGCCTCAACTAAGCCTCGCGTCCGCGCCTAGGTAGCCCTCTCGCTCCGCGAGAGGTAAGCGGCAACGCGCCATGCGATCGCAGGGCATTCTTCCGCTTACCTCTCGCGGAGCGAGAGGGCTACCTAGTAGGCGCGGGCCATGACTGTACCCCTGTGCCGATTTTGTGGATTAAGACCGAGAAATTCGGCTCTTCCGATTTGACTGCCTTTCCAATGCGACCTACGTTTTTGGTGTCCAAGGCAGGAGGATGACCGCAGGACGCTCCTGCGGCCAAATGTTTCGCCGATAACCTCCATCCTCGACAAAGGCAAAACCGCCGTAAGGCGGTGACGCAAAGCCGCGGGCCCCTCTGGGGGCAGCCGGGCTGCCGAAGGGGTGAACGGTCCCCGAGCCCTACACGGCTCCCCCATCCGCTCCACCTTACCGCAGGCAAGAGAATCGGCTCCTTTGCAGGCCCTTACCAACTTAGGGGGAGTTCGAAGATGCGCGCCGTGACGAATCGAATCAAGAATTTTCTGGAACGCGAAGATGGCCCGACCGCCGTCGAGTATGCCGTGATGCTGGCCCTGATCGTTGTGGTTTGCATCACCACGATCGGCACCATGGGCACCAATGCCAACAAGATTTTCGGCAACGTCGCCCTGAACACGGCGGCGAGCTGATTGCGGAAAACCAGGCGACTTAGCCTCCTTGCAAACAACCCGAACCGCTCCGAACCGCTCCGAAACGAAACCGAAACCAAGATTTGCCTCGCACTTATTCTGGAGTCCGACATGAAGAAGATCGCTGCTCGTATCGCTGATTTCATGAAGCGTGAAGATGGCCCGACCGCGGTCGAATACGCCGTCATGCTCGCCCTGATCATCGTGGTTTGCATCACGACGATCGGCACCCTCGGCACCAACGCCAACGCCACCTTCTCCAAGGTCGCCAGCTCCATCGGCGGCACCTCGAGCTGATTGAAGCAACCACCGCTTGCTCCGGCGTCGTTCGCCGGAGCTGAGCATCGCAACGAAGCATCGCCGGATCGGGGGCAATGGGCTCCAGAACGGCAAACCCGGGAAACGCTCTACCCCAGAATCGGTTCCGGGACGGTTTGTTAGGGACACGGGTTTACTCGAAAGGACCCCACCAATGCGCAAGTTTGCTGAACGCGTCGCTGATTTCATCAAGCGTGAAGATGGTCCGACCGCGGTCGAATACGCCGTCATGCTCGCCCTGATCATCGTGGTCTGCATCACGACGATCGGCACCCTCGGCACCAACGCCAACGCCACCTTCTCCAAGGTCGCCAGCTCCATCGGCGGCACCTCGAGCTGATTGAAGCAACCACCGCTTGCTCCGGCGTCGTTCGCCGGAGCTGAGCATCGCAACGAAGCATCGCCGGATCGGGGGCAATGGGCTCCAGAACGGCAAACCCGGGAAACGCTCTACCCCAGAATCGGTTCCGGGACGGTTTGTTAGGGACACGGGTTTACTCGAAAGGACCCCACCAATGCGCAAGTTTGCTGAACGCGTCGCTGATTTCATCAAGCGTGAAGATGGTCCGACCGCGGTCGAATACGCCGTCATGCTCGCCCTGATCATCGTGGTCTGCATCACGACGATCGGCACCCTCGGCACCAATGCCAACGCCACCTTCTCCAAGGTCGCCAGCTCCATCGGCGGCACCTCGAGCTGAATCGAATTCGCATAGTCTGGGTCGAGCCCAATGGGCTTGGTCCAGGCATGCCAGCCAGCCGCGAAGTGCCTCGAGGGGCTTCGCGGCTTGCTTGGTTTTCAGCGTCACCCAAAGAAACGCTCGGATGGCACAGGTAGTCGCCTGGATGGCACGCGTGCCACCCGTGCCACGCGACCCGCTGGTCGTTTCACGTGTTTACTGCTCAAATCGCCGGTAAACGGCAAAAATCGCAACGTCACCGAAAAATGCCGTACCACCGTCAAAACCCGAGCTATGGTTGTTTGGCTGACCGCTGAAAGCTGACCGCTGACCGCTGAAAGCTGAACGCTGAGAGCCGAAAGCCGCGATCTCCCCAAGATTCGACTCCCCGCAGGTGAATCCCCATGAGCCTCTTTCACGATCCCCACAACTGGCCGGTCTGGGTCATCTGTGCCGGCATGATTCTGTCCGCCGTCATCGACTGGTGGCTGTTCAAAGTGCCGAACAAACTCACCTATCCGCTGATTCTCAGCGGCTGGGCTCTTGGCCTCGCCAACAACTTCGGCCTCGAAGCAGGCCAAGGCGGCTTCGGCACGGCCCTCGCCGGCACCTTCCTCGGCCTCGCCCTGATCCTTCCCATCTACGCCATCGGCGGCATGGGAGCGGGCGACTGCAAGATGACCATGGGCTTCGGAGCCTGGATCGGAGCCTTCTACAGCTGGAACGGCATGTGGATCATCGTCTATGCCTTCTGCGCCGGAGCCATCGCCGGCGGCGTCATCGCCCTGGCCATGATTGCCATCCGCGGCAACTACCGCAAAAATTTGCAGCACGTCCGCGACATCGTGGGCGATATGGCCACGCCGAACAGCCTCGGCGAAATCCATGATAAAGCCTTCGCCCGACGCCCCCGCTGGCACCGCCTGCCCTATGGCGTGCCGCTCTGCATCGGCTTCGTCGGCACGCTGCTGTACCTCTACGAAATCAAGCCGGCCCAACCGCAACCGGCCCCGCAACCGCATGACGCGCAAGTGTCCCTGAACTAACCCTCGCGGGCAGGCCGACCCTGCCGCGGGATACCAAGTCGAAGTTCCATTGCCCGAGGATTTTTCCCCATGAAGCCGAAGACCATGATTCTGATGGTGGTCGCAGTCGCCTGCGGCCTCGGCGCGAGCTACATGACCAGTGAGCTCCTTGCCAACCGCAAAGTCGACGTCGAAAAAGTGAAGTTCCTGGTGCTCACAAAGCCGGTGAGCCTGGGCGACTCCATCAAGAATCCGGACGAGTATTTCGAAGACAAGGAAGCGCCCAAGGACACCGAGCCGAAGGGCGCCATCGCCGACCGCGAAGTGCTCAAAGGCAAGGTGCTGAAGCGATCGTTGCGCAAGGGCGATCATGTCACCCTCGAAGACGTGCTCGGCCAAAACGAAGGGGGGATCAGCGCTCATCTGCCTCCGGGATTCAAGGCGGTCGGCGTCCGCGTGAATCCGGAAACGATTGCCGGCGGCTTCGCTTCGTTGCCGAACTCTCGCGTCGATGTCGTCTGGACCTGCCGCCGCGCGACCGACAAGGATACGTTCGCCAAGGTTCTGCTCGAAGACGTGCTCGTCATCGCCGCCGATGCGAACGCGATCCGTCCTGAGAATGGTCAAGCGATGCCTGCGAGCGTCGTGAGCTTGGCGCTGAACACCGAGGACGCGCTCAAGTTGAGCCTCGCGAAGGAAAACGGCTCGATCAGCCTCGTGCTTCGCAAGTTCAACGACAAGGTTCGCTCGGAAATCAATCAGGTCAACGTCGAATCGCTTCGCAACGACAACGTCCACAAAAACAGCGACGTGAAGGACGACGGCGCCGGTTCGACCGACGTTGCCTTGGCTCCCACGAATCCCGCAATCACGCTGCCCGCGATGCCGAAGGCGGCTCCGAAGATCGTGGCGAAGGCCGAGCCCGTCGTCGACAACACCACGACGCATGTGCTGAAAATCGTCGAAGGCGACAAGCAACGCCATGTGCAATACCAACTCGACAAGGATGGCCAGGTCGTGAACACCGGCGTTACCCGCAGCGAACTCGGCAACCCGCCGCGTCCGGAAGCCGACGTGCAGCCGGCTCCGTCCGCTCCCGTCGTCCCACAAGATGCGGCCCAGCCGAAGGGGAACGACTAAGAGCCTATCCGAATAACCGTCTTGAGCGTATAATATCCGTGCAGCTGCACTTCGGCACGGCTGCATGGAGGA
>JAIEPT010000362.1 GCA_019748295.1 Gemmataceae bacterium | reverse complement strand
CGGCTGCGTGCTTTTTTGTTCCATCCGTCGTCGGCGAGCAGCCGCTGTCAGGCGGCTGGTACGGCGTCCGCAAGAGTCTCCTCGCGTTCAGACGGAGCTTCTGGACCCAAACAGTCTGTGCGTGAAGAGACTCTTGCGGACACTGTACCAGCCGCCTAACAGCGGCTGCTCGCCTGCTGCGCCGTCGGCGTCGCGGGGCGTCGCATGCGGCGGACGAGGCGGACGATGCCGTAGATCAGCAGCACCCAGGGGCCGACGAAGAGCACGGCGACGATCAACCAGCCGAGGCTGAGCGATAGGCCACGCAATGCGATCTGGAATCCCTGGCGGATTTGAATGCCGGCGCCTTGATCGCGGGGCACCAAGAGTTCTTGGTTCGACAGCGTCAGTTCGAAGCGGGCCAGGGCGAGCGGGCCGTCCGGAGCCGTCGGGTTGTGCTTCGCCCGTTGGATCCGCACCTGGCCGACGCTTTTGATCCGCTTCAGCATCTTCTCCGATTCCGCGAGCGGCACATCGTAGACGACCACGGCGGTCACTCGGCCGTTCGATTCCTGGTTGCGTTGGCTGGGCACCGTGATCCGGCCGCCGGCGCCTTTGACCTGGCCCTCGAGAATCTCGAGCGTGGCTTCCACGTCGCGGACTTCAAGGGCCAGGGCGTGGGTTTCACGTGGTTCGATGCGCGATGCGGGGCTGAGATCGACCTTGAACGACGTCCGCTGTTCGGTTGCCCGTTCGCCTTCAGGACGGCGTTCGGTCGCGACGGAAAGGCGTTCGCCGAGGCCCGCGAGCAGTTCGTTGATTCGTTTCGTCTCAGCGACGGGCACATCGAACTCGAGCCGAGCGGTTACGTTTTGGCGGTCCTTTTCGTCCACGCTCGAAAGCCGAACTGCACCCTTCGCATCGAGCACGGCATCCCGCAGCTTGCGGTGCGAATCGATGACGTCGCGGACGGCCAGGGCGAGCCGCAATACATCGCGGGCCTGGAGTTGGCCGAAGTTGACGAGCGCGACTCGGAAGGTGGTCGGGCCCTTCTCGGGCTTCACGTCTTTCGGCGTCGTTGCGCCCCCCTCGGTGCGTTGAGCGACATCGGTGTCGAGCATGGCCGCAGTGCCCAGCTTGCGGAGCCGATCGCGCATCGCATCGGTTGCCTCGGCGGGCGTCTCGAACTCGAGGGCGACGTTGAACTCGCCGGTGCTTTGCTGCTTCGACTCCGACTTGATGACGCGCCCCTTAAGGTCGGCGATTGCCTTCTGCACCTCTTGCCGGGCTTTCTCGACGTCTTCGACTTCGATGCTCGCCTTCACCGTCGCGTTTTCAATGAGCTTGGCGGCGACCTGGATGTCCTTCTCCGTGAGCTTCACGCTCAGCGTGCTAAGGGCGGCGAGGTTGGCGTAGTAACGCAGTTCGCCTTCCATCCGCTCGATTTCGACACGGACTTTGCCGAGCTTTTCCTCTGCGATCACGAGATCCTTGATTTCGCCTTTGCCCTCCTTGATCACGCGAAGCAATCGCTCCTCGGTGATGCGATTCGCACGCAGGGCGGATTCCGTATCGACGTACTGCTTGGTCACATCCTGGCTGCCGATGTTCTGCCCCTTCAGCTCGCCTGCTTTCGCCAGAGCTTTGCGAAGTGCTTCGACGAGGCCATCGAGTTCCGTCGGCGGCACGCGAACGACGACGGTCCCTTCCATCTTGCCGTTTTCCCGTTTGCGGCTGTTGGTGGTGGCGACGAAGCCCCCCTTGGTCGCATTGGTGAGCCGGGTCACGATTGCCGCGGCATCGTCGAACGAATCGACTTCGAACTCGATGTCCCCCGAACGAATGACGACGCGACGAGTCTCGCTGCCGGTGGGGCCTTTGACTTCGGTGGCGCCTTTTTGCTTGGTATCGTCTTGGTTGGCGACGACGGCCGGGGCTTCGCCGAGGGGCCGATTCTTTGGATCCGCGACGGAAAGGTTGTCCGCCGGCCCATCGGAGGAGCCCGGCTTCTGCCCCGGCTTTTTCTCCGGCGTCTGAGCGAAGAAATCGTCGAACACTTTGACGGCGAGAACCGCCGTGTTCCGTGGGCGAACCTTTTTGCCGACTTTGTGGTCGTCAGGCTTTCCTGGCTGACGAGAGTAAGTCTCCGATTTCGGATCTTGTCGCGCCCGCATTCTCTTTTCCTCTTTGCCTAGCGGCGCCGACTCGAAATGTTCGTCCGCTTCGGGCGACATATTCCATGCGGGCTCGAGTCCAAGCGTCAAACCAAACGACTCCTTCTTTTCGCCGCGGCTGGATAATGCTATCGCGTTGGGCGGGCGATCGGCGATCGCATCGCCGTCCATGGAATAGGACTTGCCGACCTCTTCATTCAGCACTTCGGGACGGATTTGAGCTGTCAGCGCGGAACCATCGCTCAGGGAACCGAGCGGGATGTTCATCGGCTGGCTCACGCCCCGCTCACCGTTCCGATTGCGATAGAGAGTCAATGGAACCGAGACGTCGCCATGCCGATCGACGTTATAGTTGATGTCCGTGTCGAATTCGGTTGCGGCGGGATTGATATCCATGGCGAGAAAGGACGAAGATTCCTTCCACTTCGCTCTTTCACGGTCTTCCCAAACTTCGACTCCATCCGACAATACAACTATGCCGCCGTTGTTTCCGCGTGCCATCGATGATAGCCGCTTGCTTTCCTTGCTCTTCCCGTCCATCGATTGACTGTCGTCGAAAAACATAAGGCCAAGTTGTCGAAGCTTGTTTTGTGCAACGAGCGGCTGCCCTTCGTCGTCGAGAAGGTTGCTAAGCACCGCGCCTAATCCACCCAGGGCGAACAGCAGAACGACAGACGCGGCGATGCCGAGGATACGCAGCCAGGGGCGTTTCTTGGGCTGCGGCTTGAAGCCGGGAGGTTCGCGGTTGGCGATGAAACTCGGAACCGCCGGCGACGTGTCGATGTTTCGCAACCCGTCGATCAGCTTCGACTCAAGGGCAGCGTCAGGGCGGATGTCGGCGAAGACGTCGAGCAGCGTGCGGTCGAGCGATTCCATCGACGCCAATTCGTGCCCGCAATCCGCGCATTCCGCCGCGTGGCGCCGCAATCGCTCCACCGACGCGGCGTCGAGACCGGCGGTCAGGTAGAGCGGCAGTTGTTCATGAAACCATGCATGTTCCGACATGGTGCTTCTCCTCAGTCTGTAGGAGCCGCGCACGCAGTAAGCGGTTTCCGCGACGCACGAACCGCTTACTACGTGCGCGGCTCCTTATGCGAAATCGGGGCCTAATCGGTCGCGGAGCAGTTTCAACCCCCGATGCAGCATGCCGCGGAGTGCCCCATTGGTCAGGCCCAGTTGCGTTTCGATCTCTCCGAAATCCGCCCCCGCCAAATACCGCAGCGACAGCGGTTGCCGATATTCCTCCGGCAACGACTGCAGCACCGCCCTCACTCGCTGCTGACGCTCGGTCCGCTCGGCTGCTTCCGCGGGCTGCCCCGCGGGATCGGCGATGCCGGAGAGGTCGGACGCGGGAGCGACGCCGCCGCCCCGTTTTTGGGCGGACTCGCGGCGAACCGAATCCGTGAGCGTGTTGCGAGCGATGGTCAGGAGCCAAGTCCGCAGCCCGGCGGCATCCTTGAGGTTCGCCAGGGCACGGTAGGCGGAGAGGTAGGTTTCCTGGAGCAGGTCTTCCGCGCGATGGCGGTCGCCGGTTTCCAGGTAGAGACGGGAGTACACCAATCGCGAAGTGCGGCGAACCACTTCCTCGAAGGCGGCGCGATTGCCTGACTTCGCCTGTTCCACCAGGTTCGCCTCAACCGACTGCATTCGGAGTCTCCCGCTCTATACAAGGAGACGCTATCCCGCCGGAGGGCGCACGCCGAGGTGAACGAAAAAGAGGCGAAAGGCGAGCCCCGAAACGTCAGTGAGGGGAGGCAGACGGAAACCATGTCCCACGACGGCGGTCGGAGGGCCAAGCTTTCGGTCTGCCTCCCCTCACTGACTGACGTTCGGGGCTCGCCTCTCGGAGGTGCTAGTCGAGGTTCACGCCCGACAGGCCGTCGTTGAACTTGATCGCTTTCTGGAAGATGTCGGGGGCGATGCCGGTGCTGATGATTTTGCTGGCGCCGTCGGCCGTGGCGATCAGGAGGCCGGTTGTCGAAAAGGCATGGCCGTAGAGGCTCTCGGCATTGTTGCAGAGCGTTCCGCGTGGTTCGATCTGAAACGCCAAGTCGACGGCATTGATCTTGGAGGCGGGCTTTTCGTGCGTGCCGGCTCCGAAATAGGGGCCGTTCGTCGTGTTGGGAGCTTCGCGGAAAAGGGTATCGGCGGCGTTGCAGCGGGCGAAGCGGGTCGTGAAGGCGATCGTATTGCCGGTGCCGTCGGCGTTGGTAATTGCCGAAAGCGTAATGTTGGACGGCATGAATTGCTGAACGGGGACGGCTACCCCTAGAGGCACGTCCGCCCCATCATTCGAGAAGAGCCGGATGTTGGCGGCGAAGCTGGTCTTGCCGTTCATGTTCCCGGTCGAGGAGTCAAGGCTGGATTGATACGTCTTGACGGGGGCCGTCAGCCACTTCGGCTGATCTTCGTACAGGCCCTTTTGTTCGACGTAGGGGAGCAGGTGAATGAAGATGGACGCGGTGTACGAACCTTCGGTGCCGTAGGCGGAAGGAAGGTGGCGGGCGGAATCGTGGAAGGTGTGCGTCGCCAGCGCAATCTGCTTGAGACCGTTCAGCGTCTCCGTGCGGGCGGCGGCCTCGCGAACCTTTTGCACGGCGGGGATCAGGAGCGCCATGAGAACGGCGATGATCGCAATGACGACCAGCAACTCGATCAGCGTGAAACCGCGACGGCTTCGAAACATGGGAGGGCTACCTCGGCGAAGATAGATCGGACAATGACTTGTACCACATTTGCACGCCCGTCGCCAGCGAAGACATGCAAGATCGATTCTACTCGAATTCACTGCCTTGAGTACACGGCTTCCAGTTCGTTTTTCCAATGCGCGAAAATAGTTTCGCGCCGCATCTTCTGACTGACCGTCAGTTCGCCGGCGGCGACGGAGAACGGTTCGGGCGCCACCACCACCTGCTTGATGCACTCCCACGGGGCTGCGTCCTCGGTCGCTTTCCACGCTCGCTCGACGAGAAACGCATGCAGCCGCGGGGAAGCCGCATCGAGCCCCGAACATGCGGCCACACGGTTCCAATTCGGCACAACAAGAGCACAAAGAAAGTGCCGGCCTTCGCCGTAAACGATCGCCTGATCGAAGCAGGGATCAGCCAGCAGCATGCTTTCGACATGCGTCGGCGAGACCTTCTTGCCGTTCGAAAGCACGAGCAGATCCTTCTTGCGGCCAGTAATGCGGAGGTGGCCATCGTCATCGAGCATGCCGAGATCGCCGGTGTGCAGCCAGCCGTCGCGGATCGCGTGCTCGGTCGCATCGCGTTGCTTCCAGTAGCCCTTCATCACATGGGGGCCATAAGTCAGCACCTCGCCGTCCGCCGCGATCTTGAGTTCCGTTCCCGGCAACGCGGAACCTACCGTATCGTGCTTGGGACTCTCGAACCGATTGATCGCGATGACGGGAGACGATTCGGTCATGCCGTAGCCGGGGAGCAGCCGCAAGCCCGCATCGACCAGCGTTTGGCCCACGGAGGGCGGAAGCGGAGCGCCGCCCGATCCAAGCCAGCGAAGGCGGGGACCGAAAATGGCCCGCAGTTTCTTCCGGCGTTCGTCCGCCGAAAGACACGCGACGCTCGCCACCACCTTCTCGTAGAAGCGCGGTACCGATTCCATCTTCGTGGGCTGAATCTCCGCAAGGTCGGCGACCACCGTCTCCGGCGACTCCGCCAGCGCCAGTGTCGCTCCAACGACGATCGATTGGTAAAGCTCGACCGTCCGCGCGTAGATGTGGCTCAGCGGCAGCCAGTCGAAAAACACGGCATCGGGCCCCGCATCCGCGCACTCCGCGATCGCCGCGGCATTGCTGAGAAGATTGCCGTGCGTGAGCATCACGCCCTTCGGGTTCCCGGTCGTTCCGGACGTGTACATAATCGTCGCGAGATCGTGCGGCGATGTTTCCGCCTCGATCGCGTCAAGGCGATCGCCGAGCCCCGCGTTGCGGCCCGAATGCAAGAACGCTTCCCAATCGGCCGCGTTGTCGAGCCGATCGAACGAGACGATGCCAAGCAAGTTCGGCAGAATGGCGGGCAAATCGACCACTTTCTCGATCTGCGCCGCAGTCGAAACGAACAGCCATGACGCTTCGGAATGTTCCAGCTGAAAGCGAATGGCCGAGGTCGAAAGGGGCGCATGCAGCGGCGTGGAAACCATTCCGGCGCCCATGATCGCAAGGTCCGCGATCACCCATTCGGGGCGATTTTCGGAAAGAATGGCCACGCGATCGCCCGGCTTCAATCCCGCGGCAAGCAAGGCGGCGCTCGCGGAACGAACCATTTCCAGTCGCTCGTCCCAGGACACGTCGTGCCACAATCCCCGCCGTTTGGCACGAATCGCGCACCTTGGACCCAGGCGTTCGGTCTGGCGGCGAAGGACGGTGGCGAGGAGCCGATCGCTCATTGCGGGAAGCCGCTCCTAGAATGGAGATAGACCGCCGTTTCACGGGGATGGATCATGACGCAGAGCAGCAAGGGCACGTTCGTCACGCTGATGTTGACCGTCGTTCTGGGCGGTCTGTTTCTATTCTTTCTCAACGTCGTCAGCTTCGGCGCTTTCTCATATGTGCTCGCATCCGTCTTCGGGATCGCGTTCGTCGGCTTCGCCCATTACGCGCTCTGGGGATATTCCCTGTCGAAGGATCTCTCGCAGGAGCGAGCGGAGTTTCTGCGGCAGCAGCAGCGCGAGCTGGATGTTCAAGCCCCGCTCGATCCTTACGGCATCCAATCGCGGCGCAACTTTCCGCAGCCGCCGGACGACCGCATTCAGGGATAGGGCGAGTCTGTAGATGGATACATGCAGCAAAGGCTCCGTCGCGACGTCGCGCTCTGCAGGGAACGCCCTCCGTGGCGTTCCGCCTGAATGAACACGTACAACCCATTCGCCGATTTCCGCGATCACCGCTTGCGGCTTAGCGATCCGGAATATTTATGCGAACGCTAAGCCGTCAGCGGGGGAGTCGGTCAGCGATTGCTGACAATCGGACGCGTCCAGTCCGGCGGAGCGCCGCGGAGGGCGTTCCCTACGGAATGCGACCTTCGTCGCTTACACCTATTGCAAAGCGTTCTTGAGCGAAAAACCACTACGTCTTTCGCGTGAGTCTTTCTACCTGCGAACAGTGAAACGACCCTAAGCCGGGAAAAATTCGGTTCGCTAAGAGCCTATCCGAATAACCGTCTTGAGCGTATAATATCCGTGCAGCTGCACTTCGGCACGGCTGCATGGA
>JAIEPT010000192.1 GCA_019748295.1 Gemmataceae bacterium | reverse complement strand
CAAACACCGCCGCGCCTCGAGCCCCGGCCGCCTCGGTCAAGCAGCTTAGTACCTCGCAAGAACGGAAATGCACCCCCCCGCGCCACCGACTTTGCGTTCTGGGGAGCCTCCGGATACGATGTCTTACTGGACCGCTACGCGAACCCGATGGAAGTGGCCGTTTCTCACCGATAGCAAACGGTGTTTGCGAGAATCGCCGCCCGTCACCAAACGGCGTTTTGCGGTTGGGCCGCCGTCACCAAACGGCGTTTTGCGGTTGGGCCGCCGTCACCAAACGGCGTTTTTCGGTTGGCAAGCGCCATTTACCGTACCGCCAACTCGACCGCTGCGGCCAACTTCGCCACATCCGCACACGGCCAAATTGGCAGGCTCGTTTCGATGGCGTCATCCGTGATGATCGCGCTGATTCCACTCATCTCCGCGGCGTAGGGCGGTTGGCCGGTGGCGGTTCGCCAGACTTCCACTTTGGGACCGGGCGTTTGCGAATCGCCTTCCACGAGGACGAATTCGCAGTCGGTAAACCACGCATCCAGTTCCGCATACACGTCCGGCTTCTTCTCGACGGGTTGCGGCTTGTAGAGGACGTGCATCTTCGGCGACACGATCGCGACGGCGATGGCGCCCGCTTCACGGTGCTTCCAGGAATCTTTGCCGGGGGCATCAAGTTCATGGCGATGCGACGTGTGCTTGATGGTGCCGACGCGACGGCCTTGCGAGGCGAACCAGCGGACCAGATCGACGATCAAGGTCGTCTTGCCGCTGTTCTTGCGGCCGATGATGTGCAGCCTTCGCAACGCGAATCTCCGTCTGGCCTGTCGCTTTTCGTTGTTTCGTCGATTATAGAGAAGGCCATCTTCCTCCGATGGGCCGCCGCCATGACGATTTCGCTCGACCAGATGCGTTCCAAGCTTAGCGTCGCGCTCGTATGCGATGCGCTCGATGCCGTGGGCTTCACGCGACAATGCCCGCGCGTGGCGATTCGGCCCTGGACGACGCAAACGCTGCTGGTGGGCCGATGCAAGACGACGCTTTGGAGCGACATGGCCCACGTCGATCCGCGGCCCTACGAACTGGAACTGCAAGCCGTGGATGCGTGCAGGCCGAACGATGTGCTGATCGCGGCGGCCGGCGGTTCGATGCGGTCCGGCATCTGGGGTGAGTTGCTCTCGACCGCGGCCCACAATCGCGGATGTGCGGGCGCGATCGTTGATGGGGCGGTACGCGACGTCGTCCGCATGCGCGAGATGCAGTTCCCCGTCTTCGCCCGCGGCCTGTGCCCTTATGACTCGAAGGATCGCCAACGCGTGGTCGATGTCGATGTCCCCGTCGAAATCGAAGGCGTGACGTTCGTCCCCGGCGACCTGATCTTCGCGGACGAAGACGGCATCGTCACCATTCCCGCGAAGGTGGAAGCGGAGGTCGTGCAACGAGCCTGGGACAAAGCCCACGCGGAAAACGAAGTCCGCGACGCGATCCGCGACGGGATGTTATCGACGGACGCGTTTCGCAAGTATGGGGTGCTGTAGGGAATTGAACCACAGAGTCACAGAGAGCACAGAGAAAAGCAAAGAAAGTGATGTTCAAAGTCCAGGGGCGAGCGCAGCGAGCTCCTGGGTTCACCGTCTGGAACCCAGGAGCTCGCTGCGCTCGCCCCTGGGCTTTGAGTTGCTTTTGAAATACTCTCTGTTACTCCGTGGCTCAATCTCTTTCCGCACTTGCCTTCCACCCTCTCAGCGGCGAAGCTAGCAACGCCTTGCCGACGTGCTTCGGAGCTGGTTCATGTCCGATCCCAATACCGCGTTTCAATCCGCTTCCATGCCGACGCCGTCGGCGCCTATCAGCGAAGATCATCCGCCCGATTTCAAGCCATATGTGCCGGATGAAGCCCGCATGCCGGAGTTCACCTGGCCCGCGGTCCTTGCGGGGTCGCTGCTCGGCCTGGTCTTCGGCGCCTCATCGCTGTATCTGGTGCTGAAAGTCGGCATGACGGTATCGGCTTCGATCCCGGTCGCCGTCCTTTCGATCACGCTCTTCCGCTGGCTCAGCGCCGCCTTCGGCTTGCGCAAGACGACGATCCTCGAAAACAACATCGTGCAAACCGCCGGCTCGGCGGGGGAATCAATCGCCTTCGGCGTCGGCGTCACGATGCCCGCGCTGATGCTCATCGGCTTCGAGATGCACTGGTCGCGCGTGCTCGTCGTTTCGGTTCTAGGTGGGTTGCTCGGCATCCTCATGATGATCCCGCTGCGTCGAGCGTTCATCGTGAAGCTGCACGGCAAGGCGGGCGAACCAGGGAAGTTGCTTTACCCAGAAGGGACTGCCTGCGCTCAGGTGCTCATCTCGGGCGACAAGGGCGGGTCGAGCGGGAGCACCGTCTTCATCGGCTTCGGCCTCGCCTTCGCGCACAAATTCGTCACCGAAGGCCTCAACGTGCTGGCGACGACGGCTACCTTGCCGTTGAAGCTGGGGGCGAGTGCGACGGATGCGTTTAGCCGAATCGCGAAGTTCACGGGGGACATGGCTTCCGAGCTGCTGGGCGTGGGCTACATCATCGGCCTGCGGACGGCCGCCATCATGATGGCGGGGGCGGTGCTCGGCGGATTCGTGTTGGCGCCGACCATCGCGATCAGCGGCGATCCGGGTTTGACGACGGGGGACATCTACAAAAATTACCTACGCTACATCGGGGCGGGATGCGTGGCCGCGGCGGGCATCATCAGCATGTCGCGGACGTTGCCGATGATTGTTCGTTCGTTTTCCAGCGGCCTCGGCGCCATCCGCGGCAAACGCGACGGCGAACGGGTCCGCGCAACGCCTCGCACGGAGGACGACTTGCCGCCCGCATTCGTTTTCGGCGGCAACCTGTTCCTGCTGGTCGCGCTCACCGCGTTTCTGCACACGGAAGTGGGTATCGCCAAAGCATTGCTCGGCTCCTTGCTGGTCCTCGCGTTCGGCTTCCTGTTCGTGACTGTTTCCTCGCGGCTTACCGGCGAGATCGGCTCGTCGTCGAACCCGATCTCCGGCATGACGGTCGCCACGCTGCTGATGACGTGCCTCATCTTCCTCAGCATGGGGATGACGAGCCCGCTCGAAGCGGTGCTCGCGTTATCGATCGGCGGCGTCGTCTGCATTGCCGCGAGCAACGGCGGCACGACCTCGCAGGATTTGAAGACCGGCTTCCTCGTCGGCGCCACGCCGAAGTGGCAACAGTGGGCGATCCTGATCGGAGCCGGAACTAGCGCGGTTGTCATCGGCGGGACGCTGTTGCTGTTCAATTCCGTGGGCAACGTGTACAGCCAGCGCGATTTGCCTCAGATCGTCATGAGAGGCGGCGCGGAGAATTTCACCGAGATGGAGGCCTTCGAGGGGGAAAGTTTTTACGTCATTCGACCCAGCAAAGAGGAGTCGTATCCCTCGTCGGACGATCCTACCAAGGCGGTGAAGCTGAAGCCTGGCAAATACCTCGTTAATTCGGTGGGTGAACTCGTCGCCCTGGTGGATCCCACGATCACGGGGGAACTCAAATCTCGCGACGAATTGCAGTCCGTGCAAGAGAAGGTCGAACCGCTGACCAAGGATGAAATCGCTTCGATCAAGCACACGTTCACCGTTCCCAGCGGCTTCGGCAAACGCGCGACCGTCTACAAATTGTGGCGAAACGGAGCCGTCGAAGGGCCTGAGGAACACGCCAAAGGAAAGGAAAAAGCCGAGAACCAACCGATCCGGAAAGACCTGCCGGCGGGCGAGTACCTTGTGAACTCCGAGACGGGCGCCATTGAAAAGAAGATCGAACAACGCCCCGTTTCGATGAAGTTCAACGCGCCCAAGACGCAGGTCATGGGCATCATCATCAATGGCTTGCTCAACCAGAATCTCAACTGGAGCCTGGTGCTGATCGGCGCGTGCATCGCGGTCGCGCTCGAACTATGCGGCGTCTCGTCGCTTGCGTTTGCCGTCGGCCTCTACATTCCCATGCAGTACTCAACGCCCATCTTCCTGGGCGGCGTCGTGCGATGGGGCGTGGATTCGCTGACCTCGGCACGCGCCCGAGCGGCGGCGGTGGCGGAAGGCTTGAGCAAAGAAGAGGCGGAAGTTCGTGCGATTGCCGAAAGCGAATCGAGCCCCGGCATGCTCCTCTCCTCCGGCTTCATCGCCGGCGGCAGCTTGGCGGGCGTCTTGATCGCCTTCCTCAACTTCATGCCCGAATCCTGGCAAACCGCGTTGAGTTCCTTCGGCCGGTTCGTCGAACTCGACGTCGAAAGCCCGTCGGTTGGGCATCAGATCGTTGCTCTGCTGATCTTCCTCTCCCTTGCCGCTCTGCTCTGGCTCGTCGGCGTCGGCAAGCTGTTTGCCGGCAAGAAAGACGAGCGCGCGTAACCGTTCCAAGCCCCAGGGTAAGCGCTAGCGCACCCTGGGGATTCAGTCCGCGGTCTGGATCCCCACCGTGCGCTGCGCTTACGGTGGGGCTTGGGATGGGAAACAAATCGTAAGACAAACATGACCATGTTCCCCGGGAGGAATGCTTCCATGACCCAGCGTCGTTTCCTGTACCTTTTCGCAGGATGGATCTTCGCCATGCTACCCAACGCCGCCTTCTCCGACGAAGGCATGTGGCTGTTCAATAACCCGCCCAAGAAAATCCTCAAAGAACGCTACGGCTTCGAGCCGACGGCCGAGTGGCTGGACCATGTCCAGAAATCGTCCGTGCGTTTCAACACCGGCGGGTCGGGCTCCTTCGTCTCGGCCGATGGCTTGGTGATGACGAATCACCATGTCGGTCTGAGCGCGTTGCAGAAGCTCAGCTCCAAGGGGAAGGACTACGTGAAGGACGGCTTCTATGCGAAGTCGCTCGAGGAGGAGTTCAAGGCCGTGGATGAGGAACTCAATGTCCTCATCGAGATCGTGGACGTCACCGACAAGGTGAAGGCCGCGGTGAAGCCGGGGACGACGGGGGAAGCAGCGTTCAGCGCTCGCCGGGCCGTGATTGCGAAGATCGAAGAGGAGTCCGAGAAGGAGACCAAGCTTCGCAGCAACGTCATCACGCTCTATCAAGGCGGGCAGTATCACCTCTATCGCTTCAAGCGATATACCGATGTTCGCCTCGTGATGGCTCCGGAGCAGCAGGTCGCCTTCTTCGGCGGCGATCCGGATAATTTCGCATATCCGCGCTACGACCTCGACATGTGCTTTTTCCGCGTCTACGAGGACGGCAAGCCGGCGAAGGTGCCGCATTATCTGAAGTGGAGCAAGGCGGGGGCGGGGAAGGACGAACTCGTCTTCGTCTCCGGCCATCCGGGTCACACCGATCGGCTCAATACGGTGGCCGAACTCGAGTACCTCCGCGACATCGGCTACCCGTTCCTCCTGCAACGGCTCAATCGCCTGGAAGTGTCGCTGTCGATCTACAGCGCCTATGGCCAGGAAGAGGAACGCAAGGCGAAGGACATGCTTTTCGGAATCGCCAATAGCCGCAAGGCTCGCATGGGCGGGCTCGAAGGCTTGCAGGATCCCGCGATCATGGCCCGGAAGCGCGAGCAGGAAAAGAAGCTCCGCGACGCCGCGAGCAGCAATCCGGACCTGAAGGACGTGGCCGACGCATGGGACACGATCGCCGCAGTGCAGAAGGTGCGAGCCGCCAATATCCGCCGCTACCAGATGCTGGAGGGCGGAGCCGCGTTCAACACGGGGCTGTTCGGCATCGCCCGGACGCTGTATCGCGGAGCCGAGGAATTTGCCAAGCCGAACGAGGATCGCCTCAGCGAGTTCGGCGAATCGGATCGCAAGTCCCTCGAACTGAAGCTCTTCTCGAAGCGGCCCATCTATCCGGACTTCGAACTGCACAAACTTTCGGATTCGCTGAGCTGGATGTGCGAGGTTCTGGGCTACGAGACGCCGGTCGTGCAGAAGGTGCTCGCCGGCAAATCGCCCCGCGAACGGGCAGCCGAGCTGCTCAACGGGACGAAGCTGACGGATGTGGCCGAACGCAAGAAGCTCTACGAAGGCGGCAAGGAAGCAGTCGCGGCTTCCAAGGATTCGCTGATCGAATTGGCGAAGATCGTGGACAAAGAATCGCGAGCGGTTCGCAAGATCATCGAGAATCAGGTCGAGGAGCCGAAGCGTCAGGCCTACGACAAGATTGCCCGCGCGAAGTTCGCCGTGGAAGGGACCAGCACCTACCCCGACGCGACCTTCACGCTCCGCCTGTCGTACGGCACCTGCAAAGGCTACGAGGAAGCCGGCAAGCAGATCCCCTTCGAGACGACGATGGCGGGCCTCTACGAGCGCTCGGCCGAGAAGGGAAACCGCCCGCCGTTCGACCTGCCGAAGCTGTGGTTCGACCGGAAGGACAAGCTGAACCTGAAGACGCCGTTCAACTTCGTCTGCACCGCCGACATCATCGGCGGCAACAGCGGCAGCCCGGTGGTGAATAAAGCCGGCGAAGTGGTGGGCCTGATCTTCGACGGCAACATCCAAAGCCTGGTGTGGGACTTCGTCTACACCGAAGGCCAAGCCCGCGCCGTCAGCGTCAGCAGCCCCGCGATGATCGAATCATTGCGTGCGGTGTACGACGCGGGCCCGCTGGCGGATGAGCTGGTGAACGGAAAGAGGTAGAGCGACTCGGATACCGGTTAGCCGCGACGCGGTAGCGGAGCGCGGACAGTGCGCCGTGCCGTCGCATGGCACGCAGTCCGCGCTCCGCTGCGCGTCGCGGCTAATCAGCGGAGGAGGGTCATGATCGCCGGTTACCACGTCATCTTCAGCGCCTACGGCTTTTGGTTGCCGAACGATCCACGCGGTTCATGGTCGGATTTCGTCGGAGCGCGGGAGTTGTTTCGATTTGGACCCGCGACGAAGACCGCCACTCGCAATTCGGTTGCTTCCTTGCCGCATGATCGATCGACGCGCATGGCGGCCAAGTCGGTTCTGAAACGGCCCGCAGTCAAGTTCAATGGATTGCAAGCACGGGCGATCGGTCGAGCGTTCTCGGATTACGTTGCCAAATCCAAGTTGCAAGTTTGGGCGTGTGCCATTGTGCCGGACCATGTTCATCTCGTTCTTGGCCCGCTGGACATGGATGTCGAACACCTGGTAATTCAGATGAAGGCGGCGGCGACCCGGGAAATGGAGTCGGAGAATATCCATCCGTTCCAGTTTCAGCGGACCAAGACGGGTCGTGTCTACAAGTGCTTTGCGCGCGGCGAATGGAAGGTCTATCTGGATCGCGAAGATATTCCGAGAGCGATCCGTTATGTCGAGGGGAATCCCGAGAAGGAAGGCCTGCCGCGACAGCGCTGGACTTTTGTGTCGGCGTATGCCGGGTAGCGGTTAGCCGCGACGCGCAGCGGAGCGCGGACTGGATGACACGCGATCGCA
>JAIEPT010000252.1 GCA_019748295.1 Gemmataceae bacterium | reverse complement strand
ATTCGCGCCGCAACCGATCTAGGCAATAAAACAGGAAGATCAGGGGACTTCTCCGACCCACGCCGGGAATTGCTGCTGAAAATCGCCATCCCACCGCCGACTTGGGGAGCACGCATCTGCCCCACTGCGGGCGCCATAAGGCTTCCGAGCAAACCCAGCACGAAGCTGCCGGCTGAGAGGCCCGCGCCGATGAGGCCAAGGGTTTTGCCGTAATCGCTGCCGTCATCCATGCCGCGGTCGCGGTATTCGTTTTTGAGTGAGCCGGGAACGTTGATGGCATTGAAGAATGCCCACACCACGTTGAAGTAGGGGATCATCGAGAGCCAAACGAGGCCCGAAGCCATGAGTCGGTTGCGAGGGGCCACGTTCTCCATCGCCTTATACAAGGTAAGGCAATAAAAGACCGCAACGACCACGACGACGCCAAGCACGACGAACATGATCGCGCCGAATGCCGCCAAAAACCCCATATCCATGTGACTCTCCGAAAGTGAGCGCTCGAACGAAGGCGATGCCGGTTCCCAGGCATCCTTGGATTTACCGTGTTTCGCGGGAAAAGCCAGCAATATTTCGGATTTCTCGCGGCTTGATCGAATTGAACGACCATGGGCGATGGGGCAGCAAAACATCGGTTTGCTTGACCCAGTGCAATCGTGGTCGCCCCTCTCCCCTTGAGGGAGCTTGAGGGAGAGGGGAGGGGGTGAGGGGTGACGTCACCCAATGTTCCGCATGAGAGTATCTGAGCGTTGCCTCTTTGTCGCTTGTGCGTGTTGATACCCCTCACCCCCGGCCCCTCTCCCTCAAGGGGAGAGGGGTACTCATCTTCGCAGGTTGGAATTGCGAAGGTGACCGCGTTAGTGGATCACCTTCAATCCGCCCGCTCTCAACGACGCACGCATCTTCTCGACCTTATCCGCCGCGAGCGCCGCTACCGGACCTCGGCTGGGGCCGATCGAGAGACCAAGCAGGTTGAGCGCGGCTTTCACGCCGCCGGGCGCGGTGCCGAGCGTCAAGCTCATGCGAACGGGGTTCAGCTTGAGTTGGGCGGCCTTCGACGCTTCCATATCGCCGCGCTGGAATGCTTCGTAAATCTCGACGAGCAGGTGCGGGGCGATGTTGCCGGTCGCGGGCACCGCGCCCTTGGCTCCGAACATCAGGGCCGGGAAAATCAGCGTGTCGCGCCCCATCAGAACGCTGAAGCGATCGGGCACGGCCCGGATCATTTCATTGGTGTTCTGCAGGTCGCCGCTCGAATCCTTGATGCCGACGATGTTCGGCACCTCCGCAAGCCGGGCGACGGTGTCCACCTCGATCTTCACCCCGCCGCACGTGGCCGGGTTGTTGTAAAGGATGACCGGCAGCGACGACGCCTCGGCGATCTTGCGATAATGGTCGAAAATCTCCTGCTGCGAGGGGAGCACGAAATAGGGAGTGATGACCGACACGCCCTGCACGCCTTCCTTCTCCGCCATCTTGGTGAGCCGAACCGCTTCGCGCGTGCTCTCGGCTCCCGTCCCCGCATACACCGGCACGCGTCCGCGGACGTGTTCGACGGCCGTCGCGATCACCTCCTGCTTTTCGCGTTCGTCCATCGCATAGAACTCGCTGTTCGTCCCCAGCACGAAGATGCCGTGGACGCCGTTGGCGATGAGATGGTCGATGAACCAACGCAGGCGAGGCAGATCGAGGTCTTCGTTGGCCTGCATCGGCGTGGCCACGGGCGGGATGATGCCGCGAACTTGCATGACGAGGCTCCGAGGAAGGATGAACGCGTCCCCAGGATAACGCGGCGAGCCGCGGCGTGGAATAGTGCGAATTTGGTTAGCCGCGACGCACAGCGGAGCGCGGACATCGCACCCAATCATCGCATGGCACGCTGTCCGCGCTCCGCTGCGCGTCGCGGCTAACCGCTACAATCTCCGAAACCTCAGGGAGACGCAGATGAATCGCACGCTGTTCGCCGATGCCCTCGCCTTCGCGGAGCGCCAGTGCCGCCGGCTGGTGAAGACCCATCCCGGTTACGTCCCGATGTATACCGTCGGCGGCAAATGGGCCCAGGAAGGCGAACGCTGGACGCACTGGTGCGAAGGCTTCTATCCCGGCATCTTTTGGCTGCTCCACAAACATGGCGGCGATCCGATTTGGCGGCGAAAAGCGGAAGAGTACACCAAGCCCCTGGAGCCACGCCGCTACGATCGCGACGTGCACGACCTCGGCTTCCTCTTCTTTTCCACCTATTACCGCTGGTATCGCCTCACCGGGGATCCCAAGCTGCGGGAGGTGCTGATCGACGCGGGACGGACGATGGCGCTCCGCCGACAGATGGGCGGTTACCTGCGTTCGTTCGTCGCCCCCGAGTCGCTGTTCATCGACGTCATGATGAACGTCGGCATCGTGCTCTGGGCAGCGAATGCCGCCGATGACGAAACGCTTCGGCAAATCGGCATCGAGCATTGCCGAACGACGGCACGCACCATCGTCCGCCCCGACGGGAGCACGGCCCATGAAGGCATCTTCGATGCGACGACCGGAAAGTTCCTGCGTGAGACGACGCACCAGGGTCACGCGGCCGACAGCACCTGGACGCGCGGCCTCGCATGGTCGCTCTACGGCTTCACCGCGGCGTGCCGCATGACAGGGCTGGCGGAGTTCCTCGACGTCGCCCGCACCAATGCCGAGTGCTTCCTTCGCCGCAGTCCCGCTGACCTTGTGCCTGCTTGGGATTTCGACGCGCCGACCGATCGGCCGCAGCCCTACGACAGCTCCGCTGCCGCGATCGCGGCTAGCGGGTTGTTCGACCTCGCGGAGCAGGAAACGGACCCGCATCGGGCAGAACGCTATCGCTCCTCGGCGACCACGATGCTGGAAACGTTATGCAGGAAGTTTCTCGCCGATTGCGATCCGGACTGGGAAGGGATTCTGCGGCACGGCGTCTATCACCTGCACAAAAACCTCGGCGTTGACGAGTCGGTCGCGTGGGGGGATCACTTCTTCGTCGAGGCCTTGGTGAAGGCGATTGCCGGCAAGTCCGAAGCGGCGTGGTAGGCCGACCGGCAGGTAACTGGTAAGTTGTCGAAAATGGTTTCAGTGCGTTCGTTAGAGCAGTTTGCAGATCGACGTAGCGGCGGACGTTGCGTTCTGTAGGGAACGCCCTCCGTGGCGTTCCGCCGAACTGGACGATGTGGACCCCCATCACACAGCGATCCGCGAAATCCTCGGCGCTTGCGTCTGACGTCACGCATTACCGCTCAGCTGGTTGCGGCAGATGGATTGCTGGGGCCGACATCGTCCAGTTCGGCGGAACGCCACGGAGGGCGTTCCCTACAGAACGCAACGTCCGCCGCTACGTCAACCTGCAAGCCGCTCTAGCATGCTGCGCAAGCAAGCAAGCAAGCAAGCAAGCAAGCAACAGCGATAGGTTCTCGCAGTTGGATGCACGCACCGATGCACGCACCTCCGGGAACCTGCGAACACTTGCTTGCGCAGCGTGCTAAGGCGTTCATGGCGAAAGCAGGAAGTCCTTGCTGTTGAGCAGGGCCCACATCAGATCTTGAGCCGCCTCGCCGCGGTTTTCTTGGGACTTGAGGAAGTCCAATCCAAGCCGAAGTTCGCGATCGTTCGGATGACGAGCGAGCGACCAGAGATAGAGTTCCGTCACCAACTGCGTGTCGTCCAGTTTCTTCGCAACCAACAGAGCGGGGCGAGCGTTGGCGGCGCTGATTCGGCCCATGATGCTTTTGCCGTTGATGAAGTGAAGGGCTTGCAGCATGTTGGAGCCGTTGTCTCGTTCGCATTCGCAGGCATCCATCCGCTGCGGCTTGCCGAACAGCTTGAGGACCGCGTTTTCCACGTTTCCGTCCGGCAATTGGGCCGCCCGAAATCCGCCCGGCGCTCCGGAAAAGCTCTCCGCCACGCCGGTGGCTTGCACCAGCGAATCGAGCAACGCCTCGGCGGGGATACGACGTGGGACGGCCCGGGAAAAGTTCTGCTCATCATGCTTGTTGGAAGCGTTCGGCACGCTGCGGCGCTGATACGTTTCGCTGGTCGCGATCCGCCGCATGAGATGGCGAAGGTCGAACTTGGCATCGATGAAATCCTTCGTCAATGCATCCAGCAGTTCGGGATTGATCGGCGGATTGGTGCTGCGGATGTCGTCCACGGGATCGATGATGCCTCGGTGGAAGAAGTAGCTCCAGATGCGGTTCACGAGGGCGCGGGCGAACATCGGGTTTTCCTTCGCCGTCAGCCAGGTCGCATAAGCCTGGCGGCGATCGACGTTCTTATCGAACTTCGGTTCAGCTCCGCCTAGGAAGCGCGGCGATTGCGGTTGCCCTGTGCGCGGATTGCCCGCGAATCCCGCGGCAAGGTTCAACGACAGCAGCTTCGCGTTGGGCACCTGGGCCAGACGGCTGTCTTGGCGAGTCGAAACCTGGTTGAAGAAGCTGGCAATCCCGTAGTAATCGCCCTGGGTCCAGTTCTCCATGGGATGCGAATGGCAGCGGGCGCAAAGCATGCGGACGCCGCAGAAGACTTGCGTGACTCGCTCCACGGTGTCATTCGCATCCTTGCTCTGAGCAAGGTAAACGCTGGCGGGATCATCAACCGCCCCGCCCTGCGCGGTCAACAGCCGGCGGGCGAACTCGTCGGCCCGCATGTTGGAGGCCACCGCGCCGCGGACGAACTCGCGGAGCAGATAGACGGCTTGCGAACTGGCCGTGTTGCGGGAATTCTGAAGCAGGTCGCCCCACTTCAGCGACCAGTGATCGATGAACTCGGGCCGCTGAAAGAGGGCGTCGATGGCCTTTTCCCGCTTCTTGGAATCCTTCTCCGCGAGAAAGGTTTTCACTTCCTCGGGGGTCGGTTGCACGCCGATCAGATCGAGATGCACGCGGCGAAGAAACTCCTCGTCGGTCGCCAGGGCGGACGGCATGATCTTCAGCCGATTCAGCTTCTCGATCACATGCCGATCGACGAGATGCCCCTGCCCTACCGGCGTCGGCTTGAACTCGGCCGCGGACGGCTTGAGCACGAGAACCGATGCGGCCGCGAAGACACGTTCGTATCGGGCCACGACCGCAGTCTCGCCGAGTTCACCCGCGGTGAAGGTCGCGTCGTCATCGGTTTCGCCATGCAGAGGATTGTTGACGGTAAGGACGGCAAACTTCGTGACGTCGCGGGAAATGCCGTCGTCGTAATCGGCGATCAGTTGCAGCCGATGCTTTTGGCCGGGGCGAAGCACCAACTTGTCGGGGACCATGCGGACGCGAATCACTTCCGATTTGTCGCTGAGGTCCGAGGGAACGCCATGGCGAATCCACTCCATGAGAACGCGATCCGAAAGGCTGCCGGCGCGGAAGCGAGTACCACCTTCGTGCGAAACATCGCCGCGAGCTTTGGCGACGAGCAGGCTCCCCTGGGGATCCAGAAAGTTGACGCGACGCGCAGAACTATCCCGAGCGATGGAGAGATAATCGGCGGCCCCGTCTTGGCCGCGGAGCGAAAGCTTGAAGCCATTCTTGCCGAGCGAGTAACCATGGCAGGCGCCCATGTTGCAGCCGGCGCGAGAAAGGATGGGCATCACTTCATGCTTGAAGCTGGTCGGCGGTTCGGCTGCGGGCAGCTTCACCTTGATGGCGACTGTCTTGGTTTGGCCGTTGGCGGTCACGCTGATCGCCGTTTCGCCGTCGGCGACGGGTGTGATGGTTCCCTGCCCATCGACCGTTGCGACCTTGGCATTTGCCGATGCGAACTTCGCATCGCCGCGCAGATCGAGCGTGAAACCGTCGGGCGTCGCCGCCATCACTTGCAGGGAATGTTGATGCCGGGGATGGCGCATCTCGATCGAGGCGGGCGAAACCTGGATCGCTTGGCCAAACGCCGAGTGGGCGAGCAGCAGGCAGGCGATCAAGGAAAACAAGCGGGCCATATCCATCCCCCCATTACTTCTTCGCTTCCAGCACGCGAAGCGTCAGTTCGATGTCTCGGCTTTTCACGCGGACGTTCGGCTGCTTGGCATCCGCAACACCGCTTGCAGTCAGTTTGATGCCGCGATGCTCCCCCGGCGGTTGGTTCGCGGGAGCCGTCACCTTCACCTCGAAGTCGCTCTTATCCGCCTTCACCGCAAGCGGTGCCGCAGCGAAGCCGGGCGGCAAATTCGCGAAGGCAAGCGTCACGTCGCCGCTCAAGCCTTCCTTGCGTTCGATCTTCCCCTTCAGCGTGAACGACAAGCCCGCCTTGGGGTCCGCCGCCGCCTCCATGACGTACGGCCCATCGAGCTTGACCACCAACGATTCGCGAACCGCCATGCGGCGAACGGGCGCATAAGCCACGCTAACGGATTGCTTCTTCTCATCGAAGAACTCCGCCTCAATCGTGACGTCGTAAACGACGCCTTTCAACTCGGGAGGGACAATGACGGGAATCGCGGCGGCCGCATCCTTGCCCGGCACTTCGATCGCTTTCTCGAAGCGAATCGCGGAATTCGCATCCGGCTGGCCATTGACGAACTTGGCCGGTTGGCTTGTGAGCAGCGACAGCTTCGCCGTCGTTTTATCGCCGGGCTTGACGAACTTGACGTTCCACGTGGGCTTGCTCGCCTGCACGAGCCCCGCGTCCGCAGGCAGGTCCTTCCAATCGATCTGGTAATCCGAAGCCTTGGCAGCGACCGAAGCGAGGGCGACTTCCGACGCCAACCAAGGCTGAAGGCGTTCGAGCGGATGACCAACAAGGGAGACTTCGCGTTCCTCATTCCCCTTTGCAACGCCTTTCCACCGCAGAATGGCCTCGCCGGCCGCTTCGCCTTTGCGACGAATCACGACAAGGGCGCCTTCGCCCCCTTCGGGAATCAACGTATTTTCAGCGGAGAAACCCGTCGGCATCGGGTCCGTCGCGAGTTGTACCGAGCCTTCGTAGCCCGCGTTGCGGTCGATCGTTATAGGCAGAATTGCAAATCCGTCGGCTCGCACTCCCAGACGTTGCCTGGTCGTTGCCAGTTGGAAGTCGATCTCATCACGCGTGTCGTTTTTCGGCGTGACCGCCAGGCGATAGATGCCGCGCGGCGAGCCGGTCCCTTGTCCATCGAGCACGGAAACGATCACATGATCCGTCTTCGCGGGAACAGCGAACTCGAGCGCGGGGTCGAGCGTGCCCGGCGAATCTTCCGCTCGCGCCAGATCGCCCCCCATTTCGTTCCGAGTAGAGTCGAGAGGTAGCGCGGTGGTTTAGGGGCGGCCTATCCGTCCGGCCCTTTCGGGTGCCGGGGCCTC
>JAIEPT010000243.1 GCA_019748295.1 Gemmataceae bacterium | reverse complement strand
CGCGAGAGGGCGGGCCGTAGGGCCAGCCGCAACCAAGAGCGTCGCAACCGTGCAGACATTATGTCCCGGCCTACGCGAATTTCCAGTGAAATCACTTAGCGAACCGAATTTTTCCCGGCTTAGGGTCGTTTCACTGTTCGCAGGTAGAAAGACTCACGCGAAAGACGTAGTGGTTTTTCGCTCAAGAACGCTTTGCAATAGGTGTAAGCGACGAAGGTCGCATTCCGTAGGGAACGCCCTCCGCGGCGCTCCGCCGGACTGGACGCGTCCGATTGTCAGCAATCGCTGACCGACTCCCCCGCTGACGGCTTAGCGTTCGCATAAATATTCCGGATCGCTAAGCCGCAAGCGGTGATCGCGGAAATCGGCGAATGGGTTGTACGTGTTCATTCAGGCGGAACGCCACGGAGGGCGTTCCCTGCAGAGCGCGACGTCGCGACGGAGCCTTTGCTGCATGTATCCATCTACAGACTCGCCCTATCCCTGAATGCGGTCGTCCGGCGGCTGCGGAAAGTTGCGCCGCGATTGGATGCCGTAAGGATCGAGCGGGGCTTGAACATCCAGCTCGCGCTGCTGCTGCCGCAGAAACTCCGCTCGCTCCTGCGAGAGATCCTTCGACAGGGAATATCCCCAGAGCGCGTAATGGGCGAAGCCGACGAACGCGATCCCGAAGACGGATGCGAGCACATATGAGAAAGCGCCGAAGCTGACGACGTTGAGAAAGAATAGAAACAGACCGCCCAGAACGACGGTCAACATCAGCGTGACGAACGTGCCCTTGCTGCTCTGCGTCATGATCCATCCCCGTGAAACGGCGGTCTATCTCCATTCTAGGAGCGGCTTCCCGCAATGAGCGATCGGCTCCTCGCCACCGTCCTTCGCCGCCAGACCGAACGCCTGGGTCCAAGGTGCGCGATTCGTGCCAAACGGCGGGGATTGTGGCACGACGTGTCCTGGGACGAGCGACTGGAAATGGTTCGTTCCGCGAGCGCCGCCTTGCTTGCCGCGGGATTGAAGCCGGGCGATCGCGTGGCCATTCTTTCCGAAAATCGCCCCGAATGGGTGATCGCGGACCTTGCGATCATGGGCGCCGGAATGGTTTCCACGCCGCTGCATGCGCCCCTTTCGACCTCGGCCATTCGCTTTCAGCTGGAACATTCCGAAGCGTCATGGCTGTTCGTTTCGACTGCGGCGCAGATCGAGAAAGTGGTCGATTTGCCCGCCATTCTGCCGAACTTGCTTGGCATCGTCTCGTTCGATCGGCTCGACAACGCGGCCGATTGGGAAGCGTTCTTGCATTCGGGCCGCAACGCGGGGCTCGGCGATCGCCTTGACGCGATCGAGGCGGAAACATCGCCGCACGATCTCGCGACGATTATGTACACGTCCGGAACGACCGGGAACCCGAAGGGCGTGATGCTCACGCACGGCAATCTTCTCAGCAATGCCGCGGCGATCGCGGAGTGCGCGGATGCGGGGCCCGATGCCGTGTTTTTCGACTGGCTGCCGCTGAGCCACATCTACGCGCGGACGGTCGAGCTTTACCAATCGATCGTCGTTGGAGCGACACTGGCGCTGGCGGAGTCGCCGGAGACGGTGGTCGCCGACCTTGCGGAGATTCAGCCCACGAAGATGGAATCGGTACCGCGCTTCTACGAGAAGGTGGTGGCGAGCGTCGCGTGTCTTTCGGCGGACGAACGCCGGAAGAAACTGCGGGCCATTTTCGGTCCCCGCCTTCGCTGGCTTGGATCGGGCGGCGCTCCGCTTCCGCCCTCCGTGGGCCAAACGCTGGTCGATGCGGGCTTGCGGCTGCTCCCCGGCTACGGCATGACCGAATCGTCTCCCGTCATCGCGATCAATCGGTTCGAGAGTCCCAAGCACGATACGGTAGGTTCCGCGTTGCCGGGAACGGAACTCAAGATCGCGGCGGACGGCGAGGTGCTGACTTATGGCCCCCATGTGATGAAGGGCTACTGGAAGCAACGCGATGCGACCGAGCACGCGATCCGCGACGGCTGGCTGCACACCGGCGATCTCGGCATGCTCGATGACGATGGCCACCTCCGCATTACTGGCCGCAAGAAGGATCTGCTCGTGCTTTCGAACGGCAAGAAGGTCTCGCCGACGCATGTCGAAAGCATGCTGCTGGCTGATCCCTGCTTCGATCAGGCGATCGTTTACGGCGAAGGCCGGCACTTTCTTTGTGCTCTTGTTGTGCCGAATTGGAACCGTGTGGCCGCATGTTCGGGGCTCGATGCGGCTTCCCCGCGGCTGCATGCGTTTCTCGTCGAGCGAGCGTGGAAAGCGACCGAGGACGCAGCCCCGTGGGAGTGCATCAAGCAGGTGGTGGTGGCGCCCGAACCGTTCTCCGTCGCCGCCGGCGAACTGACGGTCAGTCAGAAGATGCGGCGCGAAACTATTTTCGCGCATTGGAAAAACGAACTGGAAGCCGTGTACTCAAGGCAGTGAATTCGAGTAGAATCGATCTTGCATGTCTTCGCTGGCGACGGGCGTGCAAATGTGGTACAAGTCATTGTCCGATCTATCTTCGCCGAGGTAGCCCTCCCATGTTTCGAAGCCGTCGCGGTTTCACGCTGATCGAGTTGCTGGTCGTCATTGCGATCATCGCCGTTCTCATGGCGCTCCTGATCCCCGCCGTGCAAAAGGTTCGCGAGGCCGCCGCCCGCACGGAGACGCTGAACGGTCTCAAGCAGATTGCGCTGGCGACGCACACCTTCCACGATTCCGCCCGCCACCTTCCTTCCGCCTACGGCACCGAAGGTTCGTACACCGCGTCCATCTTCATTCACCTGCTCCCCTACGTCGAACAAAAGGGCCTGTACGAAGATCAGCCGAAGTGGCTGACGGCCCCCGTCAAGACGTATCAATCCAGCCTTGACTCCTCGACCGGGAACATGAACGGCAAGACCAGCTTCGCCGCCAACATCCGGCTCTTCTCGAATGATGGGGCGGACGTGCCTCTAGGGGTAGCCGTCCCCGTTCAGCAATTCATGCCGTCCAACATTACGCTTTCGGCAATTACCAACGCCGACGGCACCGGCAATACGATCGCCTTCACGACCCGCTTCGCCCGCTGCAACGCCGCCGATACCCTTTTCCGCGAAGCTCCCAACACGACGAACGGCCCCTATTTCGGAGCCGGCACGCACGAAAAGCCCGCCTCCAAGATCAATGCCGTCGACTTGGCGTTTCAGATCGAACCACGCGGAACGCTCTGCAACAATGCCGAGAGCCTCTACGGCCATGCCTTTTCGACAACCGGCCTCCTGATCGCCACGGCCGACGGCGCCAGCAAAATCATCAGCACCGGCATCGCCCCCGACATCTTCCAGAAAGCGATCAAGTTCAACGACGGCCTGTCGGGCGTGAACCTCGACTAGCACCTCCGAGAGGCGAGCCCCGAACGTCAGTCAGTGAGGGGAGGCAGACCGAAAGCTTGGCCCTCCGACCGCCGTCGTGGGACATGGTTTCCGTCTGCCTCCCCTCACTGACGTTTCGGGGCTCGCCTTTCGCCTCTTTTTCGTTCACCTCGGCGTGCGCCCTCCGGCGGGATAGCGTCTCCTTGTATAGAGCGGGAGACTCCGAATGCAGTCGGTTGAGGCGAACCTGGTGGAACAGGCGAAGTCAGGCAATCGCGCCGCCTTCGAGGAAGTGGTTCGCCGCACTTCGCGATTGGTGTACTCCCGTCTCTACCTGGAAACCGGCGACCGCCATCGCGCGGAAGACCTGCTCCAGGAAACCTACCTCTCCGCCTACCGTGCCCTGGCGAACCTCAAGGATGCCGCCGGGCTGCGGACTTGGCTCCTGACCATCGCTCGCAACACGCTCACGGATTCGGTTCGCCGCGAGTCCGCCCAAAAACGGGGCGGCGGCGTCGCTCCCGCGTCCGACCTCTCCGGCATCGCCGATCCCGCGGGGCAGCCCGCGGAAGCAGCCGAGCGGACCGAGCGTCAGCAGCGAGTGAGGGCGGTGCTGCAGTCGTTGCCGGAGGAATATCGGCAACCGCTGTCGCTGCGGTATTTGGCGGGGGCGGATTTCGGAGAGATCGAAACGCAACTGGGCCTGACCAATGGGGCACTCCGCGGCATGCTGCATCGGGGGTTGAAACTGCTCCGCGACCGATTAGGCCCCGATTTCGCATAAGGAGCCGCGCACGTAGTAAGCGGTCCGTGCGTCGCGGAAACCGCTTACTGCGTGCGCGGCTCCTACAGACTGAGGAGAAGCACCATGTCGGAACATGCATGGTTTCATGAACAACTGCCGCTCTACCTGACCGCCGGTCTCGACGCCGCGTCGGTGGAGCGATTGCGGCGCCACGCGGCGGAATGCGCGGATTGCGGGCACGAATTGGCGTCGATGGAATCGCTCGACCGCACGCTGCTCGACGTCTTCGCCGACATCCGCCCTGACGCTGCCCTTGAGTCGAAGCTGATCGACGGGTTGCGAAACATCGACACGTCGCCGGCGGTTCCGAGTTTCATCGCCAACCGCGAACCTCCCGGCTTCAAGCCGCAGCCCAAGAAACGCCCCTGGCTGCGTATCCTCGGCATCGCCGCGTCTGTCGTTCTGCTGTTCGCCCTGGGTGGATTAGGCGCGGTGCTTAGCAACCTTCTCGACGACGAAGGGCAGCCGCTCGTTGCACAAAACAAGCTTCGACAACTTGGCCTTATGTTTTTCGACGACAGTCAATCGATGGACGGGAAGAGCAAGGAAAGCAAGCGGCTATCATCGATGGCACGCGGAAACAACGGCGGCATAGTTGTATTGTCGGATGGAGTCGAAGTTTGGGAAGACCGTGAAAGAGCGAAGTGGAAGGAATCTTCGTCCTTTCTCGCCATGGATATCAATCCCGCCGCAACCGAATTCGACACGGACATCAACTATAACGTCGATCGGCATGGCGACGTCTCGGTTCCATTGACTCTCTATCGCAATCGGAACGGTGAGCGGGGCGTGAGCCAGCCGATGAACATCCCGCTCGGTTCCCTGAGCGATGGTTCCGCGCTGACAGCTCAAATCCGTCCCGAAGTGCTGAATGAAGAGGTCGGCAAGTCCTATTCCATGGACGGCGATGCGATCGCCGATCGCCCGCCCAACGCGATAGCATTATCCAGCCGCGGCGAAAAGAAGGAGTCGTTTGGTTTGACGCTTGGACTCGAGCCCGCATGGAATATGTCGCCCGAAGCGGACGAACATTTCGAGTCGGCGCCGCTAGGCAAAGAGGAAAAGAGAATGCGGGCGCGACAAGATCCGAAATCGGAGACTTACTCTCGTCAGCCAGGAAAGCCTGACGACCACAAAGTCGGCAAAAAGGTTCGCCCACGGAACACGGCGGTTCTCGCCGTCAAAGTGTTCGACGATTTCTTCGCTCAGACGCCGGAGAAAAAGCCGGGGCAGAAGCCGGGCTCCTCCGATGGGCCGGCGGACAACCTTTCCGTCGCGGATCCAAAGAATCGGCCCCTCGGCGAAGCCCCGGCCGTCGTCGCCAACCAAGACGATACCAAGCAAAAAGGCGCCACCGAAGTCAAAGGCCCCACCGGCAGCGAGACTCGTCGCGTCGTCATTCGTTCGGGGGACATCGAGTTCGAAGTCGATTCGTTCGACGATGCCGCGGCAATCGTGACCCGGCTCACCAATGCGACCAAGGGGGGCTTCGTCGCCACCACCAACAGCCGCAAACGGGAAAACGGCAAGATGGAAGGGACCGTCGTCGTTCGCGTGCCGCCGACGGAACTCGATGGCCTCGTCGAAGCACTTCGCAAAGCTCTGGCGAAAGCAGGCGAGCTGAAGGGGCAGAACATCGGCAGCCAGGATGTGACCAAGCAGTACGTCGATACGGAATCCGCCCTGCGTGCGAATCGCATCACCGAGGAGCGATTGCTTCGCGTGATCAAGGAGGGCAAAGGCGAAATCAAGGATCTCGTGATCGCAGAGGAAAAGCTCGGCAAAGTCCGTGTCGAAATCGAGCGGATGGAAGGCGAACTGCGTTACTACGCCAACCTCGCCGCCCTTAGCACGCTGAGCGTGAAGCTCACGGAGAAGGACATCCAGGTCGCCGCCAAGCTCATTGAAAACGCGACGGTGAAGGCGAGCATCGAAGTCGAAGACGTCGAGAAAGCCCGGCAAGAGGTGCAGAAGGCAATCGCCGACCTTAAGGGGCGCGTCATCAAGTCGGAGTCGAAGCAGCAAAGCACCGGCGAGTTCAACGTCGCCCTCGAGTTCGAGACGCCCGCCGAGGCAACCGATGCGATGCGCGATCGGCTCCGCAAGCTGGGCACTGCGGCCATGCTCGACACCGATGTCGCTCAACGCACCGAGGGGGGCGCAACGACGCCGAAAGACGTGAAGCCCGAGAAGGGCCCGACCACCTTCCGAGTCGCGCTCGTCAACTTCGGCCAACTCCAGGCCCGCGATGTATTGCGGCTCGCCCTGGCCGTCCGCGACGTCATCGATTCGCACCGCAAGCTGCGGGATGCCGTGCTCGATGCGAAGGGTGCAGTTCGGCTTTCGAGCGTGGACGAAAAGGACCGCCAAAACGTAACCGCTCGGCTCGAGTTCGATGTGCCCGTCGCTGAGACGAAACGAATCAACGAACTGCTCGCGGGCCTCGGCGAACGCCTTTCCGTCGCGACCGAACGCCGTCCTGAAGGCGAACGGGCAACCGAACAGCGGACGTCGTTCAAGGTCGATCTCAGCCCCGCATCGCGCATCGAACCACGTGAAACCCACGCCCTGGCCCTTGAAGTCCGCGACGTGGAAGCCACGCTCGAGATTCTCGAGGGCCAGGTCAAAGGCGCCGGCGGCCGGATCACGGTGCCCAGCCAACGCAACCAGGAATCGAACGGCCGAGTGACCGCCGTGGTCGTCTACGATGTGCCGCTCGCGGAATCGGAGAAGATGCTGAAGCGGATCAAAAGCGTCGGCCAGGTGCGGATCCAACGGGCGAAGCACAACCCGACGGCTCCGGACGGCCCGCTCGCCCTGGCCCGCTTCGAACTGACGCTGTCGAACCAAGAACTCTTGGTGCCCCGCGATCAAGGCGCCGGCATTCAAATCCGCCAGGGATTCCAGATCGCATTGCGTGGCCTATCGCTCAGCCTCGGCTGGTTGATCGTCGCCGTGCTCTTCGTCGGCCCCTGGGTGCTGCTGATCTACGGCATCGTCCGCCTCGTCCGCCGCATGCGACGCCCCGCGACGCCGACGGCGCAGCAGGCGAGCAGCCGC
>JAIEPT010000169.1 GCA_019748295.1 Gemmataceae bacterium | reverse complement strand
TTGAGGCCCCGGCACCCGAAAGGGCCGGACGGATAGGCCGCCCCTAAACCACCGCGCTACCTCTCGACTCTACTCCGGGGCAGTTGCCTGAGGGCAAGGAACACGTCAATTCGATCGGCATGAAGCTCATTCGCATCGAGTCTGGCGACTATCGACGAGGCACGGGTGAGAAACCCCCGGCATCAAGGACCGAGTGGATGGAGCGCGATGACGATGAATCTCCGGCCCACGTCGTGAAGATCGGCAATCCGTATTTCCTGGCCGTGCACGAAGTCACCAATGCCGAGTATGAGCAATTCGACTCCGCTCGCAAATCGTGGAGAAACAAGTTCGGCGCCTCTCCGGGCGGCGACCATCCGGTCACCTTCGTCACCTGGGATGAGGCGGATGCGTTTTGCCAATGGCTCAGCAAGAAGGAGGGGAAGCCGTACCGTTTGCCCACCGAAGCGGAATGGGAATACGCGTGTCGAGCCGGGACGACAACGAAGTTCTCCTTCGGCGACGATCTGTCGGCGGAGCAGGCGAATCTTGGGGTCAGCAAGGATGGGAAGAAGCCGCAAGCGACAATGCCGGTCGGCAGCTATCCCGCCAACGCGTGGGGCTTGCACGACATGCACGGCAACGTGGCCGAGTGGTGTCTCGATTGGCATGGTCCCTACGAAGCAGGCGAGCAAATCGATCCGATGGGCCGATCCCACGGTTATGCGCGCGTCGTTCGCGGTTGGAGTTGGCAGTTGCAATCGATGACGGCGAAGCGTTACGCCCGCTCCGCCAACCGCTCCGGTCATTTGCCGGACGATGCGAATCGCTGCGTCGGTTTCCGCGTCGTCTTGGGCGAGATGCCTGACGCAAAGCCGCTGCCGCCGATTGTTGAGCCGTATCAGCGAGACGTGAAGCAGATCAAGGCGAGCACGGAAGCGAACAAGGCGCCGACTTTCATGAATTGGGCCGAGAGGAAGAAGAACCCTGCGATCCCCAAAGATTCATGGGGGCCGATGTTCAGCCAGCACAATCACTTCGCCGCCGTCACGTTTTGTCCGAATGGCGACCTGCTCGCCGCGTGGTACACGACGGTAACGGAACCGGGCCGTGAAGTGGCGATGGCGTGCAGCCGGTTTCGCGCAGGAAGCGATCGCTGGGACGATGCATCCCCGTTCTTCGACGTGCCCGACGTCAACGATCACGCCCCCGTGCTCTTTTGCGACGGCAAGCGCATCTTCCATTTCGGCACCCAGTCGCTGAAGGGGTGGGACGATGCGAGCAATTTCGTCCGCGGGTCCGACGACAACGGCGTCACCTGGTCGCAGCCGAAGATCATCATCCCCCGCCATGGTCCGTTGCCGTTGAGCCAGCCTTGCACCTGCATCGTCGACCGAAAGACCGGTGCGATGCTGCTTGCGTGCGACGGCGATAACCACCGGGACGAGCGGGTCGCCATCTCGGAAGACGGCGGGAAGAACTGGAAAGTGCAACCCGGCGACATGCGGGCGGTCGCGACGAGATACGTCATCCATCCGGCACTGGTGCAGCGGGCGGATGGCTCGCTTCTATCGTTCATGCGTGGCCCGCATCCCATGCCGGCCTATGCGTCAAATGATCTCGGCAAAACCTGGAGCGAAGTCGCGACGCCGTTTCCCGGCATCGGCGCCGGTCAACGCGTGGCCGCCTTGAAACTCGCGTCCGGCGCTCTGGTGGTCGTCAGCCACGACAACAAAACTGCGATTACCGGCGGCGTCTTCGCCGCTCTCTCGGACGACGACGGCGCCACCTGGAAACATGTCCGCAAGGTCGATGGCGTCCACGGCTACATGGCGATGACGCAGACGCCGAATGGAATGGTCCACGTCTTCGGCACCCGGATGAGTGCCGCATCGTTCAACGAAGCTTGGCTGCGTGAGGGGAAGCCGCTGGAAGCGAGACCGTAGCAAGACGTGGCGACAAGTTTATTGACTTGTCGGGCTTGTTCTGGCTTAGGTAAATGATTAACGCGAGACGCATGGCGCTGGTCATTCGCTGCCGTCGACGCCCGCTTCTTTTGCTTGGCGGAGGGGACCGCGGAAGGTGATCCGTCCCTTGCTCAGATCGTAGGGAGAAATAGCGACCGTCACGATGTCGCCGGGGAGGATGCGGATGAAGTGCTTGCGCATTTTGCCTGCGATATGCGCGACGATTTCGGGACCGTTATCGATCTTAACGCGAAACTGCGTATTGGCGAGAGCTTGCGTCACTTTGCCCTGTACCTGGATCGCGTCTTCTTTTGCCATACCGACTCCGAGCGAAGGAAAGGAAATCCCGTTCCCTTCATCGTAAGCGTCCCGGAAACGCGCGGCCAGCGACAATTCCCCAGGAAGAACAAATGTTTCAGCAACTCGCCGGCCGAAACCTTGACTGCTCAGGTCGATTCTCCTAACCTGAGCGAACCGGGCGTTTAGCTCAGTTGGCTAGAGCACCAGCTCGACACGCTGGGGGTCATAGGTTCGAATCCTATAACGCCCACTCGGTACAAAGCCTGTCAGCCGAAAGACTTGCGACTTTACCTCCCGATGTTCGGGAGCGCGGCAAAGTGTCAGGATTCCTTGGAAGGTTCCAAAGAACCTTGAGGAAACCATGTCGCGTCCCCGCAAGTCCGTTCCATCCTACCTCCTCCATCAGCAATCGGGCCGAGCAAGAATTGCGGTTTCCGATCACCTCGGCCGGCCAAAGCAGATAATGCTGCCCGGCGACTTCGACTCGCCGCAAAGCTTGACGGAGTACGAGCGTTTGCTCGGACTGTTGCGAGCAAATGGCGGCAGACTTCCCCCACCCTCGTCCGGCGCGGATCTGACCGTCCATGAGTTGGTTCTCGCTTACATGGAGCGCAAGGTCGAGGCGGAATACGTCGATGCCGACGGCAGCCCCACAGGCGAACAAGAGTGCCAACGCGAAGCGATTCGCCCATTGCTCCGGCTCTACGGGAGCATCCCCGCAAAAATCTTCGGGTCGCTCGAACTAAAAGCCATTCAGAAAGCCATGGCGAACGGGGCGTGGCTCACTTTCGAGGAATGCGAGACTCGTCGCAAACACAAACGGCCGATCGGCTGGTGCCGCGCCAGGATCAATCGCAATATGGGGCGAGTTCGCGCCCTCTTTCGATGGGCGGTGAGCGAGAAGCTTGCGACGCCCATGCAATTGGTCGAGTTGCAGTCGGTCGAGCCGATGAAGCGGGGACGAGGCGTCCGCGAAACGGAGCCGGTTCTTCCGGTCGATCCCCACGCCGTCGAAGAGACCCTCGGCACAATGCCGCCGCATATCCGCGACATGGTCCTTTTTCAACTTCGCACAGGCGCTCGGCCAGGCGAAGTCTGCGCCATGCGTTTTCGCGACATCGACAAGTCTGGTGACGTTTGGGTCTACCGGCCACGGACCCACAAAACTGCGCATAGGGGGCACGTTCGGGCCATTGCGATTGGTCCCAAGGCTCAGGACGCCATCCGCCGTCATCTCGACTTTGCCGCGTCGGACGAGCATGTTTTCAGCCCGCGTCGCCAGCAGGCAGAAATCAACGCCGCGAGGCGGGCGTTGCGAAAGTCATCGGTTCAGCCTTCGCAGATCGACCGCAGCAAGGGGACGCCTCTGCGCCAGCCTGCGACGAGGTTTTCTTCTCACGCCTACGCCCGCGCTATCGCCCGAGCCTGCAAGAAGGCTGGCGTTCCACACTGGCATCCGCACCAGCTGCGACACACCGCGGCATTGCTGATTGAGCGGGATCAGGGAGCCGAGGCCGCACGGGCCACGCTGGGCCACCGGACGCTCAACATGACGCTGCACTACGCGGGCATCGATCTGCGGCGTGCGGCGGAGGTGGCGGCGAAGATGGGGTAGTTGCCTTGCCGAAGGCTAGCCCTCGGAGCAGGATGCTTCGAGGGTTTTGCTTTTTGGGCAGACCACGAGCTACAACGACTACAAGCGGCTCGGCAGGGCCAAGCTGCCGCCGTGCCATTCGCCGTAGATGTGACTGTCGGCGGAACCTGGCGGTCGAACTTCTCGAACGCCTGATGCGGGATGAGATTAAATCGAGCACGCGAGGGAACATCGTTCAGGAGAAGAAGTACAGCGACCGTTTGCTGGAGGCCCTGCGGAAATATCACAACCGGGCGATCGAGACGAAGGCCGTCATCGAAGAACTGATCGCGATGGCGAAGGATTTCAAGGCGGCGGTCCTCAAGAACGAATCGATGGGCTTGTCCGGCGACGAGATCGCCTTTTACGACGCATTGGCCGAACGCCCGCAGGTTCTCGAAGAGATGACCGACAAGACGCTGAAGGATTTGGCCATCGAACTCACGGCGAAACTGAGGCAGAGCACGTCGGTCGACTGGCAGGTCCGGAAAAGTGTTCGGGCGCAGATGCGGCTGTTGATCAGGCGGCTGCTGAGAAAATACAAGTATCCGCCGGAGGGGCAGGAGTCGGCGGTCGATACGGTGATCAAACAAGCCGAGCGGCTAAGCGAGCAGTGGTCAGAAAATCGAGTTTGATAGCGTTAATACATCGTTGATTGCTCGCTTGAAACGCTTTCGGGAAAAGGATTGGCCCTGCGAACGGCTGCCGGAAATCTACCACGACCCTCGTTCGCTGGCGGTCGAGGACTTCAAGCGTTCCTCCATGCACGCGAAGTGCATCGTTGTCGATCGACGAATCGCCTTCGTGACGTCTACGAATTTCACGGAAGCCGCCCAAGCTCGCAACATCGAGGTCGGCACGCTGGTGAGAGGCGAATCCTTCGCAGAATCAGCTCGCGTCGCACTTTGACGTTCTGATACGCACCGCCGCTGTGCGGCACATTTGCGGGTAAAAATCCGCGAGGGATTGTGGGCCTGGAGATTCGACGACAGCGAAACCGACATAAACAAAAGCCGATTGAAGAGGGCGAGTGATGACGGGAGCCGAGTTGCGGGATCTGCTTCGTTCTCCCGGGTTCCAGAAGGATCTCGAGGAGATGAGTTCCTACCTGGCAAGCATCATGCAGGAGCGGCCGATCGTCTACCTGATCGCAAAGTGCCTTTGGCGACGCGGCATCCCGTTCGACTTGGAGGACGAAAAGCGAGACCTGCTCGTCGACGGCAAGCGGATCGAGTTCAAGTTCAACTGGGATCTATGCGAAGAAAAGCTGGCAAAGGAACTCGCCAAGCATGGCGGCGACCTTGCGGCGATGTGGGAGCAGGTGAAAACAGGCGGCATCAAGGGCGCGTCGTGGGGAGTGATGCCGAAGATCTATGAGGACTGGTGCGTTCGCAAGCCGGATCTCTTCGTCTGGGTGATTTGCTCGCGCGACGTGCATTCGGTCCCGGTTGATGCGCTGGAACGAATGTGCCGTGGATACGAGCAATTCAAAGTGAACTCCCGGTGTCCCTACGATTCTTCGGGTAGCGGGCTGATTTCGGTCGATGCTTTCTGCGAACGATTGCGTTCGGCCCGTCCCTTCAACATGCTCCGCGAAAGCATCTCCACCCGCGGCGACTTTCCTTCGACCTATCACTTCCGAATTTTTGAACGCATGCCTGGGGCAAGCTGAGCGCCGCCTCCAAGCAGGAGACCATGAAGTGGAACTGAGCGACCTGCTATGCAAGATCGGCCTCGATTCGGCGAAGGTTCTGGTCCTTCGGCATCGACCTCCGGAACGTGAACTCCGGAGGGTTTTCCCTTGGCTCGCCTTCGAGCGTCCGGAGGTGTTTAACTCGTATCAGCAAATACAAAATCCCCGCGTCGAAAACCAAATTCAAAAAGCAAAGATCGTGGCGTCATTCATCGGCCATACGCCAGGACTTGCATTCTTCGTCGGCCTCTACGAAGTTCGCGGCTACAAGACGGTCAGTCACGAGCAGCTGCTGCGGATGCCCGCACAGAAAGAATTGCTCAAGTTGGGAATGGGTTCCGTCGGCGACCGGGAGTCCCAGTGCTTTTTCGATCTTGAGTTATTGAAGCACTATGCCGACTGGCGGGGAAAACTGATCGTTCGCTGGCCGCCTCCTGGAATTGCATGGGCGCGGTGGGCCCAGGACAACGCATTCCCAATCCACGCCATCCTCGATGAACCCATTTTCGACGGAAAGTTGCCCGACTGGCGCAGCCTGGTTTTCACGTGGGCAGAACTTGCCGTTATGCCGACGAAGTGGCAGGCGATCTTGGCACAGACGCGGGGAATTTACTACATTTTCGACGAGCAAGACGGGAAGGGATACGTTGGCTCGGCCTGCGGGGCCGACAACATTTTGGGACGCTGGCTGAACTATTCGAAGTCCGGCCACGGGGGAAACAAGCGGCTGCGGAAATGCGATCCAGGGAATCTGCGATTCAGCATCCTCGAAGTCGTTCCGAGCGACATGGAATCAAAGGAAGTCATCGGCCGCGAGGTGATGTGGAAGGTGCGTCTGCACACTCGGAAATTCGGGCTGAACGAAAACTGAAAGGCTTGCCGTCAATGGACCATTTACGGATTTCGATTGCCTTTTGTTGTAAATGGATCATATACTTCGTCGATGGCAAAGAATCCGAAAGACGAACCGGCAATGGCCAAGGTTCGCACGTTCTTCGAGGAATCCGGCCTCTCGCTCGTGGAGCTTGGGCGGCGCATGGGCTATTCCGAAGAAACCGCAAGACAAGCTGCTTGGCAATTCATGCAAGGGCATGACCCGCGAGTCAGCATGTTGCGAAAGTTCGCAGATGCCGTAGGCATTTCCATCGACCAACTTACCCCGCGAGGAAAACGCATGTCTCGTCGCCTTGAAACTGAGCTTGAGGAATGCGGATGCAATCTTGCACCCATCGAATTTCGCGACCTGCTTGTCGAGCGGAAGAACTCGACCACGCCTGCATGGACGATCGACGAGCTTGTTTGCCATCCTGATGACGCAAAGGAGTTTTGCGGCCTGATTCGCCGCGAGACCAACTGTCCAGCAATGACGGACAGCCTCATTCTGAGGACGCTGATGAACGTGCGCAGAAGCAACTAGAAGTTGCACCAAACGACTTC
>JAIEPT010000145.1 GCA_019748295.1 Gemmataceae bacterium | reverse complement strand
CTAGCCTTGCGGTTCGGGCCATCACCGCCCGCAGAGGATTTGCACCTCCTGAGACGCAACATGCCTGGCGCACAACAGAAACGACCCGCAAAAAGCCGGTCGTTTCAAGGTCAGTTGCGTTCGCACAGCGACATCAGGTCGGCATCGCTACGGCATCAAACGAGCGTCGCTCTTTCGATGGCTGCGGCCAACACTTCCTTCGCGGTCTTGGAGCATCATTCGCCCTCACGCATTAAGTAACATGACGCACCCCCGCTTTAGCGCTTCGCGATTGCATGCCGTGCGATTGCACGCATCCAGTCGCGAATCGCTAATGAGGCGAGCGGCGCCTGCATTTTCTCCCCTCTCCCTCCGGGAGACCGGGAGAGGGTTGGGGTGAGGGCGCCTTTTCTCGCGTAACGCCATGTCGCACGCCCTCACCCCCGGCCCCTCTCCCGGCCTCTCCCGGAGGGAGAGGGGAGAAATGCAGGCGCCGCTCGCCTAAAGCACGGGTCGATCAAAGCGTGATCTTGGTGCCGAGGACTTCGAGGAACTTCGCGAGCCACTGCGGGTGGGCGGGCCAGGCGGGGGCGGTGACGAGGTTGCCGTCCGCCACGGCCTGATCGACGGGGACATCGACATACGTCCCGCCGCCTAAAGTCACCTCGGGGCCGACAGCAGGATAAGCGGTTGCCTTCTTCCCCTTCAAAGCGCCGGCGGGAGCGAGAATCTGCAACCCATGACAGATCGCGGCGATCGGTTTGTTCTTCTCCGCGAAGTGCCGGATTATCTCCATCACTCGGCCATCGAGCCGCAGGTATTCGGGCGAGCGACCGCCGGGGAGGACGAGCGCGTCGTAATCTTCCGGGCGAATGGCGGCGAAGTCGGCATTGAGCGTGAAGTTGTGCCCGCGTTTCTCCGTGTAAGTCTGATCTCCCTCGAAATCATGGACTGCCGTGCGGATGCTTTCGCCCGCCTTCTTTTTCGGGCACACCGCATGCACGGTATGGCCGACCATGGTCAACGCCTGGAACGGAACCATGATCTCGTAGTCTTCGACGAAATCTCCGGCGATGAGTAGAATCTTTTTGGCGCTCATGAACGCATCCTCGATAATCGTTAAAGTCGGAACAAGCCTTAATTTACCGCAACCCGCACGTTCGGTTGCTGCGGAAAAGAAACCCAAACCCCCGAAAAGGCGCTCAATCGTCAAAGAAAACCTCCTGCGGCGTCCGATGACTAGCGCTGACGAATGCTAACTCGGCCTCAGCCTTCCCCGCTGCCGATTCCTCGCCCAGAGATCGAACATGCGTGGTTTTTCGATACCGCTTTCGCCCATGCGGCGATTCGTTTGCGATCTGCTTCATGCCGCACGCGAAGCCCCGACCGTGCCCGTGCAACGCCGCATGCGGCTGGGAAGCGTTGTGCTTGCGCGTGCGAATCATCCAGGCCGGATCCCCTGGTCGGCGATCTTCATCAAGGCATTCGCGAAAGTCGCGGCGGAGATCCCGGAATTGCGGCGCGCGTACGTCAAGTTCCCGTGGGCCCGGCTCTACGAATACCCCAAAAGCGTTGCAAGTGTCGCGGTAGAGCGAGAGCATAAGGGGGAACGCGGCGTCTTTTTCGGCCGCGTCAATCGGCCCGACACGCAACCATTGTCTGCGATCGCGGAGCGCATCCGCACGTTGCAAACGGCGCCCTTCGAAGAGTTGCCCGAATTTTGCCGCATGCTGCAGGTGAGCCGGCTCCCCTGGCCCTTACGGCGCTGGCTTTGGTGGTTTGGCCTCAACCTCGGCAGTCAGCGCGGCCATTTTTTCGGCACTTTCGCCCTGTCGGTCTATTCGGGGCTTGGCTCCGAATCTCTGCATCCTCTTTCGCCCATCACGACGACGCTTACCTATGGCGTCATCGACGACCAAGGGGATGTGGATGTGCGTCTCATCTACGATCATCGCGTGATGGACGGCTCCACGGTGGCCCGCGCCCTCGCCCGGCTCGAAGAGGAGCTGACGACGAGCTTGGTGGCGGAGTTGCGGGAAACGACTCCGACCCGCCAGCTTGCTGCATAAAATCGGCTTAAAAAGAAACCGGCCGACGATTGGGAGGGCTCGGCGCCTCGCCCGATTGTCTGATCCATGCGCACGGCTGCCATATATCCACCGACTTTGCGTTTAGTGGACCTTCCGATTACCATGGGCATTTGGAAGGTTGCGCAACGTAGCTGAAAACGGACGTGCGGCACCGATACCAAACGGATAAATTCGCAAGCAAACAGCTCCGAGAATAGTAAGAATCACCAACTTAGTGGTTGCTTCACGGTTTTCGGAAAACTTCACGCTCGCCGTCACCAAACGGGTTTTCCCGCGCCTGACTCACGTTCAGACAGCGCAACGAAAAAGCCCTCGGGGAGTCCGAGGGCTTTTTGATATCGGGCCGAACGAACGACAACAGACTAGCGATCAACCTTTGGCGGCGAGGAGGGCCTTGCCGGCTTCTTCGCCATCGAGGACGAGTTCCTTGCGGAAGATCGGCACATCGCGGGGAGCTTCGATACCGAGGCGGATTTTGCCCCGGTCGATGTCCACCACAGTGATGCAGATGTTGTCGTTGATGTAGATCTTCTCACCCAGTTTGCGGCTCAGTACCAACATGTCGCTACCCTCCATCGAGCGAGGCCGGTTTGATGTCTGCCCTAATCTACCTCATGGCGTGATCGGTTCTGGGAGCATCCCTGAACAAGAACCGATCCAGGGCGTTTCGCAGGAAGCAATTCCGATACCAGTCCTTCGATCCGCACCATGCTACCTTCGAGAAGTCGCCGCAACGTGCGAATTTCAGGTTGCTTCGGCACTTAAACGTGTTCGAGCAAATCTGGATTGGGAAGTTCAATGTCGGGAAATGCGAAGACGTTTTCCAACAAATTGTGCAATATCGGCTCAGCCGACCTGCCAACGTGAGACAAATTCGTCCATTCGAGGGAAACAGACCTTGGAAAAGCCAGAGTATTCCACCATCCGTCGTGAACCTAGGAAATGTGCGATATCTGACGATTTTGGAGAACAGAGGCGAGGCGACGCTGCGGACGGCTTAGCGGAAAATCGGAAAGCTGCTCGGGTTCGATCCATCTTCCTTTGAGATAGGGGCCCGGCTGGAACATCCCTTTCGACCACCTTGCCTCCATGCACGTCAATCGGATCTTGAAACGCGTGACGCCATGGTGGATCACGGCCAACTCGGATCCGAGCGTCGCCTGTACGCCGATGCTTCCCAAAAGGTCGGCGGCGGCCTGTTCCACGTCGCCTGTCACTTCCGTTCGCGGAAACTCCCACATGCTTCCCCAGCGGCCGCCGAGGGGACGCTGCACAAGGAGGACTTGGGCATCACGCCGAATGACCAAAGCCAATTCATGGACTTCCGTAACCAGAGGACGCGGCGACTTGGCAGGGATGCGATCCTGGGCATCATGGAGAAACGCGAAACATTCCTTTTGCACGGGGCAGTCGCCGCAACGCGGGCCTTCCGGCTTGCAGATCAGGGCGCCCAGTTCCATCACGGCTTGGTTGAAGTCCCCTGCCCTTTTCTGCGGCAGCAAATCCTCGGCCCATTTCCAGAGTTCCGTTTCCGCCTCGCGCGTCTTGAGGTTCCCTTCGATGCCCGCCCATCGGCTGATCACGCGACGGCTGTTCGCCTCCAGGATCGGCAGCTTCGCATTGAAAGCTTGGGAGAGGACGGCATTGGCCGTGTATCGGCCGAAACCGGGAAGCGCTCGTACCGAATCGGGATCTTCGGGAAACAGACCGCCATGATCCGCGACGATCTTCTTGGCCGCCAAGTGCAGGAAGCGAGCGCGGCGGTAGTAGCCGAGTCCTTCCCAGGCGCGCAGCACCTCTTGCTCGTCGGCACTGGCGAGGGCGGCGGCATTGGGGAATTGCTTGATGAATCGCTGAAAATAGGGGATGACCGTCGCCACTTGCGTCTGCTGCAGCATGACTTCGCTGATCCAAATCGCATAAGGATCGCGATTGGCGCGCCATGGCAGTTGGCGTTGATGGATTGCAAACCAGTCCAGCAATCTACGGCGAAGGCGGGCGCGGGCTTCCCCCGACGCAAGCGGGAGGGGCTTGCGAGGGGATGCGGAAGGGGCGGACATGCTGGGCTTCGGCATTACGAACGGCCGCGGCGATACATCTTTTCGAGCAGCGCCTTGGCCGCGGACTGAGCGGATCCCGCATCCACCTTCTTGGGCTCCGGCTTCTTCGCTTCAGGAGGAGGGGTCCTGGAGGCACTCAGCTTGCTTTCGGGGGGCGGAGTGGGATTCTTGGCGGGCGTCTCGGGCTTCGTCTCGGCAATCCCGGCCGCGGCGGCGATCACTTCGGGCGGAACCGACATCTCCATGATCGTCGTGCCGCCGGGCACCTGCGAATCGTCGAAGGAAGTCGTTTCGCTGTCGTCATCCGATCCGAGCATCATGGCCGCCAGATCGTCTTCCGTGCTGGCAGCAGGGGACATGGCGGGATTGGACGCCGGCTTTGGAGGAGCCGCAGCCGCCGATTTCGCGGGGGGCACGTTCACCGAGGCTGGCTTCGTGGCCGTCGTCGCAGCTGCGGCGGGAAGCGTCTTGTTCGTCGGCGTGGGATTGGCGGCGGGCTGACCTTCGATGGCGAGACGGAACATGAGCGGCCCGGCCTTGAGCACGTCGCCGGCTTTCATCATGATCTCCCCCTTCACGGGTTGATCATTCAGAAAAGTGCCGTTGGTGCTGCCGTAGTCTTCGATGTAGACATTGCCTTGGCGGATCTTGACCGCGCAATGCTTCTTGCTGATGAGCGGGCTCGCGGGGCGCAAATTGCACTGCGGATCGCGCCCGATCACGAATTGCGGCAATGCAATGGCGATTGCCTGGCCTGACGCCTTGCCGGCGCTCAGCACCACCAGAGAAACCTTCATGTGGCGACCTCGGTGTCTGACGTGGTCTGCGGAATCCGATTCCCGAATAAGCCTAGATCATGACGCGGAGTCGTGGCACTGACGTCGGATTGCTGAACCGTCTGCCGAGGAACGTATCGACGAACTGCGAACCTTGGCCCCAAGGTTCCTTCCAAGAAGAACGAACCCAATGATGATGCCTGGATGGTTCCGAAAGGGGCCTGCTCCATTGTAAGAGGAGCGCACTTGCGGGTTCAATCACAAAATCGCGGATTTGCGCCGACTATTCGGATTCGTCGTGCTGCGAACTTGGAACTGAGGCGTCAGAAGAAAACTCTGCACGAAATCAGCTTCCAATCCGTGGGAAACCGCAACAAACTCAGGGCTTGCGCAAGAGCCGCGCACGCAGTAAGCGGTTCCGCTTGCCCTCAAGCATTGCGCTAAGTCGCAACGGAAACGGACGAAACCTCAACCGCGATTGGCGGCCTGATCAAAGACGGATGGGATCCCTCGACGCCCCGACTACGGCAGCGGAACTGCGGGACGCGGCGCGTTGACTCGATTGGTCGCTTCTTCCAATGTCTCCAGCTCCTTGCTTAAGGGAAAGGGCGGAGAGGGCGGGAAGTATTGGGGCGGATGACGCAGATAGTGCCCGGAGGGGAGCGTGAGCCCCGTCTCTAGATTGTGGGTCTGGCAGCCGCTGACCACGGAGAGGGCGAGGAGCACGGCTGACACCATCGTATGAGTTCGCGTCGTCATCGCATCGCCCTCGTCTTCGCTTCCTGCGGCGCCTTCCTTGGAACCAAGCAGGCTGTAGTCTTTGGACTCATCGGCACAACCGGACGGCAAAATGCAGTCGAAAAAGCGAATCGGTTCAAGAATCGGCAAGAAGGTGCGGAGCCTCGCCAACCGGGCGATTGCCTCGTTATCCCAACTTGCCGGCCCGCTGATCGGGAACGAAAAAACAGGGACTGCCGACGCAGACGGGGAAGATAGGATGTTCTCCAAAGGATCCGCCGCCCCGAAGGAACGACGCGTGTCCGCCCCGCCGCCCCGAAGCCGCTATCCGCTCGAATACCGTTGGGAAAAGGTCCCGATACGCGAGGTGCGGCCTGCCTTGCGTCGTCGATCGGCCTCGCTTTCGCCGGGCGCCGAATGGCATGAGACGGGGCCACGCGATCAGCCTTTCGATTTCTCGATGGCGATCGCACGACTCACCGAAGACATCGCAAAACGCTCCCCCTATTTCGCGCATCTGCAGACGTCGCGCATCTTGATCGGCTACGTGCAAGCGAGGACCGGCGAACGCCACGGGCTGCAAGCCCGCGTCACGCCGTTGCGGTTCGCGGGGGGCGACTTGGTTCGAGTGCGGCGGGGCATCCCGTTTCAGGTGCAGCGATACTTCGAGGGGGACCGTGAATTCCTCTATCTGATGACATTCTGCCTGCCGCGATACCTGGAGCGCGATTTCGACGACAAGCTCACAACGCTCTTTCATGAGCTGTACCACATCGGCCCCCGCTTCGACGGCGACCTTCGCCGCCACGAAGGCCGATGCCACCTCCACACGCACAGCAAAGCCGGCTACGATCTGCAAATGGCGGCCTATGCGAACGAATACCTAAAAGAGCGTCCCGACCCCGCCCTCCTCGGCTTCCTGCGAATGGATTTCGCCCAATTGAAGCAACGCCACGGCAAGGTGCTCGCCGCATTGGTGCCGCGGCCCCGGTTGGTCCCTTCCGCTGGTTAGCCGCGACGCGCAGCGGAGCGCGGTTTTGCTCCCCTCTCCCTCCGGCAGGATATTGCATCTTCGACATAAGTCGTTTGGATCTGTTGAAGCAGCCGCGGCGTGCCATGCTTGGGCGGATCCCTGGCCGGCTCGCATGGCGTCTTCGCAGGCGTAAGACGAAGGAGCCGCGCACGAAGTAAGCGGTTTCGCATGGCGTCACGCCGAACCGCTTACTGCG
>JAIEPT010000013.1 GCA_019748295.1 Gemmataceae bacterium | reverse complement strand
AGAAACCGCCGGATACGATGAGTACGTCCGGTGGTGTGGGAGGACGGGGGAAGTACTTCCCCCTCCTACCCGATTTGCCCAAAGGAGCTGGCCGCGAGTCAAGCTGGCGAAACCTTGCCGACGACGATGGGCGGGTCGCGACGCAAGTGCCGAAGTGGGCGCGTTTGCCGATTCTCCCCATCATGCGGCTCATGCCGATTGCCGAACAGGAAGAAGGCGGACATGGGTCTGCCATTCTGCTGTCTGGCGATTCCCCTGGGCGGAGAGAGGAACATGCGTCTGCTCTGGACGGCACTTATCGTCCTTGGAGGTGCGAACCATGTCTCGGCTCAGACTCCGCTTCGCGCGGGGCATCTGCTGCGGCATGAGCGCGATGCCGAGGGTGCAGTGCGTCAAAGCAGCGAACCGTATGAACCGCGCCAAGGGGACATGGTCTTCTTCAACGACCATAGCGTGAAGTGGGGCCTGCTCTACAAGATGGTCGGCTCCGACGCTCCTTATCACTCGGCTCTCGTCTTCAAGCGGCCCGACGGCACGCCTGCGCTGGTCGAAGCGGGGCCGAACGACACGTTGCTTTGCCGAGTGATGGAGATCGCGCCGCGGCTGCATGCTTTCGAGGGAACGATCCATGTCCGCCGATGCAAAAAGGCCTCGACGGCCGAGCAATCGGCGGAACTGACGAAGTTCGCGCTCGCGCAGGACGGCAAACGCTATGCGTTGGGCCGAATGCTGCTGCAAGGGACGCCGTTTCGCGCGAGGGGCCCCGTGCGGCGTTGGATGTGGGGCGCGACGCTGACGGATCGCGATGCGTACATCTGCTCGGAACTGGTCGTGGCCGGGGCCGCCATTGCGGGCGCCCTGGATGCGGAGCAGCACAAGGCGAATGCCATGTATCCGCGCGATCTGATCTTCGACGACCACTACGACTTAAGCGACCGCTACGAGCAGGCCCAAGTGTGGCTGCGCGATCCGCTGAAGCCCATGATGGATGTCGCGAAGCGTCCTGTGCCGCCACCGATGCCGTCGCCACTGATGCAAGTGCAGTATCGTCTGATCGCACCGCCGCCCGCGACAATCGGTTCTCGAAGCTTCGAGTGATCTCGATTGCCGACCAGCATCCCAAAGCGCTGTGGGGTTGGGGTTGGGCGGCGCCAGTGGGTCAGGCTGCACCGTCGCCGGAATCGGCTCGCGAGAGCGCCGCCAAAATGTCCGTGGTCGTCACGATGCCGACGGGCCGCTGCTGAGCGTCGGCGACGATCGCACGATGGATGCGCGCGTCCAGCATCATCTTCGCCAGCCGGGCGATGGGCGTGCGTTCTTCGACCATGACCGGATCACGCGTCATCACCTCGCGGACCGTGGGTATCTGAGGGTTCGCGTCGCCTTCAGCCTCAATCTCCTCGCGATGTCGCAAGGGCAGCTCATCCTGTTCGACCAAGTGCAGGAAATCGGTCGCGGAGACGACGCCGACGCACTTCCCCTGTTCATCCACAACCGGGGCGCCGGTGACCTGGGCGCGCGAGAGCATGCGAGCCGCCCCCTGGATCTGCATCTCCTGGGGCACCATGAGCAAGTGACGCGTCATGAGATCGCGAGCGGTCCATTCGAGCAAGCGTTTCGTCGTCGGCGTTGCCATTTCGACCTCAGTTCATTTCAGACTTGCATTTGCAAGTTGGGCGCCATGAATCGACCCTGCTACGCGGAGCCGGCGAAGAATGACCTTGCCTGGGCGATTCCTGGGCGGCAGGATATCGGCTTCGCTCCTTGGTCCCGGTTTCCCCGCCCATGCAGCTTTCGCCTCATATCGCGTTCGCCATCGTTGCAGCGATGACCGTCATGCTTGCCTGGCGGCCGACCCCGCCGCCGGCGAAGTTCGTCGTTCCGCCGACGCCCGTAGTTGCCGTGAAGCCGCAGTTCGAAACCGCGTTCATCGGCACGGTTCCTGAAGCACCCGTCGTCCATAGCGCCACGCTCGCTCCTTTGAAGGACGGCGGCCGCGTTGCTGTTTGGTTCGGCGGCAGCAAGGAAGCGGCGGTCGATGTGCAGCTTTATCAGGCCTTCTATCGCGACGGAGCATGGACGAGTCCGAAGGCGATTTTTTCTCCGCTCTCGGTCAGCAGCGCGGAATATCGATTCGTTCGCCGCATCGGCAACGCCGCCTTGCACCGCGACGTTCGCGGCCGGCTGCATCTCTTCTTCGTGACTTGTGCCGTCGGCGGTTGGTCCACCAGCATTCTCAACCACGCGACTTCGGACGACGAAGCCGCAACCTGGTCGAATCCCCGGCAATTCGTCGTCAGCCCGCTCATCAATCTCAGCACGCTTGCGAGGCAGCCGGGCGTCAATCTTCAAGACGGCGGTTTCCTGCTGCCCGTCTATCACGAATTGGCTTACCGATATCCCGAAATGCTCCGATTCGATCGCAAGGGCCAACTCCTGTCGAAGGTGCGGACGGAGTGGACCTATCGCGATGCGCTGCAACCGAGTCTGGTGCCGCTGGACGCCGATCGAGCCGCGATTTGGTGCCGCAACATGGGGCCGAATCAGAGACTGATCTACCAGGAAACGAACGACGGCGGCAGAACGTGGACGCCGATCGAAGGTCTCGCGCAGGTGAATCCAGACGCTTCGGTCGCCGTGGCGCGTCTCAAGGAGGACCTGTTCCTCATGTGCCACAACGCGACGCCGCGGATGCGGGAGGTGCTTGCGCTTTCATGGTCCAAGGACGGCAAGACCTGGAAGGAAATGCATCGCCTCGAGGAAAACACGGACATCAAGATCGAATTCTCTTACCCGACCTTGCTCGTCGAGGGAGAGACGATCGACGTCGTCTACACCTGGAAGCGCGACGCCATCAAGCATGTCCGCTTCAATCGCTCATGGGTAGAGGAGCGGCTGCCATGAGCGAAGTCGGCGATCTGCTTTCGATCAGCGGACACGTGCTGCTCGTCGTCTACCTTGCCGGCGGATTGCTGGCGCTGTTTCGCGTGCCGCTCAAATGGCGTCCGCTTTTGATGCTGGGAACCGCATGGCTCGGCATCGTCCCTTTCGGCCGGACTTCGCTGGTTGGATTGAGCCGCGGCGTGCTGGGGGATCTCAGCTTGTCGATGCAGGCGCTTTTGCTTATCGGCGTCTTCCGCATCGTCGGCATGCGGCATCCGCTGCTTCGGCCTTGGCGACGAGACGCGGCCTTCGGCATGTTCCTGGTCGAGACCGCCTTGATTCTCTCGACCCTCGGGATTCTCCCCTTCGACCTGTACGGCCTGGGCTACGCGCCGCAGACATTGCTGATCGTTCTCTTGGCAACGATGGTCGGCATGTGGCGAGCGGAACCCGCGTGCGCTCTGGCGCTGCTTGCGGGCTGCTTGGCGTTCGCCGTCGGCGGGATGGCGTCCCCCAACCTGTGGGACTACCTGATCGACCCGCTCATCCTGGCTCCATGCTTTCTTCGAATCTTCTCCTTTCGGAACGCCGACTCGCCACAACGAATTGCTGCAGTGGATCTTCAGCGTGAGCATTTGGCTGCGCCCGGGTAAGCAAAGTGCCGGGCATGACGGAGGTAGGGGTTCGGGATGCCCCTTTCCCGCTTCGGAAAGCGGTTTCGGATTGTTCAGTTCCGAAACCGTCTTTTATAATTGGGAAACCTGTGCCGCGCGCCTGCCATCCGTAAAGCAACCCCATGGCGAAGGAAACGCTCGAGACCTTGCTCGCCAAAGGCCAGAAGGCCATCGCCCAAGGGCGGCACGACCTCGCGCGCCAATGCTACCACCACGCCCTGACGGCTCGGCCGGATAATCCCGACGTTCATTACGGGATGGCCACGGTTTGCTTCCTCAGCGGCGACCTCGTCGGCGCGTCCGAGCATTTTCGCGAAGTCACCCGCCTCGATCCGTTGCGAGCGGGCGGCCACATCAATCTCGGAGCCGTGCTGAACCGGCTCGCTCGATACGAGGACGCGATCGCATCGCTCCGCCGCGGCATCCAACTCGACATGAATCGGGGCGAAGGATACTACAACCTCGGCCTCGTCTATCGCCAGATGGGACAGTTCGACCTGGCCATCCAGGCTTACCGCGAAGCGGTTCGCGTCAATCCGCGCATGGCGGATGCCCACGTCAACATCGCCAACATCTTCATGGAGAAGACCCAATACGCGATGGCGATCGCCCATTACAAGCAGGCACTTGAGATTCGGCCCGGTTGGGAAAAGGCAATGCAGGGCATGGACGCGGCCCTCGAAGCCCAGCGGCCGCAGATCAAGGACGAACCCGAGCCCGGTTCCGGCCGCGTCGCCAAAGAGTCAGTCTCGCTGGATCCCCAGCGCACCATCGATCCGAACGTCCACGGCGAACTGCTTCGCACTCTGCACCGCACGACGGTCGAATCCGAAGAGACCGCTCGCAAGGTTTACGATCTGCTCCTGCACCAGATGGAGCCTTCGATCAAGGATCTGTCGGCCTGCTTGCTCTACCCCGACTCGTCGCTGAGCCAACTCACCGAGCGAATGCAGCGTTTCGACCACGCTTACGACATCCTCCGCGAACTGCAGCAAAACCTCCGCACCGCCGTGCAACGAGTCCGCCTCGTCGGCGAGCAACTGCTCAAGTCTTAAGGCGAGCATCCGCCTCCACAAAACCTGCGGTCGCGGCCAGTTCGCGCCGAACGTCCAATTCAACGATTCGCCGGATCCAGTTTAGCCAGGATGTACCCCGGTTCGCGCAATCGCGAAGCCGCTTCGCGGGTCTGGGCAATGGCGTCCCCGATGGGGCGGCCCAGCTTTTGGAGGATGCGGCAGCGTTCGGTGCGGATAAGGCATTCGTAGTGAAATTGACCGGTATGCGCGACGATCGCCAATTCGCGATCGCGGGCGGCGAGGGCCTGTTCCCAGTCGGCTCCCTGCTCGTGATAAGCAACCACCGCCTGGAAGTAGCCGCTGGTCGGCGGAGCGGTGAGCCGCGACAAACGCACCTCGGCAGAGCGGTAGCGGCGTAGGGCCATCTCTTCGTTGCCGCGATGGCGGGCCAAGGCGGCTCGCCAGGCGAGGGACTCCGCCAACTGCATCTTGTGATCGTGCCCCTCCTTCGAGATGGTTTCCAGAATGTCCGGATACGCGAAAATCCCTTCCCAGTTGCCGCGGAAGTATTCGATGAAGCATAGATGCAGCATGATGCTGGAGAGGTAGCCCTCGGAGCCGAACTCCTCGGCATGCGGGTAGAGATCGATGCAGAGTTGTCGAGCTTCGTCCCAGCGTTCGAGTTCCATCAGGAAGGTGCAGCGCTGCAGCGTGGCCACCATGCGGTCGTGGTTCGGTTCGGGAGGCACTTCCTTGTCCAGGGCATCGAGCAGTTCCTGGATCGCCTTGGAGTATCCCCACGGATCGACGCCGATGTAGGCGAGCAGGGCGATGTTGCAGATGACGAATCGCCCGGGCCACGAGCGATACATCGGCTTGCGGACTTCGAGCACGCACCGGGCCGCCATGTCGAGGGCTTCGCGGCAGTCCTTTTTGTCGTGCAGCATTCCTTCGAGGAAGAACGTGTCGTAATAGAGGGCCCAATACGGCTCCTCGAGCAGACGGGCTTGCGTGGCAGCATCGCGAAGGGCTTGCAGATACGCGTCGACATTGGTGTCGCGGAGGCCGTAATGGCGCGTGCGGACGCGGGCCAGGTCGAAGCGTTCCCGGTCCCCCTTGTCGCGATACTCGCGCAGCTTTTCGCCGACCCAGTCGAACACATCCATCGCGACACCCTCCGAGGCCGAACTCGAAGCAAGATGCGTCAGACATGAGACGATGTGCGGCGGGCGAACGTTCGTCAACTCTTTTTTGGGCCTGGCTTGGTCAGGGCGAAGTCGAAGGTTTGCGGGCCCGGTTTGATTTCGATGGCGCCGCCGTTGCCGAGGGCGTTGGGCGGGACCATGCCGGCTTTGTCGGCTAGTTGGCCTTTCTTGTAGGCATCTTCGCTGCTGGCAGGGGCGGCGAGCTTTCTGCCGCCGCTGATTTGCACCGTCCATTTGCCGGGAACCATGTCGGCGGCGTATCGACCCCCCTTGATCATAGCTCCGCGGCTCGCTTCCTTACCGTCGGTTGGAAGAAACGTGATGGCCCCTTCCTCGACCGGATTGCCTTCATAGGTAACGCTGCCTGTGACGGGAGCGGACGGGCCACCGCAACCAATCGCCGCGAAGAACGCCAACGCGCCGAGGAGAGACGGAAGACGCGGCATGCAGGGTCGCCTTTGCTGTTGGAGAGCGCAAGGAAAAATGCGCAGAAGGCGTGAGCCTGCTGCGCGCGATAGAAGTGGACCTCAGTCGGCGTTGGCGTTCGGTTCGCCGCCGGAGCGGGTTCCGAGGGCGCGCCATACCGTTTGCGTCGTTCCGTTGCTGAAGAAGCGAACGGCGCCGTCGGCGAGAGCCCCGTTGACGCCGCCGGTATGCCGACTACGCGCCGCGACTTGGCCGCCAACGCCGCTTTGCGTGAACGCCGCATTGCCTGCGATGCTGCTGCATGGAGCAAGGTACGAGGTATCGCCCTGCGAAGAGGGACATGGACCGACTGGCTGATCGGCCGCGCTGGAGTTGGGAGTGAGGGATGCGGTGAAAAGGGCGCCCCCCATGTTGCCGTAGATGATGGAGCCGATCGGTCCGCCCCAATTGGCCACGGTGGGCACGAGGCCTTCGGAGAACATCAACGTGCTCGAGGTGCCGTCGGTGATGTGCGCCGTGCAAAGGCGCTGGTTTTCAGTGGGTGCGAATCCCACCCGGCAGCTTGGTCATTC
>JAIEPT010000051.1 GCA_019748295.1 Gemmataceae bacterium | reverse complement strand
CGTCTGCAACCGATTCCGGAGCTGAACCGTGCAAACGGCATTTGGATCTCAGGCGGCAGGTGGCCGTCCAGGGGGTATATCCTCCTTTCCGGGACCGACTACGCCGACTTGCAATCGCGGGTGGGTCTGTACGGGACCGACTACCATCTCGATCTCGAAGAGACGCAGACAGGCCGCACGATCACGCTCCGCAACCTCTGCATTGTGCAGGCGCGGTGCGTGACGAGCGGCGTGGCGGGGGACGGTGCGGCCCTATATCTGGTCGAACTGACCGACCGTCGCGGCTTGCTTTGGAATCCGTGGTTTCAGCAGCCGACCGCGAGTTACTACAACGTGCCGGCGCCAGCGTATCCTGGTGAATACTACTACGGATCGTTGAACAATTACGCGGTCTGGTCGTGGGCGGACATGATTCGCGACCTGTGGGAGCAGCAGCAGACGCCGCTTGGCGAGTTTCCCGGACTGCCAATCAACCCCGAAGGGCCTCCCGAGGGCTTCATTCATCCGGGCGTGTCGTCGTGGATGGCGCTCAACCGCATCCTTGAGTTGCTTGGTTGCACGATTGCCGTGAATCTGGCTTCCGCGTCGCCGTACACCATCGCAAGCTATTCGGCCGCCGACGCCAGTTTCGCCAGCCTTACCACGGCCAACGCCGTCAGGCTCGAAGACGATTGGCAATACATCGACGTGGGCGCGGCTCGCGTGCCGAAGAACGTCGTCGTGCATTTTCATCGGCGGAATCAGTACTACGGCACCGAAGAGACGCTGACTCTCACGTCGTACCAATGGCAAACGCGGCCTCTTTACACGGTCAGCGTGGACGCATCGGCACAGTACGCGGGTGGCGTCGGAACGCATTTTCTGTGGGACGATTTCCAAGTGCGTTATGATACTGACGGCAACCCGGTCACTGATGATGTGGTGAAGGCGAAAGTGATTGCCCGCGAGCGAGCGGGCCAGTATTACGCGGCGATCACGCGGAACACATCCGGATTCATGCACAAGGTTTACGCGGGGCTTGTGCCGTTCGTGACGGGATCGCAGGTGGACGGGGTTTGCTTCCGGCGGAACGCGGAGCAGCCGGGCGGATGGCGAACGGAGATCGTGCGGGGGATGGACCCGCCTTGGGAGTGGATGAAATGATGCGGGGCGAATGGGAACAGCAACTGGACGTGCGGCCTTTCGATTTCGAGTTGCGGGCAAAGTACGCGGAATGGTTGGAGAGGAAGAGCGACGAACTAGCCGCAGCACAACGATGGATGGTGAAGTATCGGATGCGGCCAGCCAAAGAGTATGTGGGCAACGAAAAGGGCGAAACACACGAAACGGGGCGATGGTATTTCCCGTTCGATCAAATCAAGTGTCGGTTTGATTCGCGAGGCGAAGCAGAAGCGGTCCTTGCAAAGGTTCTACGGGCTGACCGCCGCACATTGCGCCGATGGTGCAACGGCGTAAGCAATGCCAATTTCAGACTGTACCGAATGCGTCGCGATGTTGATTTCGTTGAATCCGAGGCCGCGAAGCGTCAACCTGAAACGGGGACGCTAGATTGGCCCGAAGAGGGGAAGCAGTCTTACAATGCCTAGCGACCCCCTACAACCGCCCGCCCTCTCCCCGACGCTGCCCGTCTACGGCTTGCTGCCGCAGATCGTCCGCACCACGGGAAGCCCGGTCTATGACAACGTCTACCCGGCCATGCTGACGCAATACACGGGCAACTTGTCCTTGCGGGACCGCGACCCGTGCTACGTCACGGAACCGAATGGCGTCGTTTTGGGGCCTGGCTATTACGATTCGCTGTTGGTCGACTCCTTCCCCAAGGAAGGCAATCCCCTCTATGGCGTCATCGCCGCGCTGCCGCTGTTCGTGACGACATGCTGCGTGTCGGGCGACTTTGGGAGCAGCAGCAGCAGTTCGTCTAGTGGGTCGTCGGGGAGTTCGGCGTAGGCGGCATATCGCAGATCGGCATTGGCGTGCCTTCGATCTTCTCGCACCGCACTACTGCCGACTGAGCCGGCGTGAAGATCGTCCGATACCACGCTGGTCCGTGCTGAAAATACACGTTGGTCTGCTTCACGGCAGCAAGCTCCGTCGCCTCTTGCTGGGCACGGCTCAGCGGCATATCGTCGCGAAGCTCGAGGATGATGCGGCGGATCACTTCACCCACCCCCTGTCGTCAACCATGCGGATCACGTCGGCCACTGTCTCACGCTTGTAAATCAGCGGCAGGTAGTTCTCTCTCAACGCCGGATTCGTCCAGCAGTGCGCCATGCGTTCGTCGAAGCACACCTTCCGCTCCGGATGGCAACTGTCGCCGTCCGGCCGCCACCACATCGCGACCTTTTGGCCGAGGTAGTGCGAGACGATGCCGAGGCCGCACTGGTAGCTGATGAAGCACTTGGCTTGCAGCAAAAACGCGAACGGATCGCCGATGTCGTCGAAGGAGCCGATCATATCGACCCACTCCATGCCCTCTTGGCCAACCCCTTCGCGGACGTACTTTTCCCAATAGCTGCGATCGTAGGGAGCGCCCACGACGACCACGCGGCAACCTTGCTTCGTGAACCATTTCCCCAGGGCGTTCCAGTGCTTCGGCTCCCAGAGAAAGCCCCGGTTGTGCCCCTCGTCCACGTTGCCGCGCTCAGGGCCAAGGTAGAACGCAACGAACTTGCCAAGGGCCGCGCCCGCCGCTTTTCCCTTCTCCGTCCCCTCCAGGGAAAACCGCTTCATCACGTCCCAATCGCACGGATACTCCGGCAACCAATCCTCCAGCCGCACGCCACGTTCAAGGGCATGATTCGGCGTCAAGAAGTGGTAGGGGCCGTGCATGCCGTCCGTGACGTACTTGTATCGCCCCTGCTCATCGGTTGGATTGGATTTGGACTGAAGCACCGGAACATCCATGACCTCAACGGACTCGATGAAATCGAACCGTCGCAGAAACGACAACGAACGATGATCGATCGTGTTTCCCGGATCGCCGCACAGGATAATCTTGATCGGAACGCCGGGATGCTCCTTCTCGAAGATGGCCCGGATCTTGTGCAACGCCCAAACCGAATCGCCGATGCCGGTCGGCACGACGCACTTCACCGGGATGGGCGGATTCTCGATCGACAAGGTTTCCGCCAACCACTTGCGGCTTTCGATGACCAATCCGAAATCGGAGCCGTCGTAAAACCGATGCAAGTAGTTCGCCTCGAAGAAATCGCCGATCTGCTGAACCACTTCTTTCGATTGGTCCGCCATCGGCGGCATTTTGCGATGCTCGCGCGGCACGAGATGCACCGTGTTGGGCGCCGGGTCGTGAAACTGAATCGGATGATGACCCGTCCAGTGAATCAGCGACGGCGTTTCCGTCGCGGAGCAGACCTTGCCCGGCCCGCTGTCGATGCCGAGGTAGCACGACGCCAGCGAGATAAGCGCCGCAATCGTCTCCGCGTCCCCCGTGCCGAATCCGCCCCAAATGTCGCCGGGACCGCAAGGCGGGGTGACGATGGTTTTGCCGTTGAGAATACGGCAACGCCGGTCCCAATCGAGCACGACGACGAGATAGCCGGCGGCAAGGGCCGGTTCCAAGATCGTCTTCATCTGCCACTGGGACAGATTCTTTTTGTGGGAGGAAGTGTTGCCCTCGTAGTGGCACACGACGACCTTGTAGCGGTCGCCCAACTTCTCGGCGCCGATGGAAGCAAGGTATTGTTCGCATCGCGCAAGGGCTTCGGGGCCGACGTTGATTTCGTAGCGGGCGAGGGTTGCATCCCAACTCAAGCCGAACTGCTCCGCGAGGCAGTTGGTGATTTTGGAGTTAGGGCAATAGGTATATCGGCAGTAATTTTCCCACCACGGCGGCACGAGCTTCGTATCGAAATGCCCTTCCGGCCCTGGCTGCTTGTCGTGAGACACTTCAGAGCAAAGACCTTTAACCGCCGACTCTTTGCCGATTCCGCAGCGATAGTGAATCTGCCAGTCGGGGCGGTATTTCTGAAGGTGCTTGAGAACGACCGTACTCTGCACCACGTCACCCAATCCGTGCCGAAAATCAATCAGAACTCGCTTGCTCACACTAGTTTCCTCAATATCACCTGTGGTACTTCCCGGCCGCCCCACTCGAACGTGAAATAGGGTCCGTATGCCGCCTGGAATCCGCTAAAGGCATGTACTACGTAAGTGCGCGGGTCGTGCGGGCCGCCCGCATGCACATCGTCAAGAATCATGATGCCATGCAGGTCAAGTAGCTCCCACGCAAGCACCATGTCTCGAAGCGCGGACGCCCCTGAATGGTCGCCATCCACGTAGGCGAATTGGAACTTGGGGGCACCCGAAGCGATCAGGCTAGAGAGGACTTTGTAACTGTCTCCCTTTCGCTTCGCGACGCGGTTGCCGAACTCCGCTACATTCGTGTCGAAATTCAACTCGACACCGGAATGCCCCTGATAGCGAGGATCCCACAAGTCAACGCACGTCAACGACTGGACGACGCCTTGAGATAAGAGCCAGCACGCTGACGCCCCCTCATACGAGCCGATCTCCAGCCCTCGCTCGAATCGTTTGCCACCAAGCCATTGCGCCCAATCTGGAACGCATCGGCTGAACATATCGCATGTCGTTATCACGCCAAACTCCCATCGGAATGGAACACAATCGCCTTAGCCCCGTCATACACCCATGCGCCGCCGTACGTTGTCCAGCCATCGGCCAAGAGCGTAGGCGTTGAGTTTTCCACCATCGCCTGCACATTCGGCTGGATGCCTTCCATCGGCGGGTGATCCTTCGCGTGGCTGGCAATGGGGTCCACCGGTACGGCCAACTCTCCACCCAACGGCATCCAGTTCATCGAGCGGTTCAACCAGCGGATCGGCAAACCCAACGCCCGTATCGCCCGGTTCCACGTCGTCTGCTCGGCGAGGAAATCACCACAGATGTGATTCAAACACCACGAAGCCACGTGATGGCCGACAACGCCCGGCATCACATAAAAGCCCGCGTTCGCGTAGTCGAATTGGAAGTCCGGGAAGTGCGTCGGCACCGCATAGGGCCGATCCCGCACGGCACAGATCGTCGAAGCCGCGTTCACTTGCAGCATCACCTGCATCGGTGGATGGCGACGAATCCGCCAGTCGGCGTCGAAATAGACGTAGGGGGTTGCGAGGCCGACGATTTGCGGAATGAAGAACTTCAGCCGGTAAACGTCTTCCGCACAAGTCGCTTCACCCACGTATTGACGTAAGTGGTCATCCCCAAGGATCAGCACATCAGAGAGGCAGAGGTACTTGGCCGCCGCTTCCGCAGACGCCCGTGCCTCCTCCGCGTAGCCTTCTCCTACGCCAATGGTGACGCCAATCATGCTTCCTCCAAAATCGCGTACATCAGTGTGAAAGACACAGTACGTTTATGGCAGATGATCTATTTCTCTTTTAAGAGAATTAAGCATTTCCCGAATGCGATTAGCACTCTCTCCAGAAATGCGTTTCGATGAATGGATAGCTCATGCGTCGATTCTCCAATGGGTGTCAAGCGAACGCCGCGATCCTGTCCGCCACTTCCGCAGGCGAAATCATCGCCATGCACTTCGGCACGGCCTCTTCTCCGAACGTCGGATAGCGGCAAAGGCTGTTGTCCTTCTCGTCCTTGTCCCCGAGCGGCACGACGCGGGACTTCCAGCATCCCCCCGATTGGCAGCAATCCAGGGCGCCGATGGCATGAAAGGTTTGTTGACGCGGGTAGGTGTTCCACGTCACCGGCTCGCGGCCACCGAGGATGCAGGCATAGGGTTTTTCGTGAGCCGCCATCAAGTGCTGAAGAAGAGTGACGCCCCCCAACCCGCCCTGAGCATGCCACGCGAGGCGGATGAGTTGCCGTAGGTTCGTCTTCCCCACAAGATTGAGCACGCCGCGCAAAGGCGGGTGGTGGTGGTCGCTCGCGCCGATCTGCACGAACTGGACCTTCCCCCGCAGCCGATCAACAACGGATTGGTAGGCACTGAGGCCCCAAAACTTGGCGGTGTAGTCGCCTTTCCTACCCGCGCAAACCAGCCAGTATTTCGTTGGCCGTTTCGTCACCTCCTGCACTTGGTGCATCCATCCCTTCTCTTGATCGGATAGGTAGACGTGCGGCCTGTTCGTCAGCAGCGGAAGCGGCACGCCAAGACTCACGCCCAGGTGCTCGCAAAAGCCCTGCATGAAGTGGATAGCCCGTTGATTGCATTCGTTGATGGCCGGATAGTGCATCTCGATGCGTTCCGCTTTCGCGGCCAGGGCATCAGCCTTCGTGATGACATCCGGGTTGTGCTCGAAGATTGCATCCGCACTCGTTTCAACCGCAGTGCGAAACTTGCCAGGATGCGCCTTGTGCAGCGAGTGAATGGCCGCCGTCATGACGAGCACGTCGCCGGGGGAGAGATGGTGACGAAGCAGAAGGGTGCGGCCGGAAAACGGCCGATGCTGGCACGCCCCGCACTCCTTCAGCGTCACCGCATCCGGCGTCTTGGGATGCGAGCACGCGAACGTTTTCAGCCGCACCCGGCCCCCGCACGAATCGCATTCCCGCTCGCCAACCGCCGCCCCTAAATGCGGACATTTCGGAGAAACCATTCGTAAGTCTCGCCCCTGAGCCGTAGAATTCCTGACGGACTGAGAGTAAAGGGGATGTCAAGAGGGGAGAGGGGCATGTCGATCAAGACCGTTTCCTATGCCGCAATCGTAGT
>JAIEPT010000154.1 GCA_019748295.1 Gemmataceae bacterium | reverse complement strand
TCATCCGCTTTCCTCTTCTATGTAGCCCTCTCGCTCCGCGAGAGGCAAGCGGCAGTATCAAACGCGACAGCATGGCACTCATCCGCTTTCCTCTTCTATGTAGCCCTCTCGCTCCGCGAGAGGCAAGCGGCAGTATCACACGCGACAGCATGGCATTCATCCGCTTTCCTCTTCTATGTAGCCCTCTCGCTCCGCGAGAGGCAAGCGGCAGTATCAAACGCGACAGCATGGCACTCATCCGCTTTCCTCTCGCGGAGCGAGAGGGCTACATAGGAACTTGACAGGTTTGGCGGGGCGGTTAATCTGGACGAATGAAGCAGCGAAACTTGTTCGACTCGCGATAACCCTCGCCTACCCGCCTTCGACTTCCTACCGGTTCGCAAGTCCGCCTTGCCGTCGCCGAGGTCTGCCCTCGGCTTGTGGAGCGATTCACTCGCATGCCAGATTTCTCCAAGCTTTCTCCGATCCATCATCCGGCATTTGCATCCCTTATTCTCGCCGCCATCGCGCTTGCGACTCCGTCCGCCGCGGCCAATGACGACGCGATTCCATGGGCGTTCTCCAAAATCGAGCGCCCGGCTATCCCCGAAACGGCTCGGCCCAAGCCGGTTTGCAACCCGATCGATGCGTTCATCCTCGCCAAGCTGCAGAAAGTCGGCCTCTCCCAGGCGGAACGGGCGGACAAACTCTTGCTCTTGCAGCGAGCTTTCCATGACGTCGTCGGGCTCGCCCCCACGGCGGCCGAACGCGAACGTTTCCTTTCCGACGCTTCGCCCGACGCTTACGAAAAGCTGATCGACCGCCTGCTCGCCTCGCATCACTACGGCGAGCGCTGGGCTCAGCACTGGCTCGACGTCGTCCGCTATTCGGAATCCGAAGGCTTCAAAGTCGATCGCTACCGCCCTAATGCATGGCGATACCGCGACTATGTGATTCGTGCGTTCAACTCAGATCTTCCCTATGACCGCTTCGTCCGCCAACAGATCGCCGGCGACGAACTGGAGCCGGCGAATCCCGAAGCTCACATCGCGACCGGCTTTCTGCGTCTGCATCCCGAGGAGAGCAACGGCGCGGACTATCGGCAGATTCGCCAGGACATCCTCGATGACGTGACCGACGCGGTCGGCATGACGTTCATGGGCGTCACCGTCGGCTGCGCTCGTTGCCACGATCACAAGGCGGATCCCATTTCGCAGAAGGATTACTTCGCCCTACAAGCGTTCTTCGCGGGAATGTTGCCGCGCGACGACTTACCGCTCCTCGCCGACGAAGGCCGTGTCGAATGGAACAAGAGACAACAAACCTGGGAAACCGCAACCAAAACGATCCGCGACCGCATCGAGGCAATGGTGGCTCCGCACGCCAAGGCGATGGCGGACGAGGTGACCGTCGCTCTCGATCCCGAGACGCAGGCGGCATTGAAAACGCCCCACGCCAAGCAGTCGCCGGTGCAGCGCCAGCTCGCCTGCTACGGCAGCAAGCAAGTGCGGCAACGCATGACCAAGGCGTTTCGCCGGCTCAATGCCGAGGAATGGAAGGAATACGAGCAGCTCAAAGCGAAGCTCGCCGCCTTCGACCATCTGAAGCCCGAACCGCTCCCCACCGCGATGGCGACCACGGACGTCGGCGACCATGCCCCCGATGTTCATCGCCTTGCCGGCGGAAACCTTGCCCGCAAACGCGAAGCAGTAGCTCCTGCATTCCCCGAAGTTTTCGGCGACGCCAAGGCAGACGTCGGTCCCGATTCGTCCCATCCTGGAACCACCGGCCGACGCGCCGCCCTTGCACGCTGGTTGACGCGGCCTGATCATCCCCTGGTCGCCCGCGTCGTCGTCAATCGCATCTGGCAACACTATTTCGGCGAGGGGATCGTTGCCTCGCCCAATGATTTCGGAGCGATGGGCTCAAAGGCCACGCATCCCGAACTGCTCGATTGGCTCGCCTCCGAACTCCTTCGCAACGACTGGAGTTTGAAGTCGATCCATCGGCTCATTCTCACGTCGGCAACCTACCGCCAAAGCAGCCGGCCCGATCGCAATCCCTCGTCTCACCTTGCCCAACGCAACGACCCGGAAAACCACCTCCTCTGGCATGCACGCGTTCGCCGAGTTGACGGCGAAACGCTGCGCGACTTGGCCCTGCAAGTTTCGGGGAACCTGGAAGATCGCCCCTTCGGCCCCAGCGCCTCGCCGGCGCTTCCCAAGGCGGTCTATCAGCAAAGCCGTTATGCCTGGAACGCAGACGAGAAACCGGAAGACCGCAACCGCCGCTCGATCTATTTGTTTCATCGCCGCAACTTGATCTTCCCGCTTTTCCAGGCGTTCGACGCACCGAACCGACTCGCACCCTGCGGCGCCCGCCAACTCACGATCACGGCCCCGCAGTCGCTCACGATGCTGAATGACGAGTTTTTCGTCGATCAAGCGCGACGCACCGCGGGGCGACTGCTGCTCCAAACTCGCAACTCGCATCGACTCGCGGAACTCGCCTATTTGCGGGTGCTGGGCCGGGGACCGTCGCCGCGGGATTGGTCCGCTGCCGAACGATTTTTGGAACAGCAGGCCCGGTCCATCGCTCAACACGATAAGCCGACGCTCGACACGCTGCCCGATCCTTTGCCCGCGAACCTGGATTCCGCCAGTGCCGCGGCCGTGGTCGATCTTGTGCATGCCCTCATGAATTCGGCGGAATTTCTCTACGTGGAATAGGCATGACCTCCCATGTTCGCCCGCCGAGGGGCCGACGCGATTTCTTGGCCAGTGCCGGCGCCGGTTTCGGCGGCGTCGCCCTCGCCTCATTGCTGGGCCGCACCAGCCGAGCGCAGGAACCTCGCCGCGATCCGCTCGCGCCGAAGCGGCCGCACCATGCTCCAAAGGTCAAGTCGATCATCTGGTGCTTCCTCGACGGCGGCCCTAGCCACATCGACTTGTTCGATCCGAAACCCACGCTCCAACGCCTCCATGGCCAAACGCTACCCGCCAGTTTCCCCAGGCCGATGACGGCGATGGGCATCACCGCGAACAACGCCCTCATGGCCTCGTCGCGCACGTTTCGGCGGCATGGCCGCAGCGGCATCTCCGTGAGCGATTGGTACCCGGAGATCGCCCAAGTCGCCGACGAGTTGTGCGTCGTCCGCAGTTGCGTTGCGGAAGGGCTGACGCATGTCGCCGGCATTCTGCAGATGAATACCTGCAGCCTGCTTCCGGGCCGACCCAGTCTCGGCGCCTGGTCGCTGTATGGGCTCGGCAGCGAATGCGACAACCTGCCCGGCTTCGTCGTCCTTGCCGACAGTGCCGGCGAACCGCCCGGCGGCACGCAAGCCTGGAGCAGCGGCTTCCTCCCCTCCCCTTGTGCCGGCACGCGGTTCAACGACGGGCCGACGCCGATCCTTTTCGCCAATCGCCCCAACGGCGTCTCGGAAGCGCGCCAGAAGGGGAAGGTCGATTTCATCCAGGAAGCGAATCGCCGCTACGCCGCCCAGCGGCCCGATCACGCATTCGTCGATGCCCAAATCGCCGCGATGGAACTCGCCTATCGCATGCAGTCGAGCGCCCCCGAGGTCGTCGATCTGTCACGCGAAACTGCGGAGACGAAAAGCCTCTACGGCATGGACCGCACCGAAACAGCGACCAACGGCCGCAATTGCCTGCTTGCCCGCCGTCTCGTCGAACGCGGCGTCCGCTTTGTCCAGTGTTACATGGGCGTGGGCAGCCAGTGGGACGCACACGCCGACCTTGAAAGCAACCACTCGCGATTCTGCCTGGAGAGCGACAAGCCGATTGCCGGTCTGATCCGCGATCTCAAACGCCGCAGCCTGCTCGACAGCACCCTCGTCGTCTGGGGCGGCGAGTTCGGCCGCACGCCCATGAGCGAGAGCGGCAACGGCCGCGACCACAATCCCTACGGCTTCACGATGTGCTTCGCGGGCGGCGGCACGAAGCGCGGCTTCGTCTATGGTTCGACCGACGAGCTAGGCCTCTATGCCGTCGAAAACCACGTCCACGTCCGCGACCTGCACGCGACGATGCTGCACTTGATGGGCATCAATCACCGCGAGCTGAAGTTCCCCCACAACGGCCGCGAGGAAATCGCCACCAACCTCGGCGGCAACCCCGTGCTCGACATCATCGCGTGATCGGCGTGAAAGAACAGCAGGATAATGAAATGCAGGATAATGAAATGCGAAGGTCTGATACGACTGAATCAGCGTGCGCGATTTCGCCCGAAGCGTCAGTTAGCGAGGGATTCACGTCGTCCCTCGCTGACTGACGCTTCGGGCTAGTGCGGGCGACTGGCATGTTTTGATCGGAAGCGCGAAGCCCGCTCATATTCGAAAGGCCGCTAACGCGCCGCCGATTTGCGCACGCTGATTTAGCTCTCGTCGGACTTAATGCCGTTACTCTGCCTTCATTATCCTGCCTTTCATCATCCTGCTTTTCCTTTCTTTCCGACTTGGAGCGGCCCGCCTTTATGCGGGGCCCAGCCAGTCATCATCATCGCGAAGTCGAGCGTGTCCGCATTCGGCGCCAGGCCTTCTTCGAGGCACAAGCGGGCTTCTGCAACCATCAAGCTGACGAGCCGATCCTGAATGTGCCGCTGCCGGTCAACCTTCGCAACAACCGCTGGCAGTCTCCCCGGAAGCGGACCTTCGCCGTGAAGAATGTTCGCCAAATATGCGTTCTCCGCGCGACGGCCGCGGCGCAACGAACGCCAGAATCCGGTTCCCGATTCCAGACCCAACCAGCCGCGTTCCTCGAAGAGCTTCCACGCAGGATCGAATGCGATGCGTTCGCCGTAGACGGCTTGCAGTGCCGGCATGCTGCTGATCGCCGTATCGAGGCCGAGGAGGTCAAGATGCTCCAGCGGCCCTTGCACCATGCCGAAGCGGATCATCGCCTGATCGATTTCCTCAATGCGGAAGCCCTCGCGCAGAAGGGCAAGCGATTCGTTCCACGCCGGCATCCAGAGTCGCCAGAAGATGCCGCCCGGCTGACCGCCGATCCGCACCGCGGCTTTGCCGATCTGACCCGCCCACTCGTGAAGCCGTCGCACCGTGCGTTCGGAGGTGCGTTCGTTCCCCGCAATCTCAAGCAACGGGAATTTGGCGGTGGGAATGCTGACGAAGCGAACGGCCGCCACCCGCTCCGGATGCGGGACCGCGTCTTGAATCGCCTTCAAATCCGCCCCCGGCGAAGTGGCCGCGAGGATCGTGTCGTCGCCGACATGCTTCGCCATCTCCGCGAAAAACTCGGCTGGCGATGGTTTGCCGGCTTCCGGAATGTCGAGCACCAGATCCACGTCGCCCAGCTTCTTCCACCCCGCCGTGCTGCGAACGAGATTCAGGCGACGCGCCATCTCCCCGGACGAAAGCGTACCCTGGCGAATTTGGTCCTCGAAATTCTTCAGCACATGGAAGAACGACCCGCCCAACGTCGCTTCGTCCGGCTCGCGCAGCAGCACCGGAAAATTGCGGGCCACCAGCCATTCGAGCAGGTCTATCCCCTGCCCCTTGGCGCCGAGAATCGCCACCCGGCGAAAGCGCGGCTCCGTCGGGCCTTCCGGCTTGAATCGCTCGCGAAGGCCGCGAAGCCGCAGCAGATTGCGGAACGCATCGCTCCGCACCAGCCGGCCAAACGCCTCACGATCGTTCGCCTGATTCGCCTCAAGCGACTTGCCTAGTCCGGATCGCAACGACTCGAACGCCTCCCGCGGCGCCTCGAAGCCATCGGCCAAACGCTTCCGCAACGCCAGTTCGCCGCGTCGCAGCACTGCCCGTTGCGCGAAGGGGAAAAGCCCTGCAAGCTTTTGCCTCCACCCGCGGCGAATCGCCCGCCCGCGATCGCGCGGCAATCGGAACTCCGCAAGATCGCCGATCTCGGGAGCCGGCGACTCGCGGACGCCGTCGATCAGATTCCACGCAAGCGCTTCGCGGGCGGAGAGCCATTTGCCGCCGAGCAACATCCGCAGCGAGCGATCGAGGCCGACAAGATTCGGCAACTGATGAATGCCGCCCCACGCGGGAATCAGTCCTGTCTCCATCTCGGTGAAGCCGAACGACGCCCCGCCCTTCCCCGCCGTGACCCGCCAATCGCATGCGAGCGCGATCTCAAGACCCGCCCCCAGGCAGAGTCCCTGCACCCAAGCAACCGTCGTCTTGCCGAGTTCGACGATCCGCCGAACCAACTGCTGCCCCGCCGCACACAGCCGATCCGCATCCTCGGGCGAAAGCGTTCCCCAATCCGCCGGATTCAGATTCTGGGCGAAGCTGTTCGCCTTCGCGGAGCGGATGCAAACGACCTGAAACTTCGGGTCGCGCGCCACCGCATCGAAAGCCGCGTTGAGGTCTTCGACCAGCGCCAGATCCAATGTATTGACGCGCGAAGGCGGATCGATCGCGACGACCGCGATGTCCTCGCCCAAGGGCTGCACCCAGGTGGTTCTTGATTGAAAAAACGCCATTCCGAACCTCGAACCCGCGCCGATGGTTAGCCGCGACGCGCAGCGGAGCGCGGACGGCTTGCCATGCGGTCGCGTGTCATCCAGTCCG
>JAIEPT010000102.1 GCA_019748295.1 Gemmataceae bacterium | reverse complement strand
CCCTGCATAAGCACCGATGCAGGGGCGAGCGATGTGCGGGCCTTTCAGTTCGGCTTCCGTCGACGAACGTCGCGTTCCCTACAAAACGCGACGTTGGTCGCTACTCCTATCTGCAAACCGCTCTAAAAAGCCCAGGTGATCCACCACGGCGAAAGCAGACCGCATTCCGTCTCGTATTTCTTCCGTTTCGCCGGCGTTTCGGAGTTCGCGGACATGCGACTGATTCCAAATATCGGTCAGGACCGGGTCATCGACGAGCTTCGCCAGTGCCTCGCGGGGGGCGCGCGGCTCGATGCGGCCACCTCCTCGTTTTCGTTGTTCGCCTTTGCCGAATTGCGTGAGGCGTTGGAGAAGCTGGAAGCGTGCCGCCTCGTGATTCCGGGCAAAGGCCATTTTTCCCCGAACCTTCTGGGAGCCGAGCCGGATCGATCCTTCCGCAACCGCCTTCTGGCCCCCTGGCTCGCGAAGAAGTGCCGGCAATGGATCGAGAAGCGGGTCGAGATCCGCGACGTGCCGGCGCCGCTGCCGCAATGTCTTTTCCGCACTGCCCACGAAGATGCGTCCCGGCGAAAAGTGCTCGCGGGCAACTGCCCACTTTCCACCGAAGGCCTAGGCCTGACTGCCGGCAATCGCTTCGGGCTCGTGCAATCGTCCGAATCGCCGGCCGAATGGGAAATGTTCGGCGACTGGTTCGCGTCCCTATGGAGCGGGGCTTCCGCGTCCGACGAAGCGAAACCGACGTTTCTGAGCCGCCTGCAGATCCTCATCGACCGGAAAGCTCCTTCGCTCGTTTACTACCTGATTCTGTTTCACCTTTTCGAAGACCTCGCCGCGGAGTTCGACGAGGAACGCATCATCAAGTCGGCGACCGGGATTCGGAACTCGGTCGTCTGGAAGAAGCTCTTCAAGTTCCAGCGCGACGGCGTCGTGGGAGCCATCGACAAGCTCGAACGCTTCGGCGGTTGCATCATCGCCGACAGCGTCGGCCTCGGGAAAACCTTCGAGGCTCTGGCGATCATCAAGTATTACGAGCTGCGCAACGATCGCGTCCTCGTACTCGTCCCCAAGCGGCTTCGCGACAACTGGACGCTCTACAAGGCGAACGACCAGCGAAACATTCTCGCCGCCGATCGGCTGAACTACGACGTCCTGAACCACACCGACCTCTCGCGCGACGGCGGGCTTTCCGGCGACATCGACCTGTCCCACATCAACTGGGGCAACTACGACCTCGTCGTGATCGACGAATCGCACAACTTCCGCAACAAGAAGACCCCCCGTCAGGGAGAGGAGACGCGTTACGACAAGCTCATGCGCCGAATCATTCGGGAAGGCGTGCGAACCCGGGTTCTGATGCTCTCGGCCACCCCCGTCAACAATCGCCTTGCCGACTTGCGGAATCAGATTGCGTTCGTGACCGAGGGGGACGACGCCGCGCTCGCGGAACAAGGCATCGACAGCATCGATGCCACTACCCGGCTCGCTCAGAAGCAATTCAACCGCTGGCTTGCTTTGGAAGAAGACGAGCGAATCCCTTCGCGTCTCATGGACATGCTCGGCTTCGATTACTTCAAGCTGCTCGATCTGCTCACCATCGCCCGCTCGCGCAAGCATGTCGAAAAGTATTACGGGACTGCGGAAGTGGGGCGATTCCCGGAGCGCCGCAAGCCGATCAACATCAAGGCGGACGTGGACCGGGCCGGCGAGTTTCGCTCGGTGCGGGAAATCAACACCGAGATCCGCCGGCTCAACCTCGCCTGCTATGCCCCCCTGCGCTACGTGCTTCCGCAAAGGCAGGCGGCTTACGACGCCAAGTACAGCACGCAGATTCGCGGCGGCGAAGGCTTCTTCCGCCAGGTGGATCGCGAAGAGAGTTTGGTGCATCTGCTCCGCGTCAATGTCCTCAAGCGGATGGAAAGCGCCGTCCCCTCGTTTGCCCTTACCCTCCAGCGCCAGCTGGCGGACGTCGAGGCGACGCTCGCCAAGATCGATGCCCATGCGGAATCCGTCGACGAAATCGACATCGACGATGTGGACGTCGAAGACCCCTCCTTCGAAAGCTTGCTCGTCGGCCGCAAGGTGAAGGTGCTGCTGAAAGACGTCGATCTGGTGCGCTGGAAGCAGGATCTGATCGAGGATCGGAATCGGCTCGCCACCTTGCATTCCTCCGCCAAGCAGGTCACCGCGGCCCGCGACGCCAAGCTGGAAGCGTTACGCGTCGTCATCGAAGGGAAGTGCCGCAACCCCATCAATCCGAACAACCGCAAGGTGATCGTCTTCACCGCCTTCGCCGATACGGCCCAATACCTTTACCAGCAACTCGCCTCCTGGGCCCTGGAAAACCTCGGCATTCATGCCGCGCTTGTAACGGGCGCCGGCCGCAATCAGACGACGCTTCCGAATCTGCGCAAAGACCTGGCCGCCATCCTCACCGCCTTCTCCCCTCGCTCGAAGGAACGGCCGGAGGAATTCGCGAGCGAAGGGGAAGTGGATCTTCTCATCGCCACCGACTGCATCTCCGAGGGCCAAAATCTCCAGGATTGCGATTACCTCGTCAACTACGACATCCACTGGAATCCCGTCCGCATCATCCAGCGATTCGGCCGCATCGACCGCATCGGCTCGCGCAATGGGCAGATTCAGCTCGTCAACTTCTGGCCGAACATCGAGCTGGAAGAGTACATCAACCTGGAACAGCGCGTCAGCGGGCGCATGGTCCTTCTCGACATCTCCGCAACGGGGGAAGAGAACCTCATCGAGCAGCAGTCCGGCAACCAGATGAACGACCTGGAATACCGCCGGAAGCAGCTTATCAAGCTTCAGGAAACGGTGATCGACCTCGAAGATCTCTCCAGCGGCGTCTCGATCGCGGACCTCACGCTGACCGACTTTCGCATCGACCTCGCCGGGTTCCTGCGCGACCATCAGCAGATCCTCGAGAATCTCCCGCTCGGCACTTTCGCCGCCACGACGACGAGCGAAGCCTCTATCGCTCCGGGGGTGATCTTCTGCCTCCGGGCCGAGGGGGAAGCGGCGAAGAAGGCGATCGAGCCCGGCTATCCGCTTGCTCCGAATTACCTCGTCCACGTCGGCGAAGACGGCGCCACGCGTTTGACCTTCACGCAGGCGAAGCAGATCCTGGACCGTCTCAAGCGGCTTTGCATCGGCCGCGACTTTCCGGATGCCGAGGCGTGCGATCGCTTCGATGCGGAAACGCGGTTGGGCGAGGACATGAGCGGCACGCAGAAGCTGCTCGCCGCCGCGGTCGCCGCCATTGCGGGGAAGAAGGAAGAGCGCGCCGTCGCCAGCCTCTTCTCCGCGGGGGGCACGCATGGCAGCAAGGGGGAATTCGCCGGGATGAACGACTTCGAAGTCGTCGCATTCCTGGTCGTCCTAGCGGAGACGGACGCATGACGGCGGATGAAGTTCTCGCTGCCCTGGACCTTCCGCGCGAAGCTCGCGTCGATCGACGGATCGCGAAGAAGCTGCTGATCGAAAACTCGGCCGCGACCGCGGCGGACAAACGGCAGATCCAGGACGGCCTCGAAGACCTGCTCTGGGTGGCGGCCGTCAAACCGAGCAACGCGGGCGTCCCGGAATACCGCGATGCCGCGCGCGAAGTCGTCGAGATTTCCGTCCTGTCGGGCACGCTTCGCTCCGAGGCGAAGGCGGCGCGGATCATGGGTTTGATCCATCGCACCATCCCCTACCCTTTGCTGCTCGTGTTGGAACAAGAAGGGCGAGTCACGCTCTCCGCCGCCGCCAAGCGTTTTTCGCAAAATGAAGCGGGCGAAGTCGTGCTGGAGGGAGCCGTCATCTCTTGCGAACTGGAAGACCGGCCCGCCTCGGTCGCCATGCTTTCCCACTGGTCCCTGTCGGCCCAGCCGCGCAACCATCTCTGGGCGCTGTATCAAGGCTGGATGGCATGCATCGAGGGCCATCAGGCGGCAACGATCACGGGACAATATCGGCAAGCGAAAAGCGAAGAAGTCATCGAGGCGAGACGCCAAGCCCTGGCAAGCCACGCTCGGCTTCAGCGCGACCTGGCCTTGCTCCGAGCCCAAGCGGAACGCGAACGGCAGATGCAAAAACGCGTCGAACTGAACCTCGGCATCCGCAGGCTTCGAAGCGAACTCGATCAGGTGAACGAGATTTTGAAGGAGCCGCGCACGCTGTAAGCGGTGGTTTCGAAGCCCAGGCGAGCCAGGAGCGTAAGCGACTGGAGGCGGACCGTAAGCTTGACGCACCGTCGCAAACGACTGCGGCCCGAGCTTTTCGTCTGCCACCGGTCGCTAACGCTCCCGGCTCGCCTTTCGGTAGAACAAGTGGGCTTCAAGCGCCACTCCCCTCCGCTTACTGCGTGCGCGGCTCCTTGCCGCGAAACTTGAGGACCCCTCCATGAAGAAGCTGACGGCCGGCGATCCGGAAACGCAAACCGCGGATCTCATCGCGCAAAACATCGCCCGGCTCAAGGAGCTTTTCCCCGAGGCTTTCGCCGAAGGGAAGATCGACTTCGACGTCCTCAAGCAAACGCTCGGCGGCGCGGTGGAGGAGCGGGAAGAGAAGTTCGGACTCCACTGGCATGGCAAACGCCGCGCTCGGCAACTCGCCCTCACCCCTTCCACCGGCACCCTTCGGCCCTGCCCGGAGGAAAGCGTCGATTGGGAGACGACGCAAAATCTGATGATCGAGGGGGACAATCTCGAAGTCTTGAAGCTGCTGCAGAAATCGTACGCCGGCAAGGTGAAGCTGATCTACATCGACCCGCCGTACAACACGGGCAAGGACTTCGTGTATCCCGACAACTTTCAGGATAACATCCGCAACTACCTCGAGATAACCGGGCAAGTTGGGGACGGCCAGAAGACCACGTCGAATGTCGAGGTATCTGGACGCTTTCATACAAACTGGCTCAATATGATCTACCCGCGCCTTAAGCTGGCGCGGAATCTACTTCGCGACGACGGGATACTTTGCATTTCAATTGACGACACTGAAGAGGCAAACCTTCGCAAAGTCTGCGATGAGATCTTTGGCGAGGAAAACCACGTCGCTAATATCGTTTGGCAGAAGAGGTATGTATCGAACGTGACGGCGAAATGGCTTTCCGACATGCACGACTTTGTCGTGCTTTATGCTCGAAACCGCGATCAGCTGAAAGTCGCGACATGGGAGCGGTCTGACGAACAACTCGAAGCGTATCGTAACCCTGATAATGATCCACGCGGAAACTGGCGAGCGCAAGACTTGTCTGCGGGCAAGCCATACTCTGCAGGCCAGTTCACCATTGAAGGGCCAACGGGACTACAATTCAATCCGCCGCCAAACCGATACTGGCGTTGCAACCGTGAGCAATTCGACAAATGGATTGCGGATGGCCGTATTTGGTGGGGCGTCAACAAAGACGCTCGACCAATGCTCAAATCCTTCTTAGCGGAAGTAGAGCGTGGCATCACCCCGAACACGTGGTGGGATTACAACTTTGCCGGGCACAACAAGGAAGCAACACTAGAGCTGAAAGAACTCTTTAGCGGCTCTGCGCCCTTTGACACACCTAAGCCCGTGAAGCTTGTCCGTCGACTCTTCGAGCTGTTCTGCAGCGGGGATGATATTGTCTTGGACTTTTTTGCAGGATCTGGAACCTTCGGCCACGCCGCCATAGAAGTCTTTGTGGCCGCTAATACCTCCCTTCGTCACATTTCCGTTCAGCTTCCAGAGCCGATTGATCATCCGCAGTATGGCACCATTGCAGAAGTCACCAAGGAACGTCTTCGATTGGCCGGCAAGAAATTGCGCGAGCAGAACCCGCTCTTCCAGGGCGATCTTGGCTTCCGCGTGTTCAAGCTTGCTTCCAGCAACATTCGCGAGTGGGAGCCGGATCGGGCGAATTTGGCGAGGACGTTGGAGGAGCATGCGGTGCATCTGCGCGAGGACCGCACCGAGGCGGACATCCTCTTCGAAGTGCTCCTCAAGCTCGGTCTCGATCTGACCGTGCCGATCGAGACGAAGACGATCGCCGGCAAGACCGTCCACTCCGTCGGCGCCGGGTCGCTGCTGGTCTGTCTGGCGAAGACGATCGCCGCTCGCGACGTCGAACCCTTGGCCCTGGGCATCGCCGAGTGGCACAAGATCCAGAACCCCACCGGCGAAAGCACCCTCGTCTTCCGCGACAGCGCCTTCGCCGATGATGTGAGCAAGACGAACCTGACGGCGATCTTGCAGCAACATGGGTTGGACAACGTGCGGAGCTTGTGAGTGGGGTGGAGGAAGAGGCCGCATCCGCACATGCCTCCATGTGCAAACGTCGAACGCTGAAGGCGTTCTCCAGCAAAGCCCAGGGTTGGCGACCAACGGGAGCCTACCCTGGGTAAGACAGAACCCATAACGCGACCCTCTCCCCCCGCCGGAGATGGATGCATGGCATGCCGCGAATTACTTGGCGGGGGGAGAGGGTGGCCGTAGGCCGGGTGAGGGGGGCGGACAGA
>JAIEPT010000075.1 GCA_019748295.1 Gemmataceae bacterium | reverse complement strand
GGAGATCGCAGAATGACGATCCGAAGCAGCCCATACAACGAAGTTCGTTTCCGATCTCCGATCTCCGATCTCCGATCTCCGATCCTCATTCTCGGTTCTCGGTTCCTCATTGTTCCCCCCCGATCTCGCACCCTGGATTCGGCTTGCCTTTCCCCTAAACTAGACCTTCCCGCAATGCGGAAGCGTTCGTCGAGCTTTCGACGCCGTCCTTGGTTTTTCGAGTGTTAAGGAGCAGGCCATGCCCTCCATGAAGATGCGCGACGTCAAGATCGGCGAAGCGATTATGTACAACAACGAAGTGTGGGTCATCTTCGACCGCCACGAACAAACCCGCGGCAACCTCCGCACCTACTGGCAGATCAAGCTCAAGCACCTCGAGCGCGGCAGCGTCGTCGAACAACGATTCTCGCCCGACGACGTGGTCGAGAAGATTCACCTCAACCGCGAAGAGTGGGAATACCTCTATCGCGACGGCGACATGTTCGTGTTCATGAACCCGACGAGCTACGAGCAGATATATGTGAACACGCACATGATCCCCGACGTGCAGCACGGCTACATGGTGCCGAACCTGCGGATCGTCTTGATGAAGATCGAGGAAAAGGTCGTGCAGGTGGAAATGCCGCAGATGATCGAAGTGGAAGTGACCGACGCTCCGGAAGCCGCCCGCGGCGACACGGCAACGTCGGTGACGAAGCTGGCGACGATCGAAACCGGCGCCCAGGTCCGCGTCCCTGGCCACATCCGCAAAGGGGACCGCATCAAGATCCGCTGCGAAGACGGCGAATTCAAAGGCCGCGTGTAATCGGCTTGCGAGGAGACGAGAAAACGCGGAGATTCGTCTCCGCGTTTTTTTTCATGCGAGGCTGAAGCGTGCGGCACGCCCTGCGTGCAGCGAAGGGCGTGGAAGCGGTGCTGCCGCAGCATCCAACTTGGATCGATCAAATGGGCGCTTCGCCACGCTCTTCGCTATGTTCAGGGCGTGCCGCACGAAACGTTCAATTGTTGTCGTGATGATGCTCCGGGATCGACTCGAGGTAATGCTCAAGCGTCTGCGGATCGACGGGTTTGACGAAATGCTGGGCGAAGCCGGTCCAGCGGCTCAGGAGCCGATCTTCCGGTTCGTCGAATCCGGAAAGGGCGATGAGCGTGATGCCCGATTCATCCGCTTCGCGGCGAAGGCGTTGGGCCAATTCCCATCCGTTGATCTGCGGCATGCCGAGGTCAAGAATCGCCACGTCCGGGTGCATGTTGCGGATTTCTTTTAACGCCTCGGCCGCACTGTAGACTGCTCGTGCCTGATGGCCCCACATGCGCAGCAACATGGCTTGGCTGTCGGCTGCGTCTCGGTTATCGTCCACGATCAAGATCCGGTGCATCGGATGAGGCGCCGTCGCAAGGTGAGGCGCGGGCGTCGTTTCATAGTCGAAGGATGTTCCGAACATCACGGCGCGCACTCGGGTGAGGGGGAAATCCGCTTCGCACTTCTGCCTACCCTGGCAGCAGGGCGGATTGGAGTCTGAAATCCTGCTAATTCGTCTCAAGTCCCGTAGAGACTTGAGCAAAGAACTTGCGTAAGCAAAAGCAAACGTTATGCCGCGCCATGGGAAGATGTTTAAGCATTTATGATGTCTCTGATGTCCCTTGGCCTTAAAATCGTTTCCTTGAGCATGTAGCGCAGACAAACACATTTTCGTTCGATAAATTAGGAAGGCCTCGCACCAGATAGGGTATTCCGACCTTCCGCCTTCCAGTGGAACAACTCTTCCGAAAGAAGCGGCGTCGGCATACCTGTTCGTCCACTTTCCGAGAAGCGAACGACGCATGACGCCGACGGGTGAGCTTCGCGCGGAGTCCCACTTGGCCGTGGGCGCCCTGATCCGGCGAGACGGGCCCCGGATCATCGAACTGTGGGCGCAGCGCTCATTGCGAGAGCAACCGCGCGCCAAGGCGGTTCATCGCGAAACGCTTCGTAACGATCTGCCCGCCTTTCTCGATCAACTTGGCCGCAGCCTGATGGAAGAGGGGAACGAAAACGCCAGCCCTCAATGCGCCAGTGCCCATGGCCACGGCAAGCAGCGCTGGCACGCGGGTTGGTCCCTTCCGGAATTGATCACCGATTACCAATTGCTCCGCATCGTCATTATCGAATCGCTGGAAGAGGCGTTGGGACGCCACCTCGAAACACGCGAAGTGCTGGCGGTGAACGTCTCGATCGACGACGCGATCGCTGCCGCCGTCCAAGCTCATGTGGACGAAAACTCCGAACGCAATCAGCAGGCCGACGACGAACTCCGCCGGCAGACGGAAGCGCTGAAGGACGCCCATCGCCGCAAGGACATGTTTCTCGCGATGCTGGGCCATGAACTGCGTAACCCGCTCGCTCCGTTGCGAAACGCGGTCCACCTGCTGGCTCTCAAGCCGGACGATCGTTCGACCGTCGATTGGGTCCGCGGCGTCCTCGATCGGCAGGTGTCGTCGATGACGCGGCTGGTCGATGAACTGCTGGACGCATCGCGCATCGGCTCGGGCAAAATCGTGTTGAACCGCGGCCAAGTCGACCTTGTGAAGATCACTCGCGACACCATCGAGGATCGCCGCCAGACGGTTGCGGAGAACAAACTCGACCTGCACCTGGAACTGCCGCATGGCCCCCTCTGGATCGATGGCGACCCGGTTCGGCTCACGCAAGTCGTCGGCAACTTGCTGCAGAATGCCGTGAAGTTCACCGATGCGGGCGGCCGGATCACGGTTCGCCTTGTCGAAGAACCCGAGGATCGCTACGCAACCTTGATCGTCTCGGATACAGGCATCGGCATGGAGTCCGAGGTGCTGCGTCACATCTTCGACCCCTTCATGCAGAGCGAGCGGAGCGCGGGCCGAAGCCGCGGCGGGCTTGGTTTGGGCCTGCCGCTGGTCAAAGGTTTAGTGGAACTGCACGGCGGCTCGATTACCGCAACCAGCATGGGTCTGGGCCTGGGTTCCCAGTTCCGCATCCGCCTGCCCTTACTTTCCATCTAAATTAGACGGGATTTGCGGCCGAGGCCAAATCTGCTGTCTGGTCCAACTTTGCCGACAAACGCGACCTATGCTTTCCGCGGACCCCTTCCCCGTCTCAGGAAGCGTGCTCGCATGTGCGGAATCGTCGGTTACACAGGTCATCGCGAAGCGGAACCCATCCTTCTCAACGGCCTCGGCCGGCTGGAATATCGCGGCTACGACAGCGCGGGAGTCGCAACCGTCACCGGATCGACTCTTGTCGTCCGCAAGGCGGCAGGACGCCTCGCCAATCTTGCCGCTGCATTGGAGCGTCATCCGGCTCCTGGAACCTGCGGAGTCAGCCATACGCGCTGGGCTACGCACGGGGCCGCAACGGATGGCAATGCCCACCCCCATACGAGTTTCGATGGGTCCGTCGCGGTGGTCCACAACGGGGTCATCGAAAACTACTCCGATCTCAAAAGACAAATGCAAGAACAAGGAATCGTCTTCCGAAGTCAGACCGATACCGAAGTAATCGCGCATCTGATTGCGCAAAATCTTGAAGACGACCTCGTGGAAGCCGTCGCCAAAGCATTGCCGCTGCTCAAAGGGACTTATGGCCTCGGCGTCGTAAGCCCGCGCTTTCCCCGTTTGATCGTCGGCGCTCGCCTCGGCAGCCCACTCGTCCTCGGATTAGGCGAGAAGGAGACCTTTCTTGCCTCCGATCCCAGCGCTCTCATCGGCTACACGCAACGGGTCATCTACTTGGACGATCGGCAATTGTGCGTACTCCGTCCTAGCGGTCACGAAGTGCTGCATCGCGATCGAACAACTAGCGCCGCCGAGGTGCGCAATCTCGATTGGGAGCCGGAAGACGCGGAGAAAGGATCGTTCGATCACTTCATGCTCAAGGAAATCTACGAGCAGCCCGAAGTGCTGGAACGGGCCATGGCGGGCCGTTGCGACGACGAAGAAGGGACCGCTCACTTTGGCGGACTCAACCTCGATGCACAGCAGTTGCGGCAGATCGATCGCGTCATCTTCACCGCATGCGGCACCAGCTTTCATGCGGGCCTTCTCGGCGAATATCTCTTCGAGCAGTTCGCGCGCATGCCCGTGGAAGTGGAATACGCCAGCGAATTCCGCTATCGAAATTCCCCGATCGATCGCAACTCGATCGTGATCGGCATCACGCAATCGGGCGAAACCGCCGACACGCTGGCCGCACTTCGCGAATCGAAACGGAAGGGACAGCGCACGCTCGCCATCTGCAACGTCGTCGGCAGCAGCATCGCTCGCGAAGCCGACGGCGGCGTCTATCTGCATGCAGGGCCCGAGATCGGCGTCGCCAGCACCAAGGCGTTCACCGCACAGGTCGCCGTGCTCACCCTGCTCGCCCTCTATTTCGGGCGCATGCGGCATTTGTCGTATGCCGCGGGCCGGCGCATTCTCGACGAGTTGCGTGCGATGCCCGACATCCTTCGGCAAACGCTCCGCTGTCACGACGAAGTGGCCGCCATCGCCCGCAAGTACGCGAGCGCCGACAACATGCTGTATCTGGGCCGGCAATACCTTTATCCGATGGCGCTCGAAGGCGCGCTCAAGCTCAAGGAAATCAGCTACGTCCACGCCGAGGGCTATCCCGCGGCCGAGATGAAGCACGGCCCGATCGCGTTGATCGACGAGAACACGCCGTCGGTCTTCCTCGCTCCTCAAGGCGCCATCTACGACAAGACGATGAGCAATCTGGAGGAGATCAAAGCCCGCGGCGGTCCCGTCATCGCAATCGCCGGCCCCGACGATCACCTGATGGCGAGTCGGGCCGACGATGTGATCACGATCCCCGCGGTCCCCGACTATCTGCAGCCCCTGGTGGCCGCCATTCCGCTGCAACTGCTCGCGTACCACATCGCCCTGGTCCGCGGCTGCGATATCGACAAGCCGCGCAACCTCGCAAAGAGCGTGACGGTAGAATAAGCAATAAGGATGAAGGATGAAGGATGAAGGATGAAGGATGAAAGAATCCCTCAACTCGTCCAAGCCCCAGGGTAAGCGCAGCGCACCCTGGGGATCCCCGCCCGAAGGATGTTCTCCCCTATGAGCATTTGCCTTTTCGAAGACGGCGGCGTCGACTTTCTCGAACCCCTCGCGCTGACCCGTCCCGCATTCGACCTGGTCTGCGGCACGCGTTCCGTGCTGGCTCGTCATCAGTCTGTGCATGGCGAAGGCCAAATGCTCGCCTGGATTCGGCCCGACTTGGTCGAACATGCGCGTCGTCGTCATACGGCATTGCCGATCAATGATCTGGTTGCGCTAAAGGCCAAGGATCTCGCGTATGCGAACGCTCGCTGGTTGCCTTCGCTGGAAACGCCGATCGACCGTTCCACGCCGCGTGTGGGATTGATCGAAGACCATGTCGCATACGTTGTCGGCGCACCCAGTCGGCCCAGCGAGCATCTCTCCGTGGACGAGTGGCTGGCGGATTGCCGCGAGCGTCTTCCGCAGGTCGAAGCGCCAGGTCGGATGCTGAACTTCCTCTGGGACTACGTGGATGCGAATCCCGAGACATTGATCGAAGACGCCGCGGCGTTTCGCGAAGGACGCAAGTTGCAGACGACGTTGCCGCCGAACGTCTCCATCGGCGGCCCGCTCGAGAATTTCCTTGTGGATGCATCCGCCACCGTCGAACCGTTTGTGATGGTGGACGTCCGCAAGGGGCCGGTGATGATCGACCGCGGGGCGGTTGTTCACTCGTTCACCCGGTTGGAGGGCCCCTGTTACATCGGACCCGATACCTGGATTATGGGGGCGAAGATTCGGGCCGGGACTACGTTCGGACCGTCATGCCGCATCGGGGGTGAGGTGGAAGCGTCGATCGTGCAGGGTTGGAGCAACAAGTATCACGAAGGGTTTCTGGGCCATTCGTATATCGGCGAGTGGGTCAACCTCGCCGCCGCCACGCAGACGAGCGATCTTCGCAACGATTACGGTTCCGTTCGGCTCCAAGTCAACGGCCATCGTCTGTCGACGGGCCGCACGAAGATCGGCTCCTACATCGGCGATCACACGAAGACCGGGCTGGGGGTGCTGCTCAATACCGGCAGCGTGATCGGCGCCTTCTGCAACCTGCTGCCGCACGGCGCCCTGTTGCCGCAAATCATCCCGTCGTTCTGCCAGGTGCAGTATGGCACGGCGATGGAACGCTTCGACCTGCGTCAGATGTTCGCGACCGCAACGACGGCGTTGAGTCGGCGCGGCCAGGCGTTCTCCGATGAGGAACGCGACTTCTACTTCGCCCTCTACGACCACACCGCCGAACGCCGCCGCAAAGTGATCCGCGATGCGGAAGTCCGGCGGATGCGCCGAGCGAATGCGGCTATGGGTAGAGTCGAGCGGTGACGCGGTGCGCCGGTGGACACCGGCGTTCCGTTTTCACCGCCCGCTCATCGAACCGGA
>JAIEPT010000210.1 GCA_019748295.1 Gemmataceae bacterium | reverse complement strand
GGTTCGATGAGCGGGCGGTGAAAACGGAACGCCGGTGTCCACCGGCGCACCGCGTCACCGCTCGACTCTACCCTCGGCAGCGGAGTCAACCTGCTTCTTCCATGTGTCTCGGAAGAAGCGGACCCAGTTGCCGTGCATGATCTCTTCGACGGCGGGTTCCGAGTAGCCGCGTTTGCGGAGCATGTCGGGGATGCGTTGCAGGTCGGCGATCGTGTCGAGGTCGTGGGGCGATTGCTCGCGGCCGAAACCGCCGTCGAGGTCCGTGCCGATCGCGGCATGCTTGGCGTTGCCGGCCATTTGGCAGACGCGGTCGATGTGGTCGCAGATCTTTTCGAGCGGGATGTTCACCTTCGTCTCGCCCCGAATGTAGTTCGGGTGCATCATCCAAATGTCGAGCGCATGGCCGATGACGGCGCCGCGGGCGATGAGCTTCTTCGTCTGCTCGTCGCTGAGTTGGCGTTGGTTCGGCACCAGCGTGCGGTTGTTGTGATGGCTCGCGAGCAACGGCCCGCCGTAGATTTCGATCGCTTCGTCGAACGATTGATCGGAAAGATGCGTCACGTCGAGAATCATGCCGACGCGTTCCATCTCGCGCAGCAGTTCAGGGCCGCGTTCGAAGAGCCCGCCTTCGGTTCCGGTGCCATGTGCATAGGGGCTAACGCCGTAGTGGGCGGGACCGACGATGCGGAGGCCCGCGTCAAACCATTCCTGGACTTGATCGGGCCGCAGGATGCAGTCGGCGCCCTCCATGCTGAGGATGTAGCCGAGCGGCAGCGTCTGCGAGTTCTCATCTTCCTTCCACTGCCGAACGTGCGTGTCGAGCCCCTTCGCGTCTTTGATCTGGCGAAGCAGCCCTTCCTGTTCCAGTCCGCGGTAGTAGGCGAGTTGGCCATAGCCGGCGCCGTAAGCCGCGGGCATCGACGCATAACGCTGGATTGCCGGCATGGCTCCGATGCGGAGCAGTCGTGGGAGCAGCGTGGCGATGAAGATCACCACCTTGCCGCGGCGAAGATCGGGGAAGGTCACCGTGTTGCAGCAACGGCCCTTGTCGGTGAGGCCGGCATCCGATTCCAGCTTGCGGATCTGTTCGCAGTTGAGCCGCAGATCGCGGTTCCAGTCGATGGCGTTCCAGGCGAGGTCGAGGTGTGCGTCGAAGATGATCACGGGTGAAACTCCAAAGTATCCGATGGCGAGCGGCCTGCGTTAGCTGGCTGGTAAGCAACGCGTAAGAGTCTCGCATTCGCTTCCGACGTCTGCATCGGACGATTGCATCGGACGATTGCATCGGACGATTGCACAACGCGACGAGACTTTTGCGGGCGACTTACCAGCCAGCGAACGCAGGCTGCTCGCCGACGAGTGCTCGCCGAGGCTGACGGGGAGGGCGGCGTCACTGTACCCGAGGGGGATGCTGGTTCCAAGCGAGAAGCGGACGACGGATACATTCCCGTCCGCCAAACCCGCTGAAGCGGGTTACTGCAAGCTCTTAGTGCCCCGCTTCAGCGGGGCAAACATGCAAGCCCCCAGCAGCGAGTACGGGAATGCACCCGCAGACTACGGTGCGATGCGAACGACGATGTAGACAGGAAAAGCGCGGGTGACTTCGAGATCCATGACTTGCTTGCCGAGGTTGTTGGCTTCCGTTTCGTTCGATGCGGCGAGCTGAATTCCAAGGCGGCCGGAGGCGTCGGCTTGCAGAACCATCTCGCCGCGATAGCCGATTTTGTTGCGAATCGCCTGTTCCAGCTCCGTTGCATTCAGTCGCTCGGGCATGGGTTGCATGCCGCCGGCTTCCGAGGTCGGAGCCTTGAAACTCGCCTGCCGAATGTTCGTGTCCACTGCAGGCGCTTGCTTCGTAGCGGCGACGACGGGCATGCCGATTTGCAGCTCGTTGCGAACGCTGCGGATGCCCGCGACGTTTCGCAGCGCGACCGTCGCTTCATACTGCGACTTTCGGCTCATCGCATTTCCGCTCAGCGTGACGTGGCCATTGCCTTGCAACGAGACAGCGATGCCGAGGCATTCGTTCGGCAAGGTCGACCGCAAGGCGTCGCTGGCGGCTTCCACCAGCTTTTCCGTAGCGACCACGGGACGGCGAGAGCGGGCATTCGCATCCACTTCGATGCGGTCGGCAATCGGGAGGGTCGTTGCGTGTTGGGCATTCAGGATGGCGCGATCGCGGGCATTCCGAGCGGCGACCGTACCGGCCAAAACCATTCGGCCATCGACGAACGCGGCATGCAGCGAATACGGGAACGTGACCGGATCGGCGGCCCACATCATCTCGACCGCCATCTCATGCAAGCGCTCGGCCGATTCCGACTGCGCTCGAAGCGACGTCGCTGAAGCAACAAGAAAGGTCACGAACAGCAGCGGCATTCCGATTCGCTTCATGCTTCCGTCCCATTCGCCCTGATTCTTCTCACGTCTTGCACCAACCCGAAGCGTCAGCGAGGGCAACGTCAGCCTCGCTTACTTACGCTTCGGGTTCGTGGAGCAACAAGGCGAGCGGCAGAAGATAGTCTGCCTCCCTCTCCCTCCGGGAGAGGGTTGGGCGTTTTCTCGCCCAACGCCACGTCGCACGGCCTCATCTCCGGCCCCTCTCCCGGAGGGAGTGGGGAGGAATGCAGGCGCCGCTCGCCCAAGAAATCTCGTTACGGCCGCGAGGTCAGGTCGCGGTTGATCTGCATTTGAGCGTCCGGGCCGTTCACGCACTGGTGAAGGTGGTCCTTGTCGATGTAGATGACTTCGATCCGGCGCCGCGTCGAGCGGAACGGGAACGGGTAGGACGACTCGAAGGTTTCGGTGTAGTAGACCGTGCATTTCCAGTGGCAATGGTGCAGCTGGGCCGGGCCCACAAGCGGGAAGAAGCGGGGCGGATCGACGACGTCCGAGATCTTCTCAACCGTGAACTCGACGTCGTCGCGGAATTCCTCGTAGACATACGGCACGCCGCGAGTCACGCGCGGCATGGCCCGCAGGATTTCCTGACGGTCCGGCGGATCCTCGCACAGCGACCGATGCCCAGGCGGGATCGGCGGCAGGATCGGCGTGCGGTGGTCCTGAGGATTGTTGAGCTTCTCTTCGATCCGGTCGGCAACCCAGGGCTGCACGGGAATCGGCGTGAGCGGCCCCATGCTGAGCGGCTGGATGCAACCGGCCACCGCGGACAGCAACATGGCCGTCCCAAATGCGACCGCGCCGGCTCGCTTGATCCTCATCGCCTCACCCCTTCCCTGGATGGCGCCGCCCGAGTCTGCGGCTCTTGGATTCGTTATCGGCCTGCGGAGGGTGCTGACTTTAACGGCGGAAACGATTTTGTGGGATTTGCAGGGATTGATGTACCTAACGCCGCAAGCAGGGAAGGCAGGGAAAGACGAAGGTTGATTGGTTCGCGTCCCTCGTACCCCGGTCGCCGGCGTCCTTCACCCCAGATACGAAGAACGGCCACCAACGAGATAACTCAACGCCTCATTCGTCACCAACATTCGAAGGCCCGCCCACGGCCGATGCCGCGAAGTAGATCCGTTTTGGCCGAACCAGCGTGCTTCACCTTCATCATGCACGATGACGACTCAGCGTCCACCGTACCGATTTCACGGCCTCGATCGTGAGGACCGGAGCGAGCGAGAATGCGGCGATCATCGCAATCGTCGTAGCGTCGAATCCAGACGTGGCGCCGAACGCTTCGCGCACTCCGGGAATGCAGAGCACGGCAAGCTGAAGACCGAGGGACACTGCTGCTGCGAGAATCAGATGCTTATTGCTGAACAAGCCGAGCGAGAAGATCGGCTGCTGTTCGTTGCGGCATGCGAAAGCGAAGAACAAGTGTCCCAGGCTCATGATGCAGAAGGCGGCGAGTTGAGCTTGCGCCAGCGTCGCCTCGGGCCGATGGAGGAAGACATAGAACCCCGCAATGGCAGCGGAGCCGACGATGCCGCCATGGAGCAAGATGGCCCCCGCGCGGCGACGATCGATCACGGGAGCCGAAGGATCGCGTGGCCGACGCCGCATGAGATTGGGATGGGCCGCCTCAAGGCCGAGCGCGAGCGCCGGCAGTCCATTGGTCACGAGGTTGATCCAGAGCACCTGCAACGGCAGCAAGGGGGTGGGCCAGCCAAGCGCCGCAGCGACGAAGAACAGGAAGATCAGCCCGGCATTGCCTGCGAGCAGATAATGCACGAATCGCTGAATGTTGGCGAAGATCGCCCGTCCTTCCTCGACGGCGTTGACGATGGTGGCGAAGTTGTCGTCGAGCAGCACCATGGCGGACGCCTGCTTGGTGACGTCCGTTCCGGTCACGCCCATGGCCACGCCGATGTCGGCCGCTTGCACGGCCGGTGCGTCGTTGACGCCATCGCCGGTCATCGCGGCAACGGCTCCCTTGCGTTGCAACGCACGCACGACGCGCAGCTTGTCTTCCGCCGAAACCCGGGCATAGACGCTGATCCAGCCGGCATCGCGCTCGAGCGTCTCGTCGGACATCTGCGTCAACTCCTTGCCTGCGACCACGCGCTCGCCGGCGCGAAGGATGCCGAGTTCGGCGGCAATCGCCTGCGCGGTGGCAGGATGATCGCCGGTGATCATGACGGGACGAATGCCTGCTTCGCGGCAGCGTTGCACCGCAATCTTCGCCTCCTCGCGCGGCGGATCGATCATGCCCACCAAGCCTGCGAAAGTGAGGTCCGATTCGTCCATGGCCGCCGCCTCCTCTCCCTCGCCAGGCTTGAACGCCAGTGCAAGCACGCGCAACGCCCGCGCGGCCATCCTAGCCGCAGCGTCCGCGATGGCGTGCCGATCCGCATCGGTCAGCGGCACGACCATCCCATCCAGACATTGGTGGGTGCAGAGCGAGAGCACCATCTCCGGCGCCCCCTTGACGCACATCCAGGTCGAACCATCCGCTTCGCGGGCGATCACCGCCATGCGCTTGCGGCTCGAGTCGAACGGAATCTCGTGCAATGTTTCGACGCCCTTGGGTCGAATCTGCACACGGGCTTTCGCGGCTGCGGTCAGCAGCGCCGCCTCTGTCGGATCGCCGAGCGCCGTCCACTCGCCCGCTTCATTCCGCGACAAGGTCGCATGATTGCAGCGAACGCCGATGGCAAGGGCATGACGCAGGTCTTCGAGCGGACCTCCCGATTCGCCTTCCGTGTGGAAGCGGCCTTCTGGGGCGTAGCCTGCGCCGGAAGCGCGATGCGTTCGTCCGCCGATCCACGCTTCTCGGACGGTCATCTCGTTGCGCGTCAGCGTTCCGGTCTTGTCGGAGCAGATGACGGTGACCGATCCCAGCGTCTCGACTGCAGCCAGCCGGCGAACCAGAGCGCGCCGCGCGGCCATGCGCTGCAGCCCCAGCGCGAGCGTGATGGTGATGACGGCGGGCAGCCCTTCGGGAATCGCGGCCACAGCGAGGCTGACCGACATGCGCACGACGTCCGCGAACGCCTCGCCGCGAACCAGTTGCATGACGAACACGACGCCGACCAAAGCGAGACAGACGACCGCGAGCGCCTTGCTCAGTTCGGCAAGCCGACGCTGAAGCGGCGTCGGCTGCGGCGAACCGCTCGCCAGCAGTCCGGCGATTTTTCCTAGTTCCGTACCGCTGCCGGTGGCCACCACAAGGCCGGTGGCTTTCCCCGCCGTCACGTCCGTTCCGAGGTACGCCATGTTGCGGCGATCGCCGAGCGACGCGTCCGCGGGCAGCACGGCATCGGCTTCTTTCTCGGTCGGAGTCGATTCGCCCGTAAGTGCCGCCTCGCGGACCTGCAAACGAAAGCTCCGCACAAGGCGCAGATCGGCGGGCACATGGTCGCCGGCTTCCAGTTCGACGATGTCGCCCGGAACCAACTCGCGGGCAGGGACGGAGATCACGTCGCCGTCGCGCCGCACCTTCGCGAAGGGAGCGGAGAGACGCCGCAAAGCTTCCAGCGTTTTCTCTGCTTTCCGCTGCTGAAAGAGTCCCAGCGCGGCATTCAGCACCACGATGGCGACGATCGCGCCGACGTCGATCCATTCGCGTAGGGCGCCCGCCACGATCGCCGCGGCGAGCAGAAGCAGGATCGCGATGTCTTGCACCTGGGCGTGCAATGCCCGCCACCAGGGCTCCCGCGGCGGCTGCGGCAATTCGTTCGGCCCGATGCTTATCAACGCCTTCCGAGCGCGTTCGGACCCAAGTCCGCGGGACGCATCAACGCGAAGGTCCGCCAGAACGGCTTCCGCCTTGTCGGCGTGAGCGGCTCCGGCGGATCGGATGGTCGGGCTGGACGCTTCGTTCTCTTCGACTGCAAGCATGGCCGGTTCCTTCGCTTCGTGCGTGGTT
>JAIEPT010000088.1 GCA_019748295.1 Gemmataceae bacterium | reverse complement strand
CGAATCGCTGCTCTCCGAGGACGTTGACGAATCACTCGATGCGGAACTGTCGCTGCTTTCCGACGACTCGGACGATGCGGGGCTATCACTGCTGGCCGACGAATCGAACGACGGGCTGCTCTCCGATGAAGACTCGCTTGACTCGCTCTCGGACGAATCGCTGCTGGCCGATGACGGGCTGCTGCTCTCGGGCGATTCCGAGGACGGGATGCCCTCGCTGCTGTCGCTCGAATCGCTGCTCTCCGCCGAGCTGCTATCGGACGACGACGACACCTCGCTGCCTTCCGACGAACTGGATTCGCTGTCGCTGCTGGACGGTTGGCTTTCGCTCGACGACGACTCGCTCGATGGCGAACTGGAATCGCTGCTGTCGGATGACGACGAATCGCTGCTGCTGTCACTTGATGGGCTGCTCTCCGACGATTCGCTTGACCCTGATGATACGCTCGATGATGAGGACGAACTGCCGAATGGACCGGCAGGGATGCAGCACGCAAGCCCCACGAAAAACAGGGGCAGGATGCCGTGCAAGTCGTCGTGCGAGCCGATCAGCCGCGTGCGGTAGATGCTCGCGCCAAGAGCTACGCCATTCGGTTCCCACAGGTAGCACGGCGTGCGGTCTCGGAAGCCGGCCCCGGTGGATTGCTGGACGTAGCCGTGATAAATGCCGGGCGAAACGGAACCAGCGACGCGCACCAGTTGGCGCACGCCGGGATACACGGGCAGATTTGGCCCGAGCCGAGGCGGTCGAAGCGGATCGCTTGACATCGGTGGCACAGTAGCACGGGGGTCAAATGATTCGCCCCAACCGTCCAAAAGAACCGAGGACGAAAGCCATGATCTCGCAATCGCTCGATGAGGAAATGGCCACGGCGAAGGCGGAGGCTGCGAAAGCGGAGCGGCGGAAGAATGTTGCGGCGTTGATGAAGTTGGAATCGACGTTGCGGGACGCGGGCGAAGTGCTGCAAGCTCTTGGCGTTCAGCGGGCCATTGAGGAGCTGAAGTGAAGCCCCCACCCAACATGCTAACGATGCTGCTGCGATGCCGCACGCTGTCGGACGCGGAAGGGGACTTGTTGACGTTGTTGGGGCTGACGCGGGCGCAGTCGTGGGGCGTGTGGGATGGCTGGTCTGGGCGGGAAAAAACGGTCGGCGGACTTTCGGCGGAGACGAAGCGGAACATGGTCGCCGAGAGGGAATACGGCGACGGGTACGCGATGGGGGCGAAGTTCAGGCGAACCTTGCGAAGTTCGGCGGCTGCGGCGGTCTGAAGGACGACGACCTATGGATACGGAAGACTCGACATGGCAAATCATTGCGGGCGTCTTGACGGCCGTGGGCGGCTTCATCGCCCTGCTTTGGCGGAATCGGCAAGCGATCTCCGCGAAGGTGGGCACGGCGAAGACGCTGATGGTTGCGCCGCTGTCGATCCTTGGCCAGCTTGAGCAGCAAGCGAAGCGGGACGAGCAGGCCATCGCGGATCGCAAGACGTTTTCGTCGAGGCTGGATCGGCAGGACGTGGTGCTTGAGAAGGTGCTTGCCGAATTGACGTCCAACGGCGGGAAAAGCCTCAAGGATATGGTCAAGGCGACGAACGAGTTGTCGCTGATTACGCATCAAATGACGGTGATTTCCGAGGCGCGTATTCGGCTTCTGCAAACGATGGCGGCGGCGTGCATTTTCGAGTGCGACGCGCAGACCGGCGAATGCGTCTGGGTCAATGAGGGCATTTGCGGTCTGTTCGATTTGCCGCAAAGCGAGATGCTGGGATTCGGCTGGCTTCGCGCGGTGGCTCCCGTGGAGCGGGAATCGGTCAAGCAGGCATGGCACGCGGCGGTCAGGGGAGGGTATCCGTTCGCGTGGGAGTACACGGTGGTGCGAAAAAACGGCACGCGGCAAAAGGTGTGCGCCAAGGCGAGCGAACTCAAGGACAAGCTGGGGAAGTCGCTGTTGTTTCAGGGGACGGTTGAGCGAGTCGATTGACGCGAATGAGACGATGGGACGCATGAAAACGAAATCACATCCGAGGGAAAACAATGCTTAGGGTTCTCGCTTTCTGTCTGCTGCTGTGGCCCTCGTGGGCGTGGGCCGCCGCGCCGAAGGTCGAGCCGGAGAAGCACGCCAACGCCAAAGCGGGCGATTGGCTGCCGGTGAAGGCGACCGGAGAGAAAGACAAGAAGCTCGTCATCGACTACGACGGCTCGCAAGTGGCGCTCGTTCGCGACATCAGGGGCGACCTGTACGCCATCCCGAAAGCGGCGAGCGGCACGGTGACGGTGAGATTTTGGCACGCTGGGGATTCGGTGGTGCTGCCCGATGCGGGTCCGCTTCCGCCGCTGCCGGTGGCGACGTTAGTGATCGAGTTGAATGCGCCGCAACCCCCTCCCGGCAAGAAACCGCCGGTCGATCCCAAAGACCCTCCAACACAGCCGGCAACGGGTCTGTACTTCCTCTTGGTCAGGGCCGACGGAGCCGCCGATCCCAGCTTCACGCGCATCGTTCGCGACCCGGCATGGCAGAAACTCAAGGACGCCGGACACCTCGTCAAGGACTTCGGCGTCAGCGATCTTAATCGTATCGGCGTGACGTTGCCGTCGGGGACGCAGATTCCTTGCGTCGTCACGCTCCAGGAGGATGGCCAGCGATCTCGCATCGTTCGCGGGCCGATCCAACTGCCGTCTACCCCCGAGGCTATCCTCGATCTGCCGAAAGGACTTTCCCCTTGAATTTCACCATTCCGCCTGACATCATTCGCGGTCCTGAATCCGACGTGCTTCCGCTCGCGAGCGACGCGAATTGGGGCATTGAAGTTTTCGGCGTCAATGATCTTCGCAAGCTGACCAGCGGCGAAGGCGTGATTGCCGGCGTCGTCGATACGGGCGTGGATCGCTCGCATCCTGACTTGGCCAACTGCATCGCGGCCAAGGACTTCACTGGTTCGCGATATGGCGATCGCGACCGCAACGGCCACGGAACGCACGTCACCGGCACGGTCGGCGCCACGAATCCGAACATCGGCATGGCGCCGGGGTGCAAGACGGTTCACGGCAAGTGTCTTTCGGACGGCGGAAGCGGCAGCGATTCATGGATCGCGGCGGCCATCCGCTGGGCGGTCTATGAGCAAGGGGCCGAGATTATCTCCGGCTCATTGGGTAGCTCAGGGCCAAGCAACACGATCAACGCCGCGATGCAAGAGGTATCGGAAAAGAACAACGTGTGGTGCGTTTTCGCGGCCGGGAACAGCGGCGGCAACACGCCGGACATCGACTGGCCGGGGCGCTCGCCATGGTGTATCTCCGTCGCGGCACTCAATAAGGATTTGAGTCCAGCGTCGTTTTCGTCGGCGGGGGCCAAGATCGACACGGCTTTCGCGGGCGTCAACATCTGGTCTGCGAAACCAGGCGGCGGCTATCAGCAGATGAGCGGCACCTCGATGGCCACGCCTGGCGTGTCGGGGGTGCTGACGCTGTTGCGGAGCGCGCTCAAGAAAGCGGGCCGACCGATCCCGCCGATTGCCGAACTTCGGAAGCTGCTCGTCCAGGTCGCGACCGATGCGTACACGCCGGGCCGGGATCGGCGAACCGGGCCTGGGTTTGTTACGCCAATCCTGCTGGCCCTCAATCTGACGCGGGACCCGCTGCCGGTTCAGGGGTAAGCCATGACCCGCTTGAAGATCGCTTCCATCAAACTCGGCCTGCCACGCGGCAACGGCATCCTTGTTTTCGAGGAGGCCATTCCGCCGCTGATCGTGGATCGCGCCTACCTGAAGCGATTTCAGCCTCGCAAGGACGGATGGTTCATCCTGACCGACGCCAACGAGGCGAGCTACGAACCGCCGATGGAACCGCAGCCGTTGCTCGTCACCATCAAGAGTGGCATGCTCACTGTCCATAGCCCGAGGTAGCCGATGCTCTCAGCCGTCCTGATGCTTTCGCTTGTGGCCGTTGGCGACCCGTTGCCGCTTGTGCGTGACCCGTTGCCGCTGGCGGCTGCTCGACCTGTCGCGCCGCCCGTGCCGCTCGCGCCTGCGCCGCTCGCGCCCCGGCAGACCGTCAGGCCGACGGCAGGCCCTCAGCATTCGCATCGTTGCCCGCGCTGCGGCAACGAGTGGTGGCACACCGAATCGTCGTTCGGCAACCGCAACGATCACACGTGTCCCGCGTGCGGCTACGGCCCGGTGTGGACCGTGAATCGTCGCGGAGGCGGTCCTTCGTTCGTCGCGCCGCGAATCGAGCCGTACCAACCGCGGCAACGCACTCTGGCCCCGTCGTCCGCGCGGGATCGTCCGACGTGACCGTAGAGACTTCTTCGCCCCAGTTGGGGCGACGCCGCATCCTAGTCAAGGTTTTTCTCGTTAGGAGTTTTCCGTGTTCAATATCTCGGGCAGTCCGGCGCAGATCGCGACCATTCAGCGAGCCGTCGCTCGCTGCTCGTATCCTTCAGCGATCTGCGTCCAGTAAGCAGTTTTCTTCATAAGCCCACGGATGCGGTCATTCAAGCGGTGCGTCAGGCTTACGGCGTCTCGCAGCCGCCGGTGCCGCCGCAACCGCCGGTGCCGCCGCATCCTCCTCAGCCTGTCGGCTGGTTGCAGAGACTGCTCGACTGGCTGTTGCGTCGATAGCTGTGTATCCCCCTAGGACCTAAGTTTTTGGAGAGTCAACATGCACGCGGAAAACAACAATTCGGAACTCGCTTCGCTGGTTGCTCAAGCGATTGGCGGCCCTATCGGGCGCGAGCAGGTGAAAGCCCTGCTGGGGCGAGTCGCTTTCATGATCGGCGTGATCGCACCCATGACCAGCACGAAACTCGACGACCTGGCCGCGGCGGTCCTTTCCCGCGCGGCCGAAAACGGGCAAATCGTCGATGCGATCTACGATCTCATCGCGACGGCGGTTGGCGATCAGCCCGGCAATCAGCCGGTCATCATGCGGGCCGAGGGCACCTAATGAGTCGTTGCTGCGGAATCGCACTGGCGTTGGCGTTCGCGTCGGCGGCTCTGCTGCCGAGCGAAACGAGGTCTCCGCATTGGCCCGCAGTCAGGGCGGAGTATCTTCGCGGCCATCCTCGGTGCGACGTATGCGGGAAAAACCAAGATTTGAACGTGCACCATGTGATCCCGTTTCACAAGGATGCCGCCCTGGAGCTTGACCAGTCGAATCTGATTACGCTGTGTCGGCACGATCATTTCCTCGTAGGGCATGGCAGATCGTGGCGGGCCTGGAATCCGAAGGTGCGCCAAGACGAGGCGACGATCCGCGCGATCCTGGATCGCATTCGGCGCGAGCGTGAAGAGTGATAGACCGTTTTTTCCTTTGGAGATTTCGCGATGCGTATCGTTCTCGTTTCCGTCTTGGCCCTTGCGTGCGCGGCTCCTGCCGACGCGGGGCCGATCCGCAACCTGATCGGGAGGCTTCGGCAACGAGTCTCGTCGCCTTGCGGCGGCGCTGCTCAGGCGGGTCCGCGTTTCGCTTATTCCGAATCGGCGACGGTGTTTGGTCGGACGGTCGGGTACACGGTGCAAAGCCAACGCCCCGTGTTGCAGTTTCGCGCGGCGCCGTCTCAGGCGTGCCCGTCTTGTCCGAGCGGAGCAGTTGCGCCGTCTCAGGCGTGCCCATCTTGTCTGAATGGGCAGTGCCCGCTGAAGTAGGCTAACGGATGCGACGGGCGCGAACCCCGCTCGCATCCTTTTGATTTCGCAAAGGTCCAGGAGCGGAAGCGATGTTCGTCGTCATCGACAATCAGGCTCACAAAAAAACGAAGGAAGTTCTCGCGGAGCAGTTTCGCAAGGCGTCGGAGGATGCCGCGAAAAAATTCGAAGCTCGCGAGCAGCACATCAAGGCGACGACGTGTCCGCACTGCGGCAAGCATGATCCTGTTCCGCCCTGGCTCTTGTGAGGAGTTTCCGCCATGCGTCCCACTTGGCACGTCCTGGTGTTCGTGTTGCTGGGCCTCGCTTGCTTTGGGGTTGTGTCGGCGCCGTTGCCGAAGACACCCGCGCCGCCGCTGCCTCTCAAGGACGCCGTCGTCGGCCGCTTCACCCTCCATTGGGGGGGGGCGACCTACGACTGCGAAATCGACCGCGGCGGCTGCTGGGAGTGCCGAGGCGGATCAACGACGTGGATCGGCGGCGTCGAGGTCCGGGGCGACCGGGTGATTCTCTCGGAGGCTGTCCTAGACCCGTTGACGCTGACGACGGGGGAAGAGCGGCATTACGAGATCGTGCTGGACGGCAATCTGTCCGGGCACGTGGTGGATGGGGTGGCGGTGAGGCTGGAGCGGAGATTGGGGCAGCACGAGTAAAGTCGAGA
>JAIEPT010000108.1 GCA_019748295.1 Gemmataceae bacterium | reverse complement strand
ACTCTTGCGGACGCCGTACCAGCCGCCTGACAGCGGCTGCTCGCCGACGACGGATGGAACAAAAAAGCACGCAGCCGAACGGCCCCTGGGTGCTGTTGATCTACGGCATCGTCCGCCTCGTCCGCCGCATGCGACGCCCCGCGACGCCGACGGCGCAGCAGGCGAGCAGCCGCTGTTAGGCGGCTGGTACAGTGTCCGCAAGAGTCTCTTCACGCACAGACTGTTTGGGTCCAGAAGCTCCGTCTGAACGCGAGGAGACTCTTGCGGACGCCGTACCAGCCGCCTGACAGCGGCTGCTCGCCGACGACGGATGGAACAAAAAAGCACGCAGCCGGATTGGCTGCGTGCTTTGTTGTTTGCAACGCAAGATTCGCTAGTCGCGACGGCCGCCGCGGTCGCCGCCGCGTCCGCCGCGATCACCGCCGCGTCCGCCACGATCGCCACCGCGGGGTTCCCGAGTTTCGGGCAGGGGCGAGGTTTCGCCGCGGGCTTCGCGGATCAAGACCTTGCGGGACAGCTTCACGCGGTCCTGGTCGTCAATGGCGATGACCTTGACCTTGAGGATGTCGCCGACTTTGCAGACCGCGTCCACGCGGTCGACGAAGCCGTCCTCCAGTTCGCTGATGTGGCAAAGCCCATCGCGGCCCGGCAGGATTTCGATGAAGGCGCCGAAATCCTTGATCGACGTCACCTTGCCTTCATACACTTTGCCGACCTTCACTTCCTCGGTGAGTGCAGCCACCTTGAGCTTGGCGGCTTCCGCCCCTTCCGAGTTGCTGTGCGAGATGTAGACGGTGCCGTTGTCGTCGATGTCGAGCTTGGCGCCCGTCGCTTCCTGAATCCCCTTGATCGTCTTGCCGCCGGGGCCGATGAGCAGGCCGATCTTTTCGGGATTGATCTGAACTGTGATGAGCCGCGGGGCCTGCTTGCTGATCTCTTCGCGGGGGAAGCGAAGCGTTTGCACGATCGCCTTCAGAATCTCGCGCCGAGCTTCGCGGGCCTGCGTCAGCGTGTTGCGGATGACGTCTTCGTCGATGCCGTGGTTCTTGAGATCCAGTTGGATGCCGGTGATGCCGCGAACGGTGCCGGCCACCTTGAAGTCCATGTCGCCGTAGTGATCTTCATCGCCCATGATGTCGGTGAGGAGCGTGTAGCGGTCCCCTTCCTTCACCAGGCCGATCGAGATGCCGGCCACCGGATCGGTGATGGGCACGCCCGCGTCCATGAGGGCCAGCGTGCCGCCGCAGACGGAGGCCATCGAGCTGGAGCCGTTGGATTCGAGGATGTCGGACACGACGCGGACGGTGTAGGGGAAGGTCTCGACGCCCGGAATGACCGCCTTCAGTGAGCGTTCCGCAAGGGCGCCGTGGCCGATCTCGCGACGTCCCGGCCCACGAATCGGCTTCACTTCGCCGACGCTGAAGGGCGGGAAGTTGTAATCGAGCATGAACTTCTTGCTGTACTCGTCGGCCAAACCATCGACGCGTTGCTCGTCAGACGAGGTGCCGAGCGTGATGGTGACGAGGGCCTGAGTTTCGCCGCGGGTGAAGAGGGCGGACCCGTGCGTGCGGGGCAGAAGCCCGACTTCGCAATGGATGTCGCGGATATCCTTCGGCGCTCGGCCATCGATCCGCTTGCCTTCGAGGATCAGATCGCGGACGACCTTTTCTTCGAGCCAAGCGAAGGCGGCCGCGACCTGTGCGGGCTCGAACTTGCCTTCGCCTTCTTCGGGGATGAACTTGGCGTAGATCCGTTCCTTGAGGTCGCGAATGGCTTGATACCGGGCCGCTTTGCCGGAGGTCTGCTTCAGCGTGCGGAATTCGTCGTAGAAAGCGGACTGGAGAGCCGCCTTGGCAGGATTCTCGGGGGCGGCGGCCGGAAGTTCCTTCGTCGGCAGGCCCGCTTTGGTGCGGAATTCTTCGATGACGCCGATGATGCGGATGATCTCGCGGTGAGCAAGCATGATCGCATCCGCCATCTGGTCTTCCGGCATTTCGCGGGCGAAACCTTCGATCATCGTGATGGCATCGCGGGTGCCGGCGACGATGAGATCGAGGTCGCTTTCTTCCATCTGCTGAATCGTCGGCATCACCACAAGTTGACCGTTGATGCGACCGATGCGGACGGCTCCGGTCGGCTTCAGAAACGGAATCTGCGAAATGTGGAGGCAAGCCGACGAGCCGATCAGGCCGAGGACGTCCGGATCGTTTTGGCGATCGAACGACAGGGTGCTGATCATGATCTGCACTTCGCGGAAATAGTCGGCCGGGAAGAGCGGGCGGATGGGACGGTCGATGAGGCGGGAAGTCAGCGTTTCCTTGGTGGTGGGCCGAGTTTCGCGTTTGATGAAGCCGCCGGGGAACTTGCCGGCCGAGTAGACTTTTTCGCGATAATCGACGACGAGGGGGAAGAAGTCTTTGCCGGAGTCGGAAGCGCCTTCGACGGCGCAGCTGAGGACCATGGTTTCGCCGAAGGCGACGACGACGGATCCGTGAGCTTGTTTGGCGAGCTTGCCGGTTTCGAGCGAGAGGGTGTGAGCCCCCAGCTGCAATTCGACGCGATGTACCTGCACGATGCGTACCTCGGGGTTAAGCCGAAGGACGTCGCAGGCGGCGAGGGGGAGGACGGGAGAATCGGGAGCGAACAGAAGCGGGGAACCGGAAAGGTTCCCCGCACAAGCTTACTTACGCAGACCCAGTCGGGCGATGACCGTCAGGTAACGAGCCCGTTCGGTGTTTCGCAGATAGTTGAGCAAGCCGGATCGCTTGCTGACCATCATGAGGAGGCCGCGCCGCGAGGCATGGTCCTTCTTATGGGTCCGCAGGTGCTCGGTGAGCTCGTTGATGCGAGCCGTCAGGATAGCGATCTGCACCTCGGGAGACCCGGTATCGGTGGGTTCGCGCCGGTACTGATCGATGATTTCGGTCTTACGCTCCTTGGTGATCATCTCGTCCTCGCCACCTCCGCCGCCTACGACGAACTGCCGACTCGATATTGATGGACAACTTTTAGCTTCAGGCAATGTAGCAGTCGAAAGGCGGAATACAAGAGGCAAATGCTGTCTGGTGGAGGGAGCCTGTGCCGCCCCAAGGCGTGCAGCCGGCAACCCTCGCCTTAGTTCCTGAGCCAGCCTGAGCCAGCTCATCCCCCGGATTAAAGGGAAACCGTGTTATACGGGAGGGGAAAGGGGAGACAAGGGCAGGCGAAGGAAAGAGCAACGAGGTTCAAGTCGGCTCGATAGGCGGCCCAAGGCCGACCTTGTTGCGGATCATTCTCCATTCGTCAAGCACCGACAGTCGCTCCGCCCATTCGTCGATATAGCCGAGATCCAATTTGCTTTGCTGCAACTTGATCATGCCTGCAATGTCGCGAACATGCTTGTCGCTTACGCCGCCCCCGATCCGATAGTAGACCAATTTGTTGAGTAGGACGTCTTCCGGGGAAGCGAACCAAACCGAGTATTCGCCTTCGCTCCCTAGCTTACGAATGCGGTTCGCTTCGGATCGGCTGAATGCATCGTCCGGGGGAATGATGATATCTGCTTTGTAACCGGATGCGGGATGCAGGATATTGAATTGGAATTGCCGCGTCACGGCTTCGCGAGCCGCAGGCTCAGAGCAATAGAAGTCGGAAGGAGGGAAAGCCTTGCAGAAGGCGGATACCTGCTCCGGAGCCAAGCGGACCACAACGTCCACATCATTGGTGAATCTGGGTTCTCCGTACGCCATGCTAGCCATCGATCCGACGACCCAGTACGCGATGCCCTGCGATTCGCAAACGTCGGCGACGTACTGCATCAGATGATGAGGCAGAAAGTCAGGTGGGCTCATTTCCAACCAACCCATGGCTGATTCGCCGTGCGATCTCGCGATTTACCTGATCGACGTCCCAGTCGGGATGTTCGCTCTGAACTGCTCCACGGATGATAATTCGCGCGGACTTGCACATGCCGGCCGCGATCGCGAGGCGTTCGACCTCGGACTTCTTGGAGAGAATCTCCGCCATCGCGTCGTCCATCGTTTCGATGTGCATCATTCCGGCATCTTCGCGCATGCGGCGGTAGGCGTCAATCGTTGAATCGCATTCGTGTTGCGGAGTTGCGAGTCGTGCACCTGATGGATATGGTTTCCTTATGGATTACCAGCGACTCGTCACGATCGAACCCGGCAAACGTAGCGGCCAACCCTGCATTCGCGGGTTGCGGATGACTGTCCAGGATGTGCTTGAATACCTTGCGAGCGGCATGTCGCCGGAACAGATACTGGAAGATTTCCCTGACTTGACCATCGAAGACATTCGCGCGTGCCTTGCGTTTGCCAAGCAGCTTTCTTAGCGGTTTCATGAGTCGGGTTCGCAATCGTTTTTCCCATCCAACCCATGGCTGATCCGGCGGTTCTTCGCGTATGCGGCAGTTGGCGTCAATTATTGAATTGTCCATTAGGCATTCGTCGCGAAGATCAAGATCTGCACCGTCGTCGCGATCGAGACCCAAATGAAGTACGGCAATTGCGCGATCGCCACCCAGCGATAGTGCGGCCCGATGGCGATCATCAGCCAAACGAGCGTGACCCAAACGATCACGATGTCAGCGGTGGCCAATGGGATGCTGCGCATGCCGGAGAAGAAGGGCATGAACAGCAGGTTGGCCGCGAGATTCAGGGCGAAGGGAATCACGACCCGCCACGGCAGTTTTCGGCGAAACGCTTGCATGAACACGAACCCGAACGTGACCAAGATGATTGGGTAGAGAATCATCCAGATCGTGGAGATGACGCTCGGCGACGGGGTCCACGTCGGCTTGTTGAGGCTGTCGTACCACTCGATCCACGTCATGACTCGCCGCCTTGGAAGATGCTGGCTGGGAGGATGTCGCTCGTCAAAAAACTATCACGTCTAATTGCTTTTGTTTGACGTTTTTATGAGGCTCGCTTAATGTTCCCTCAACTCCACGTTCGAAACCAATTCGCAAGCTGATGCTCCAATCTGGTGATCATTGCTTGCTGGCCTGTCGAGCTTAGCTCGACGCTCTTGCTGTGCCACATCATGACCTTCGCCCCCTTGGTCGCGGTTCGGCCGAGCATTGCGGTCTGGATTCTCGATTCTCATTATTTCATCGTTGGAGGAGGGATCCATGTCTCCCGTGAGGCGAAAGATGCATCACGCCGTTCGTGACGTTTTTTACTCAATGCGCGGTTCACCTCGTGACAGAGCATGTGACTGCAATTTTCGACAACCGAGCCGAATTCGATACCGAGTCCCTTAGTAAGGTCGTGCTGGTCGGAGGGGAGCGAATTGCTCAACAGATAAAGAGTCAATTGATCCAGAAAGTCGAGTGGGGTGAAAACGTTAAATTGGGCCCCCTTCGCCTAAATAGTGCGGGATTTTCGTGGCGGGACGGCAAACTCGCTTGGAACCAAATAAAGGAAGTTCACCATTCCGTGTTCTACCTTCATTTTCGCCTCAAAGACGGTTCGAGATTGCCCACAAGCATTTTGATGATTCATTGTGATCGAGGGATTGTTCGACGGCGGTCTTTTCGTTCACCTGTTGCGGCACTTCTCCGGGGCTGCGCTGGTTGTTTGAATGACGGTAGCCGCCGGGTACCATCGTTGGCCTCCCGTTCGTTTCCTTGACTTTTGAGTCGGCGGCCGTGTGCCTTGCTTGGGTGGACACCATTCCGGACTGATTACGCCTCCTGCCTGCACTCCGTAAGACCGTCCAGGCTGGACGCTCAGAAGCTTCACATGTTTCGCCGGTGGAAGCGGAAGCATTGGGGAGCCCGGCCAGGGACCCGACGAAGTATGCCACGCAACCGTCTGTTTAGCTGTCCAAATTCGACCTACTCGGAGGATGGTTGGTTTCACTCCGGGTTCATTTAGTCAAACTCGGCGGTGATGTGCCATGCTTGTGCGGGTCCCTGGCCGGGGGCCTTGTGCTGTCCCTTTTCACCGCACAAGCATGCCCCCAACCGGGACGCTGGTTGCGGTCTGGGGGCATGCTTCGTCGGTGAAAGCGGAAGCGTTGCGGAGCCCGGCGAGGGATCCGACGAAGCATGGCACGTCGCGGTGCGATTCACTGGCCGAAATACCTTAGAAGCATGACGTTTCGGAAGGTTTGCATGCTCATTCAGCCATTGAGCCAGGGGAGCGGGTTCATGCGGATCGGCACTTCGGGGTGGCCGGCGTGGAAGCGGGCGCTGGACCAGATCCAGTCCGTCGGCGATGCGGCCAGGCTGCGGCGGACGGGGTTGTTGTGGACGTATT
>JAIEPT010000103.1 GCA_019748295.1 Gemmataceae bacterium | reverse complement strand
CGGGAAGCGGAAACGGAGCATGGTGAGGACCGTCGGCCCCGGCAGACGAAAGGGCCGGCAAACTGTTATGCCTCACCCAAACCACCGCGCCACTTCTCGACTCTACTTCGTTCCCGAACTCGGCGGCTTCCCTTTATCGTTATGGATCACGACATGCCGAGCCGCTACATTGCGAATGCGGTGGCTGTCCCAGCGACGAGCAACGATGGAGCACGACTCAGGACAACTCGGTGGGAGAGGATCTTGAGGTCCAAAGCGGGTCAGCAGGAGAAGTAGCGAAAAGGTTTCGGACTTTCTGTGCTTTCTCCATTGCCTGATGCTTTTTCATTTTTTCGGCGGCTAATTAAGCCTCTTCGAGGCGTTCTGTCTCACTGGCTGTTGCCGCAGTTCGAGGAATCGGTTTGCGATTGAAAGCAGAACTTCATCCAGCATAGGAACCCCCATGGCGATCGCGTATTTTTGTCCGCACTGTTATTCGCAACTGGGGCACATTCGTCTACTTCCGCTCCTAAGTCGGTCGATCACCTGTTACGGTCAACTCGAGTCCGACCGGGTGAGGCGTTGGAGTGACCTGGAGCATGGAAGACCCGAAAACACTGGGCACCGCGTCCGCGTGCCGCTCAGCTTCTTCCTGCTGAGTTGGATGCCTGCCGCAGCACTTGCAAGTTTCGCCGCTCCAATCATCTTGTGGGGGCTAACCGCCCGTACAAAACGAATAGACGGGGCATTGGGCGGCGGGGTCGCTTTGGCGATGATCGTGGCGATTGCCATTGTGTTTTTTACATTGTTCATTTTTCACATGGTCGAGCTTCCCATCCAAGGGAAGGGTCAAGTCGGCGGCGAACAGCGGGATCAAGCCAGGCTGCCGACGCCGGGACCAGCATTCCCCCCAGGCGCATGCGGTACCTGTGGCCGTGTGGAGAATCTGTCCTCGGTGAGCGATCGGCGGTGGTGCGCCTGGTGCAACAACTGGGCGGGCGAGTAGATCGGCCCCGACGCTTCAATTGACCCATGAAACCTGACACGCCATTGCAGAGCAAGTGGCGTGGGGCTGTCGTAACTGCGATAACTGTCGAAAAACTGGAGTATTTGAATGCGCATCACCGTAATCACGAGCCTAGCCAGCTTGGTGGTGCTTGCCGCAACTGCCCTCCCCGCAGTCGGGCAATTCGGGCAATCCCGGCCCGCCGACCTTACCCTCGAACAGTGGCGGAGAGTGTTGCACGGCGGTGATCTCAAGGCCCCTACGTGGGCGAACCGCGACCAGCAGGTGAACCCAGGCGGAATTGTTCCGCTAGATACTCCCAACCACTTCCGACCTGACCCGCAATTCGCGGAGTATCAATCCTACAGCCATTGGGCCGGACAAATGGCGATTACAATCAACGCCACGGCGAAGGGAGCCGAACAAACTGAGCCGCCGGTCGAGCGTGAGCCTATCCGCGAAACGGTGGACTCGTCGGTCGCCGTTCCGCTCTGGCTGGCCTGGGGATTTCTGGTCCCGGCAGGGGGGGTCGCCTTCGTGTTGCTATTCAAGTGGCGGAGTCGTCGGCCGGTCGCGTCGGTCGTGGCCGCCGCCCTACTCGTGATGTTCGCTCTCGCGCCAATGACCCGATGGTGGCCCTCTGCGAACACGGTCGAACTGCCTTCTCCGGCCGCCAAAGCGGGTTTGCCCTCGCCCCCCTCGGTCGCCGCCCTGTTCGAGGAACTCAAGGCGGGCCTCAAGCATCCGTGGGCCGAGTGCCGCGAGGCAACGGTGAACGCTTTAGGAAGTGTAGTTCCATCTGTCGGTACGCCGGCCGTGCTTGCCATCGCTTCCGCCCTCGGCGACCAAGATGAGGGCGTAGCAAAGGCTGCGGGACAGGTTATTTACGGACTGGGCCCGTGGGCGAAGGACGCCACTCCCGTGCTCGTTGCCGAACTCAAACAGCAAGATTCGTGGCGAGTCCACCGAGCCGCGAGTGCTCTCCGCACTGTCTTGGGCGGGCCGACTGCCGCGGAGGCAATACCGCTTCTCACCAACATCGTGAAGGCGGACAAGGGGCCATTCCGCGGCAGTCGACCCGTAGCTCTGATCGCTCTCAACAAGCAGGCCCCGCGCGAGGTGGCGTTGCCCATGCTGCTCGCCGCTTTGGACGACGAAGATTTCACCGTGCGGTGGTGCGCGGTGGACGAGCTTGCCGAACACGGCCCAGCAGCCAAAGCGGCTCTTCCGCAACTGCGATCGCAACTCCAGAGAGTGCCCAGACCGGACAAGATTTCCATCGACGCCCTGATGCGAACCATTGCGAAACTCGATCCTGATGCCACGCTGCCGCTGGTTGACTAGCCCGGGACAGCGGTACGAGTGATTTCTTGTGCATCGCTCCCCCTTCGGGTACGATCCGAGACAGCGATCGGCGTTCACCGGGGGGCGAGGCCATGTTGCGAATTGGGCAGGCGTTGTCGCGGACGTGTGCGGGGCTGACGCGGCGCGAGATGTTGTTCGTCGGCGGGTTGGGGCTCGCCGGCCTCACTTTGGCGGATTGGATCCGCGGGCGCGATGCGGTTGCCTCGCCGACGGCTGAGACTTCGGGCGACGTCTCCTGCATCTTACTTTGGCTCGATGGCGGGCCCAGTCACTTCGAAACCTTCGATCCCAAGCCCGAAGCTCCCGATGCCATTCGAGGCCCCTGGGGAGCCAGGGCGACCAATGTCCCTGGCATTCAGATCGGCGAACTGCTCCCCCGCCTCGCTCAGCAGATGGATCAGTGCTGCATCGTTCGGTCGATGTCTCACAATGTGGATGCTCATTCGCCGATCCCGATGCTCACGGGGTTCGCCGGCGAAACCACGTCGTATGGCGCCGTCATTTCCAAACTACAGGGTTTTCGTCAGTCGATGCCTCCGTATGTTCACATCGGTTCGCGGCTGGGCGTTGGAGGCGGACGGCTCGGGGCGCCGCATTTCCCGGTTGAGATCGCAGATCCCAGCGGCAGTCGGGTCTCGCTGCCGCAGTTCGCTCTCAGTGCCGACATCCATGCGGATCGATTTTCGCAGCGGCGCGAACTACTGTCGTCGGTCGATGGGCTTCGTCGCCAGCTGCATTCCAATGAAGCCGTCGAGCGCATGGATCAATCGTATCAGCGTGCCATCGACATCCTCACCTCGACCCGCGTGCGCGATGCGTTCGACCTGGGCCGCGAGTCGGAAACGCTTCGCGAACGCTATGGGGCCAACCTGTTCGGCCAGTCGTGTCTGATGGCGAGGCGTCTGGTCGAAGCCGGCACCCGCTTCGTGCAGGTCAAGTGGTACGACGGGCCCGCATGGGACGCCTGGGATGTGCATGGCGCCGACCTCGGGGGCATGGTCCGTATGGAGCAGCATCTTTGCCCGCGGCTCGACCAGGGGCTGTCGGCGTTGCTGCAGGATCTCAAGGACCGCCAGCTGCTTGACAACACGCTGGTGGTGGTGGGCGGCGAGTTCGGCCGAACGCCGCGAATCAACAAGTACGGCGCCCGCGACCATTATCCGCCGTGTTTCTCCTACCTTTTCGCAGGAGCGAAAACCCCCGCGGGAGCCGTCGTCGGCGCCAGCGACCACCACGGCGCCCGACCGACGTCCGGTCCGGTGAGCCCCGCCGAATTCGCCGCGACGCTCTACAAGATCATGGGCATGAATCCGACTGTGGACGCCCGCCTTCGGCCCTTCGTCCGCGATGCGCTGCCGGTGTCGGAATTGGTTGGTTCATCATTGCCGCTTAGCGAAATCTCAGGGACCAGAGCGAAGCGCGCGGCGATCGACGCTGGAGGCGTCAAACAAGGTAGCCGGTGGTTGAGCGCAGCCCTTGAGCCTTTGCGAAAGGGCGAAGCGATACCGCCGGATAGCGGCACGAACAGCAACCCGATCCTGGAGGGATCGCAGAAAACGTGACGCACATGATACAAGGCGTTCGTCGCGGACGCTGCGTTCTGCGACCCTGCCAGGGTCGAAGCCGATTGCCGCTCGCGTTTCCGGTGGTATCGCTCCGCCCTTTCGCCAAAGGGTCAAGGGCTGCGCTCAACCACCGGCTACCTTCTTTGACGCCTCCAGCGTAGATGGCTGCACGGTTCGCTCTGGTCCCTGAGATTTTGCTTTGTGATTGTCCATCAATCGCTTCCTTGCTCTTATTCCTCGGGAGACGCCTATGCGTCGGTTGGCTGCGTCTTGCATGGCTTTTTGCGCCGGCTGCTTGCTGGCCGGCCTGTCCGTCTCCGCGCAGGATTCCTTTAAGGTAAAACTGCTGATCACGTTTTCCAGCTATAAGGACCGCCCCAAGCATGCGCAGATTTGGTTCTACGAGCATGACGGCGTCGGCCAGGGGAAAATCGTCGGTTCCATCGAAACCGTCAACAACCGCCAGGACAGCAGGCCCAGCGTCTCGCTGGACGGAAAGTGGTGCGTCTTCGCCTCGGAACTGGAAAACGAGACGAGCAAAATCTTCGTCTACGATCGCGAGGCCAAGAAGCTGATCGACCACCCGGAGATGAACAAGACTCCCAACGCGCTCCTCGCTCCCACGATCGACGGCAAGGCGAGCTTGATCGCCTTTCAAGCCTGGGATCGGCCCGGGGCCAGCAGCCGGTGGGACGTGCTCTTCTACGACCCGGCCGCGAGGAAGATGCTGAATAAGCCGGAGTTCAACGCCACCAACTTCGACGAACGCATGCCCTGCTTGAGTGCCGACGGGCGATGGCTGGCGTACGTCACGAATGCACGCGGCGGCGTCGGGCTTACGGACATTCGGCTCTTCGACCGCACCGAGAAAAAGACCGTCCTCATTTCCGAAGCGAACTCGCCCGGCCTCGACACGGCGCCGTCGCTCAGCGGCGACGGCCGCCTGCTCGCCTTCGCCTCCGATCGCCCTGGCGGCGCGGGCGGCCTCGACGTCTACGTCTTCGATCGCGCGGAGAAAAAATTCGTCTCGCTGCCCAGCGTCAACTCGATCGCAAACGAGAATTCGCCCCGCCTCAGCGCCGATGGCCGCTGGCTCGTGTTCGTCTCCGAGCGGTTCAAGGGCGAAGGCGAGCGCGACGTGTTCCTCTACGACCTGACGACGAAGCGAATGGTTCCGACGCCAGGCCTCAATTCCAAACGCGAAGACCTCGATCCCTGCGTGATCGTGCTGCCGTGACGGCGTTCCGGCAGCTATAATGGATGCGACGATTGCTGTCGAGCCGACTTGAGAATGGAGCGAGGTTATGGTGAGAGCAGTATTGAGAAACGGCGTAGTCATTCCGATAGACCCAGTTCCGGCGGAATGGGCCGATGGCGTTTCGCTGGAAGTCGAAAGGAGCAACAGAGTAGACCCAGATGGTGAGGCTTGGTTGGAAGAAAATGAACCGGCTTTGCGCCGATGTCACTCCCGATCAAGACGCGGCGGTGCAACAAGCATTGAATGAGCAGCAAGAACTAGGCAAACAGATCATGCGGCGCCAGATGGGCCTTGATTCGTGAAGCGTCACCCCATCCCGATTATCTTTACTTTCGTCCTGTAATTTTTTGGTGTGTGAGGTAGCAACGCGTGTCGATCCCAGATCGGTTGAAGCTGAAACCCGTTGATCAGAAGTTGCTCAAAGAGATGTTTGACCTTTGTGACGCCATCGAGCGGGAACTTGAATCCGGAGAGGCAGCCGAACATCTCCTTCAGCAATGGCACGCCCAGGCGCGACGGAAATGCGAGCCGTATGAGTTTGAGAAATATTGGAAGTCGGAATCGAGAAAGACGTTCGTTTTGAGTGCACTCAATCCAGACCCTTCATTTGACGAAGATGCGGTCTACTCAGAGGTTCGAGATGTTCTTGGGGCAATTTCGGAGGCTAAGCTTCCTGAGTCGCAACATCAATATTACTTGAGGTGGCTGGAGGTTCAGTTTCCGGGAGCAAAGGTAAGCGACCTGATTTACTGGCCGGACGAATGGTTTGACGATGCGTCTTTGGTGCGACACTCCAATGGCGTATTCAAGCCGGAATCTGAATTGTCGAGCGATCAAATTGTTGGGTATTTAATGGCAAAGTCGGGTCGGAGGCTTGTTGGTTCGCCTGAGGACGTCACGCTTCCTTTCCCCGTACCGAAAAGCTGATAAGGCGGTCTTGTTCAAGGAGCCGCGCACGTGGTATGCGGTTTTACTGGACGACACGCCGAACCGCTTACTGCGTGCGCGGCTGTGCGTCGTGTAGGTGTTGATGATCCTGTGGGTGCGAGACCCATGCT
>JAIEPT010000135.1 GCA_019748295.1 Gemmataceae bacterium | reverse complement strand
GCTCCAGTTCGGCAACGTCTTCGCGACCCAGGGTTGGCTCCCGATGGTCGCCAACCCTGGGCTCTGCTGGGGAACGCGTTCAGCGTTCGCAGTTCCGTCCGCCCGAAACATTTGCCGCACCCAGTTGCAGCCGAGGCTAGAGAGTGGTCCTCACGCTCCGCGTGAGGTCAGCGGAGATGCAAGGTCAGACGACCGTGAAAACAAGTTTATCGCACGATGCAAATGCCGATGACGACGGCGGCGCCCAAAACCGCGGCGGCGATGTTCTGTTTCTGAAAGATCTCTTCTTGCAGATTGCCGGGGGTCAGCCAATCGAAAAGCTTGAAGCCCAAGATCGACATGACGATGCCCACGCCGCCAAAGGCGATCGTCGAAAGAAGCGCCATCGCGAATGAGTTGCCATACCAATACGGCGTGGTCAGCGGCACATCGTCGGCGAACAAGGGCGGAAGCGAATTCAGCCAAGCGAACATGAGCGGCAACTCCTTGGAGACGGCGGAGAAAGGGATAGCCGGTTGTATCCGCAGCCGCTCATTGCGCCAACTAAATCTCCGTGGCGGCTCTCAAACGGAGGAGCCGCGCACGTAGTAAGCGGTTTCGCGTGGCGTCAGGCCGAACCGCTTACTGCGTGCGCGGCTCCTCGAGCTGCGGGCCCCGGCAGAGTTACCGACGGCGATGGCGGAGCATGCTGACCGCCGCGCCTAAACCGCCGCCCAGCGCGGCGCCGTAGAAGGGGAAGAACGCGAGGAAGCATCCCCAGCCGCTTCTGCTGGCGCCTTCTTTCGCTCCGCTGTAGGTCGTGAACAGGTAGAGCCCAATGCAGGCGCCGACGAAGAACCCCATCGCCAATCCCATGCGAGTGATCGCCTGATGGCGGGCTCGCTCCTGCAACTCGGCCATGCGGTTTTGGGCCTTCGTCTTCTGCGGAATGACGGCGGCGCCGCAGGCGGGGCAGAAAAGTTCGTCGGTCACGTCGGCGCCGCATGTTTCGCAGCGAATGGGGACGGCTTCGCTCACGCTTCCTCCGGCCGAGGCCATTCGCGGTAGCGCTCGTAGTCGGGCGTTTCGCGCGCGTATTCTTCCGTCATCAGCGGCGTCCGCATCATGAAGTCGGCCGACGACCGATTCGTCGCACAGGGAATGTTCCACAGGGCGGCAATGCGAAGCAGGGCGCGTACATCCGGATCATGCGGCTGGGCTTCGAGCGGATCCCAAAAAAAGATCAGGAGATCGACCTTCCCCTCCGCGATCATCGCCCCCAGTTGCTGATCGCCGCCGATGGGGCCGCTGAGAAGGCGTTTGACAGGAACCTGCAACGCCTCGCCAAGGATGGTCCCCGTCGTGCCCGTGGCGACCAGTTCATGGCGAACAAGATCCTCCCGATGCTCTTTCGCCCAGGCGACGAGGTCCGGCTTCTTATGATCATGCGCGACGAGCGCGATCCTCTTGCGTTTCGGCATTCGCTGCTGCGGCATGATTCACCTTTCTTGCTCCCCTCTCCCTCCGGGAGAGGGGCTGGGGGTGAGGGCCGCACCTGAGCCCTTTGTCGACGCCCCGTCTCAGCGGTCTTCGCAAGAAACTCTTCCGCGGAACATAGCAAGTTTCTGCCCTCACCCCCAACCCCTCTCCCGGACTCTCCCGGAGGGAGAGGGGAGCAGTACCCGCTCACGCCTCTCCCATGAAACCCTGCAGAAACAATCCTAGCAGATGCGTGGACTCCGACTCACGGTCCGATCGCGTCTGCCGTCATCCCCTCGCGGAAACGATGGCCCACGACGGCGTGTTCGGGCTGATGGCGTTCGCCTTCTTCAATCGCTTTCAGCAGCATCTCGATCCCCCGAGCGCCGATGGCGGGCCAATCGGCTTGATGGCATGTCAACTCCGCCGTCTCCTCGCCTCCACCGCCGAAGACGCTTAGTTCGCCGGGGCAATCGATGGCCTCGCGCCGCAGTTCGGCAACGATAAGCCGGGCGATCGTGTTGTTGAAGCAATACGCTGCGGTCGGCCGCGGGCGAAGGTCGAGCCAAGTTCTCACGAAATGCTTGGCGCCAGGTTCGTCCAAGGTGGCGGCGATTTCCCACTGCCGGCGTTGCGGCAGGCGTCGCTCGCGCATGCCCTGGCGATAGCCGCCAAGTCGCCAGGGGTTGAGATGCACCTGCCGCCATGCGGCAAACGCGATGCGGCGATGGCCGAGGTCGGCGAGGCGATGGACCGCGAGGCGGGCGGCATCGAACGAATCATCGCGAATGGAATCGATCTTGGGGAGCGGCGCGTCGTGATCGACCAGTACGACTGGGATGCCGAAGGCGGTCGCCTTCTTCAGCTGCTTCTCTTCGCCGAAAGAGGCGAAAACGACTCCCGCAAGGGGCGTGGCTCGATGGATCAAGCGGAACGATTCCAGCGGTTTCGTCGCATCCGCCTCTTGAACCAGCAGGCGAAAACCACGTTTGCCCGCTGCCTCGACGGCTCCTTGCAGCATCGCGGCGCTGGTGTGCCGAAGGGCTCCGCCATCGCGTTGATCGTAACTCGCTTGAATGTAGCCGAGTATCTGTGAAGGGGCAGGGCGGAGCGAGGTCGGCAGACTTTCGAGGCGAACATACGTGCCGCGCCGGCGCACCTTGTGGAGCAGCCCCTCGCGTTGGAGGACTTCCGCGGCGAGCCGAACGGTTTCGCGACTGACGCCCAATTGCTCGGCGAGTTCGACTTCCGTCGGGAGTCTTCCATCCGCGAATTGGCCGCTGGCGATCGCTTGGCGGAGCAGTTGCTCTACCTGCGCTCCCAAGGTGAGCGGGCGGCCCAGTCGGGGAAACCCTCCATCAGGCTTAGGTGGCTTTCGGGGCATCTTGGTTCGATTTTACACATTGACAAACGATTGGTAAATGCTGAACTCGCCGCCCATCGGGGTTGCGATCGGTTACGATGACTCACGCATCCGATATCCCGCCTAGTGAAGCACGCCCGCTAGTTTGCCCGCCCTGGAGGCGTTTCATGGCTGTCCCGCCTCGGCCGATGGTCGCATCGTTCTTGCTGCTGATTGCGGCGTCGTTCGTCGGCGCTCAGGAAAAGCCGCTGCGCGAAACGATCGATGTCGAGATTCGCAAGGGTTGGGATGCCGCCAAGCTCAAACCGGTCAGCGCCAGCGATTCGGTCTTTCTTCGACGCATCTATCTCGATCTCCTCGGCGCCATTCCGACTTACGAGCAAGCCAAGGCCTGGCTCGCCGATTCGGATTCGCAAAAACGGACCAAGCTGATCGACCGCTTGCTTGCCGATCCGCGGCATGCGGCTCATCAGGCTCAGTTCCTCGATCTCGTGATGTTCGGCCGCAATCCGCCGAACGGCGAAGCGACCCGCAAACGGGACGACTTCCGCCAGTGGCTTGCGGACCGCGTTGCGAAGAACACCCCTTACGACCAGATTGTCCGCGAGATCCTTGCGGGCGAAGGGGAACCTGGAATCTTCTACGCGCAATACCGCGGCAATGCGGAAGAGACTGCGGTCGGCGTGACCAAGGTATTCATGGGGACGCAAGTGCAGTGCGCCCGCTGCCACGATCACCCCTATGAGCCGTTGACCCAGGTCGATTTCTTCGGCGTGGCCGGGTTCTTCGCCCGCATCGTCTATCAGGATGGGGCAGGGGGGCCGAATGGCCGAAAGTTCAAGCTGGGCGAAAAGAGCACCGGCGACGTCCTGTTCGTCGGCTCGCAAAAGGACGCCAAGCCGGGGCAGAAGGGCGAGCCGGTCAAACCGAAGTTTCTCTTCGGCGACAAGCTGGCGGAGCCGGTCCTTCCCGCAGGGTTCAAAGAGCCCGATCTGAAGACCGTGAAGGAAATCCCCAAGCCGGCGTTTTCGCGGAAAGAGAAGTTCGTCGAATGGCTTGTGAAGCCGGAGAATCCGTTTTTCGCCCGCGCTGCCGTCAATCGCCTGTGGGCCCAATACATGGGACGCGGGCTGGTCCATCCCGTGGACGACCTGAGCGAGAAGAACGAGCCGAGCCATCCTGAACTGTTCACGACGATGACGAAGGAGTTCGTCGCCCGCAAGTTCGATGTCCGCTGGTTGATTCGCGAGATCGTGAACTCGCAAGCGTATCAGGTTGCCGATGAGGGGCCGATCGCCGATGCCCACCCTTCGCATTTCGGCCGGGCCCGCGTCCGTCCGTTGACGGTGGAAGAGTACGTCGCTGCCGTGAAGACGGCGGTGGACTACGATGCCGCCAATCCGATGGCCAAGGGAAAGCTGCCGGGGGCCATGAGCGAGTACATGCTTCGCTTTCTCGGCGAGCCCTTCGATGGGCGCGGCGACTTCCAGGCGAGCTTGTCCGAGCATCTTTACCTGAACAACAGCGCGGAAATCGCTCAGATGATTACGCCCAAGAAGGGAACGCTCGGCGGGTTGCTGGTCGAGTCGAAAGACTCGGCCGACGCCAAGGTCGAACGACTGTTTCTCTCGGTGTTGACGCGATTGCCGAAGGCGGAGGAGAAGCAGCGATTCGGCGTTTTTCTTGCGCCCGTTGGCGGAAATGTCGCGGCTCGCGAGACGGCATCGCGAGATGCGATTTGGGTGTTGATCAACACTGCGGAGTTCCGCTTCGTACGTTAGTGCAACATGCTCCAAACCCAGGGGCGAGCGCAGCGAGCTCCTGGGTTCGGAGCGTCGGAAGCGCGATCGAGTTTACGGTCTGGATCCCAGGAGCTCCCTACGGTCGCCCCTGGGTTTGGCTTGGTGAATTGCGAGATGAACATGAACCGACCCTCGAGTTGCCTGCCTGCGTTGCATGTGGGTCGTCGTGCCTTCCTCAAAGGCGTGGCGGTCGGAGCCGCGGGTTTGGCGGTTCCGAATTTCGGCAGCTTGTTTCACTCGCAGTCGATCGCGGCGGAAGCACGGCGGCAGGGCAAGCGTTGCCTGCTGCTATGGATGAACGGCGGGGCGAGCCAGATCGACACGTTCGACATGAAGCCCGGCCAACCCAACGCGGGGCCGTTTCGACCGATTCAGACGAACGTGGCTGGAACGCAGGTCTGCGAATACCTGCCGCGCATCGCCCGGCACATGGATAAGCTGGCCGTCATTCGCAGCATGCAGACTTCGGAGCCGGATCATCCGGGCGGAATCTATCTGATGCACACGGGGCAGCGTCCCACCGTCAATGTCGCCCATCCGGAACTTGGCGCGATGTGCGCCAAGTATCTGGGCAGCGACGACAGCGACGTGCCCAACTTCATCCGCATGGGCTCGACCGGCAACGGCGGCGCGGGTTTCCTCGGCCCGCAGTTTCAGCCCTTCAGCGTCCAGCGCGATGGCCGAATCAGCGATTTCTCAGGGAGCAACGTCACGCCGGAAGCGTCCGATCGCCGCAACGATCTTCTTCGTTTCATGGAGTCGGGCTTCAGCCGCGATCATAAGGCGGAGCCGTTCGAGGCTCACCGAATGGCTCGCGAACGCGTGTGGCGGCTGATGCGCGTTCGCCAGGTGTTCGACACCACCGCCGAATGGGGCCGACACAAGGAACGCTACGGCGACACCGAATTCGGCCGGCGTTGCTGCCTGGCGCTGAAGTTGCTCGAGCAAGGCGTGTCGTTCGTGGAAGTGGGGCAGGAAAATTACGACAGCCATGCGGACAACTTCATCGTCCACAAGGCCTGCCTTCAAGTGCTCGACGCAGCCTGGGCGTCGCTGCTTGAAGACATGCAGAGCAGGGGACTTTTGCAAGACACGCTGGTCGTGTGGATGGGCGAAGTGGGCCGGACGCCGCAGATCAACAATCGCGTGGGTCGCGACCATTTCGTTCGCGGATGGACGACGGTCCTGGGCGGCGGAATGATCAAGGGAGGCGTGACGTACGGAGCCACCAACCCGGACGGCAACGGTGTAAGGGAGAATCCAGTCACCGAAGGGGATTTCTTCGCGACGGTTTACACGGCACTTGGAATCAATCCGCGCGTGCGGCACATGGTGGGTTCGCGTCCCATCTGGGCGACGCCGGAGAATGCGAAGATCGTCCGCGAAGTGCTGGCCTAAGCCTGGCCTGTGGGCAGGACCGGACGAGAGCTTGAGCCCAAATGTAGGGGGGTGCTCAGGGCTCGGACGCCTCGCTCACGGGTCTTTTCTGGCGCATTGCTCCCCTCTCCCCTTTGGGGAGAGGGGCTGGGGGTGAGGGGAAGGTAGCGTGCTGAGATTCGTAGTTTGCCGCCAAGCCCCAGGGTAAGCGCGGCGCACCCTGG
>JAIEPT010000208.1 GCA_019748295.1 Gemmataceae bacterium | reverse complement strand
GAGGCGAGCGGCGCCTGCATTTCTCCCCTCTCCCTCCGGGAGAGGGGCCGGGGGTGAGGGCCGTGCGACGTGGCGTTGGGCGAGAAAAAGGTGCCTTCACCCCAACCCTCTCCCAGAGGGAGAGGGAGGAAGACTAGTAGCGCCTCCGACCGCCATTGCGGCGTACGTCCGGGCATGGCTGCAGCGGGTAATGGCGTCGTACGTCAAATGAGGAAGAAAGCAAGCGGGCACGCATTGCGCGGGCGGATCATGCGCCAGCATCATGATGCTTGCTGGCGATGCCTACGCGCTGATGCGGCGTTCGCCGAGTCCCGCGTTGGGGCCTGATTCGAGCGCCTGCCGAATTGAGTTTGCGATGCCGGCGACATCAAGACCCAGGTCGGCGAGCAGTTCTTGGCGTTCGCCGTGCTCGACGAATCGATCGGGCATGCCAAGACGAATGATGTTGCGGGTATCGACGCCATGTGCGTTCGCCGCTTCGAGGACCGCGCCGCCGAAGCCGCCTTCGAGCGTTCCTTCTTCGACGGTGAGCAAGACGGTCGCTTCTTCGATGGCTCGCAGGATGGTCGTTTTGTCGAGCGGCTTGGCGAAGCGGGCGTTGATCACGCCGACGTCGAGCCCTTCGCGTTTCAGCAACTCGGCCGCCTTCACGCAGGTCGGGAACAAGGTTCCGAAGGCGACGATGATTGCGTCGCCGCCCCATTCGTACACTTCGGCCTGCCCCAACTCGATCCGCTGATAGGGGCGGTCAATCGTTTCGAGGCTCGCCTTGGGATAGCGAAGCGAGACCGGCGCTTCATGGGTGAGCGAGAAGCGAACCATCGAATCGATGTCGACCTCGTCGCCGGGCGCCATCACGACCATGTTCGGGAAGAGGCGCATGTAGGGGATGTCGTAGGCGCCATGATGCGTCGGCCCATCCGGTCCCGTGAGGCCCGCGCGGTCGAGGAAGAATGCGACCGGCAGGTTTTGCAGCGAGACTTCCTGGAAAATCTGATCGAACGATCGCTGCAGGAAAGTGGAATAAATGTCCACGACGGGCCGCATGCCCGCTTTCGCCTGGCCCGCGGCAAACGCCACCGCGTGGGATTCGCAGATGCCGACGTCGAAGAAGCGGGCCGGGAAATTCTCGCGGACCTTCTCGAGCTTGTTCCCCTGGCACATGGCCGCCGTCATCACGCTCACGCGCGGATCGTCCTGCATCGCCTTGTAGAGGGACGCGCTGACGGCATCGGTGTAGGCCTTCGCTCCGCCTCGCTTGAGCGACACGATCGTGCGATCGGGGCCCACCTTCTCGAACACCGGCGGCGTGTGATACGTGACCGGATCCTTGCTCGCCTGCGCCACGCCATGCCCTTTGACGGTCAGGACGTGGAGCAGGACCGGGCCAGGATGATCTTTGACCTGGTTGAGCCAGTATCGCAATGCCTTGATGTCGTGGCCGTCGATGGGGCCGACGTAGTGGAAGCCCATCTCCTCAAAGAGCATCCCGCCGGTGAGGAGGGCCTTCAGCGCGTCCCGAACCTGATCGATGGCCTGATTTGCCATCCCACCCACAAGCGGTACTTTCGAAATCAACTTCTGGAGATTCCGCTTCGAGCCTTGGTAAAAGTTCGTGAGCCGGGCGCGGTCGAGGCAAGTGGCGAGGGCGCCGACGCGAGGGCAGATCGACATCTGATTGTCGTTGAGAATCGTCAGGAACCGACGATTCAGGCTGCCGGCGTTGTTGAGCGCTTCGAAGACGATGCCGGAGGGGAGGGCGCCGTCGCCGATGACCGCGACGCTGTAGCGATCCGGATCGCCCATCAACTCATCGCCGAGCTTGAGGCCCAACGCAGTCGAGATGGAGCAGCCGGCGTGGCCCGTCATGAAGAGGTCGTAGGGGCTTTCGGCTGGGTTGGGGTAGCCCATGAGGCCGCCCTTGGTGCGGATGTTGCCGAATTCCGCAAAGCGTCCCGTAATCAGTTTTTGCGGATAGATCTGATGGCCCGTGTCCCAGATCAAGCGGTCCTTTTTGAAGTCGAACGTGAGGTGCAAGGCGAGGCAGAGTTCGACGACGCCAAGATTGCTGGCGAAGTGGGCGGGGCGGATGCTTAGGACGCGGACGAGTTCGTCCCGCATCTCATGGGCGAGCTTTTCCAGCTGCTCCTCGTTGAGTCCCTGAAGGTCGGCGGGGGATTGAATGCCCGGAAGAATTTGGCTCATGGTGCGTCCCTTTCGGAAAAAGCTCCTTCACACCCCGGCTCCGCCAGGGCGGTCCACACCGACGTTCCACGTCGGCGGCCTCTTTGATCCGGGTCGCGCCGTCCGAAGGCACGGCCGACCGCCGCGAAAGGGCCGCTAAGGCCTATCCGCAATGGTTTATTGAAGATAACGGTTTTCGGAAAACGGGGAAACGGGAAAACGCAGCTTGGGAGGGGGATTTTCGCAACTTACTTTGCTAGGGCGAGAATGCTGACAGCCATTCGAGCAAGTTTCGGCGTCATTTCGCGACGGCAGCAGGGGTGATTCGCACGGTCCAAACCAGCTGCCCTTCCTGAATCGACTGGGAAACTGCGATCCGCTCGAAGAGGGCGAGCGTCGTTTGCAATGCATCGATCCGTTCGCGGGCCGCCTCCTGCGTCATGCTTTGCCGCTCCACCAGTGCGGCGACTGCGGTGTCGCGGTGCTGAGCCAGCAACTTGCCGGCAAGGGCAGGGGAGAGGCGTGCAATGGGAGCTTCATCGGAAGGGGGTGGAGTAGCGGCACGGAATCGCGTAAACGCTTCGGGGGCGGTTGCCAGCAGGAGATAGCCGTCCTTGAGGCCGAAGGCGGGCTGGAAACCGGGCGGGAACTGCTTGTCGTGCGAAAGATAGTGAATCTCCGCGCCGTCCTGCTTCTTGGTGCGCAGGCGAATCGGCGTCTTCTGCTTGCGATTCCAGTCGAAGAGCGAGAAACCGACGACGACTTGGAGCGACTTCACCATCGCCTGATCCACGGCCGCTTCGCCTTTGCCGCGATCCATCCGAAGGGCGAACAGCGCCTGCGGCGGATGGTGCGGTTCCTTCGCGGCAAATACGGCGAAACCCAGGTCGGGGCCGATGGCGGGAAGAATCTCCTTGAACACATCGAGGCCGAGGATGGAGCCGACCAGGCGTTGGATGGCGTCTTTCGCTTCCTTGGAGTCCTTCTCCGCGACGAGTTCGGACAGTTGGCGGGCGGCTTCCGCAAAATCAAGCTTGCCCGCGAAGGCAAACAACGCGTCTTCCGGCAAACGAGCCCAGGCCTCCGAAGCGACAGGTTTGCGCTCGAACCACTTCCTCGCAGGCTCGGCGATATTGTCGATCGGCTGCACGAAAAGCCGAATCTCGCCGTTGTCGGTCCAGTCCGCGGTGACGACGGCCGCGTCGATGCTTTTCCATGTGCTGAGCAGCGTCTTAAAGATGGGGTTGCTGGCTGCGTCGGCGGGGGCTTTGTCGAGTTCCTTGTCGAAGACGCGAGGGTTCACCCAGATCGAGAGGAACGCCTTGTCCTGCCCCGCTCGCTTGAGGCTCCGCGAAAGGGCGGAAATGCCTTTCGACTTCCGTTCCAGCACGGATCGAATCGCGGCCTCGCGGTTGGAAACTGCGAGGAACGGACCGTCGATGACCACCCAGTGATCGGTCTTTTGCGAACGCTTCCAGTAGGTTTGGCCCTGGTGCTTCCGCTCCTCAAGCAACTTCAGTTCGCCATTTTCCTTCTGCAGGTCGTTGAGCTTGTCGAACATCCGCTGCCACAGATCCGCACGGCGTGCATGCACGAGGAGCAAGCCCTCTTCGTCCTCGTGCTTCCCCGAAGGCGAAGGTTTGAAGGCGAATATCACTTGTCCGCCCAGCAGATCATCCCGAACCGCGGACCAGTTCAGGTCGAACGCGGCCTGAAGGTCGGTCTCGAACTTCTGCAGATTGCGGATTTCGGGAGCTTGAAGAATCGCCTTGCCGAGCGGGCTGTCGGCGGCTTTGGCGAGCCATGCATCCTTCTGCCATCGCTGCCAGTGCTCGCGAAGATTCTGGACCGTAACGCACAAAGCGAAACCATCGGGAACGCGATCGACGAGATCGGGAACCGGCTGCGCCTGGATCGCTTGCCGCGGTTGCAGCGTCAGCAAGAGGACGGCGATCACACGCGTCGGCATGGAGGGGATTCCTGAAGATTACTGCTGCGGACGATCGAGAACCGCGAACTCCCGGGCAAGAAAACCGAAAGCCTGGCGGGCAGTCCGCGTCACCGGTTCGAAGCCTTCCTTCACCTGACGCCCTGTTTCGAACAGCGTTTCGGCCGCGGGTTCAATCGGATCGAAATCCATGTTCGGAATCGGGTCGATGGCCGCGAGGTTCGGCGGGGTCGCCACGCTTAGCAGGAGCCTAGCTTGTTCGCGGGTTTCCTCCGCAAGTCGTTCGGTCAGGCCTGCCACAGCCTGCCGTGCTTCTTCCGCCCGCGGAGCGATCGGCATGGGAGCCGGCGTTTCCTTTTCCTTCGGCTGGTTCTGAGCGATGGGCGGCAGCGAGGCTGCTTGATCCGGCGTCTTTCCGGGCCGCGTGATGACTTGGGCTGCGACAACCATCAGCAACACGCTCGCCGCAAGGCCGATAATGGCGGTCCACCTCGCTTGACTGCGTTGCCGGCGTTTCTCTCGATCCGACACGGCAAAGGTCACCAGGCGATCAGTCAGCGACGCGGGGATCGTGATCGCCGGCTTCGCGGCCAACCCTTTAAGAAGCACGTCGGCGCTTGCGAACAGACTTCGACAGGTCGGACAGGCCGCGAGGTGGGATTTTGCCGATTCCGACAAAAGCGCGGCGTCGCCATCTAGGCGTTGCTGCAACAGTTCTCGGCACTCAAGGCAGTTCATGTTCGACCTCAGGGACCATCCCACGACTTTGCAGACGTTCCAGAATCTCCAAACGAGCCCGGTGCAGCCATGTCTTCACGGTGCCGATCGGCTTGGAAACCGCCTGGGCGATTTCGTCGTACGGCATGTTCTGCTCGTGAAACATCACGAACACCACCCGATATTCCGCCCGCAATCGGCCGACCGCATCCTGAATCTCGCGAACCATCTCGCCGGAATCGTCGGCCGGGCGTCCCTCGGCGGTCTCATGAAGATAATCGACCGATTCGGGCCGTTTCGTTCGCTGCGTCATCCACGTTCGGCAGCGATTGACCGCGATGCCCATGATCCAGGGCTTCAACGGGCGAGCCGCGTCCCATTTCTTAAGGCTTCGGAAGACCCGCAAAAAGGTCTCCTGAACCACATCCTCGGCATCTTGTCGATGGTGCAGAAGACGAATGCACAGGCCGAACACGTCGGCCTGGAAACGCTCCACCAATGCCCGCACGGCCTCAACGTCGCCTTTGAGGCAGCGTCGAACCAGGGCTGGATCGTCGGCTGACACGTCCGGCGTCTCGCCTCTGCTGACGGAAGTGATACCCGCAGAGCATGCTACGGGTTTCGAATGCAGTGGGCTTCAGGACTTAGGTTTTCGGTTTTCGCGCGGCAAGGGGGTGGCCGCTCCGCGAGCCTTGGAGTCGCATAGAACGCGGTTCGAAACCGTCTATGCACGTTTGCCGCTTGCGGCTTAGCGAGATCAGGGCTTTCTCCGAACGCTAAGCCGCAAGCGAAATAGAGGGCTTGAAACGACGTCTTAGCGGTCTATTGCTCGCTGGAGCAGGTCGAAGACTTCCGGGAGGGAGGCGTCTTGGAGGCGTTTGCCGCGGTTTTGCAGCGATTCGTTGAAGCGAATCGCGACGTCTTGCATACGTTCGTGCGTCTCCGCGGACCCGCCGACGAGGGTGACGTCGTCCGCCTTGGTGATGCGCTGCTGCCCATCTTCGGAATCCAATCCAAGGCCGAGCAAGCCGGAGACTTTCGGTTCCTTACGTGTCTTTTTGGCCACAGCGAACCTCAGATGAGAAGCAACGATGTCGCTACCCAAACTATATGCGCATGGAGACCCATCAGTCAAACACGGGTGGAGAGGCTTCCAAGTCCAAGCAGACGTCACTTTTCAAGTTCGATGCAACTGGCCTAAGTGGTCCGTTTCACAAATAACGTCCGGGTTAGCCAAGGCCGTCGCCAGGGATTTTCAATTCGGCGAAGTGAGG
>JAIEPT010000140.1 GCA_019748295.1 Gemmataceae bacterium | reverse complement strand
GTTGGCTCCCGATGGTCGCCAACCCTGGGCTCTGCTGGGGAACGCTTTCAGCGTTCGCGGTCCCGTCCGCCCGCCCGAAAAATCTGCCGCACCCAGCAAAATCTATCCAACGTGTGCGGCAAATTTTCTGGCAGCCATACGGCTGAACAATCGACGAATTCGTGGAATTCTCTCGAATGGGTGGCCCGATCATGCTTGGGTATTGCTGACATCTTGGCCGCAGCTGCTTTGCGACTGCCGGAAAAACTTGCCGCACACATCTAACTGCAACTTTATGCCGTCGATTTCGCTTTCGCGGACCAACGCGGCAACATACGATGGATGAAGCACGACGCCTCTCCCGCCCCACGGACGGGGCCTTTACCGCTTTTCGGCAACGATGAACGGCGCGGACTGTTGCTTCGCATCGAAGGAGGAAGAAGCCGCATGTCTCCCGTGAAGTGCAGCGTCGATGGTTGCAACCGCAAGCTTCAGCCGACCTTGAAAGCGGATCCTAGAGACCGCGATACGTGGTTCTACCGGGAATGCGAATCGTGCTTCAAGCCCGTTTGCGAAGAACATTCATCGGGCATCGAAGGTCGAATCATCTGCGACCGCTGCCGCCGCGAGGATGAAGCGAAACAACCGCCCGAGAAACTCATCGATCTAGGCTTCCGCCAGCCGACGGAATGAATCGCGGAACACGCCTGGGGAGCAGATCGGAATTGGGAAGGCGCGTGCCCTCGCTGCTCATCGCCGCAACGCCTCGGAAACCCTCGCTGGCGCTCGGGCTCCGAAAATCACTCGGACTGTTGATCGTCTTCGCTCTCGCGTGTGCGGGTTTTGTCTTCGTCCAGGCCGTTGAGGCCTTTCGACGTTTTCGCTCCATAGTCCACTTCGCTGAACGCTGCCTCTTCCGGTGCGCGGTCCAGGTCGCGCTGCAAGGCGCGGCGAACGCTGCGGCCGCCGGCTTTCTTGATCGCCCGCTTCTCCTTGCGGATTGCTCGCTTCTCTTGATCCATCATCCCCTCCGCCGACGACACATGCCTTGCTGACTGCACGGACCCAGCAACAAGCTGCAAGGTTCGCGCCGCGAGCAAGGCATGTCCGCTCTCCGCGCGCCCGCGGCTATTTCGATTCGCTGACGGCGGTCGCCATACGGCTCTCGAAGTCGGCCTTCGTTCCGATGGTCCGGCTTTCGTTGGTCATGTCCTTGCGGAAACTGTCCAGCCCGTTGTAAAGCGATTTGTAGTTATTGACGTATTCGTTGACATTCGCCTTTTGAATATCAGGCACCGGCACGTCGAGCTTCCAATCCTCGCCGACCTTGACCACCTTGACCGTTCCCGCGTTGCTGACGGCGGTCGGGGCGATCGTCACGGGGAGCAAGGCACGCTGAAACAGTGCCGGGCGATGCCCCTTGAACTGCTCGAACAATTGCGGCGTGACGGGGCCTTCGAAGCCTGGGTTTTCCACCATGAACGCCACCTCAGCGGTCTTGTCGTCGATTTTCTTCGCCGGCGCGGGCGTGAGTTGCGGCGGCATCAAATCGAAGTAATGAACCACCGCGACCGACTTGTCGGTTCGCCATTGTTTGTTCTTCATGTACTCGGCAATCTGATCCAGCGTGCTGCCGACTTCGCTCACGGGCTGATGGGCGTTGGTCAGCAGGTTGGCGTATTCGCCCGTGCAATAGGTGGCCGCCGTCTTCAGGTCGCGGGCCTTCACGGCCTTGGCGAATCGTTGCGCGGCTTCGTCGGCGGTTTTGGCGGGGAGGAAACCCGTCGCGGCTCGCCGGCCCTTGCTGATCCAATCCGTGAACATGAACACATAGACCCCGCCGCCGACGAGAGCGAGCAGAATGACGAGCGACGAGACGCGCATGACGAACTCCTTGAAGTTGAGTGAGAGAAAGGACGAATTGCGGGCATTAGAACCTAACCCACGTTCGCCCGCAAGCAAGCCGCTTGCCGACATAGCAGTAGTTTGGAAGACAGCACCACGCCCTGCCCTTGCTGCAGAACATGCAATCGCATCGTGGATACTGCTTCTTTACGCCAACGGCGTTGCATCCAACAGCCCAGGGTTGGCGACCGCAGGGAGCCTTCCCTGGGTTATCGTTCATGAATCGAATGTACCCCGAAGGGGTTCAAGCAACTGAATCGTTTCCGTTGCTTCAACCCCGTTGGGGTAGGCAGCTTCTTTTCACTCCCTACCCAGGGTAGGCTCCCTGCGGTCGCCAACCCTGGGCTGTTCGCTGTGACGCCGTTGGCGTAAAGAAGTCGCTGCCTGCATTGCTCCCCTCTCCCTCCGGGAGAGGGGCCGGGGGGGGCCGGGGGTGAGGGCATGCGATCTGACGTTACGCGAGAAAAGGCCCCTCACCCCAATCCTCTCCCGGAGGGAGAGGGAGGTAGCCTATCTCCTGCCGGTCGCCTTGGCGTAAAGAAGTCGCCGCCCACACGTCCATGCTCTCCCGGAGCGGGTAAAAAACGGCGAACGCCAATCAATTCCCCGCGGGGACGATCTTTGGGTCCGCGTTGGGAACCAGTTCCTCGGCAAACGTGCTCATGTAGCGATAGCTCGTGCCGGCGCCTTGGTGGTTTTCCACTTTGCGATCCGCGGCAAGCTGAACCGAGAGGGTGATGCCGCGTTCGATGTCGAAGGTCGCTTCGCCGGTCGTTTCGCGCTGAAGCAGCAGGATGCGGTCGGCGGGCATCTTTACGTCGGACTTCAGCTCGTTCGTCAGCTGAAGCGTCGCCTTGCCGTCGCCATTCTTTACGCAGACGAACTTCTGCACGAATTGAATTTTCTCGTCCCCCCCCGCGGGATCCGCGATGGCGAAGGGACGGGACCACGACTGCCCTTCCTGCGGCACGGCACTGTCCGGGACGACGACGACGAACGGCGGTTCCGCATCGAATTTCGCCTTCACGTCCTCCTTCGCCTCAATCGCTTGGCCAAGCGGATTGAGCTTCACCGAATGCAACGGCTTGCCGATGAACTTGGCCATGCCTTGCAGCGCGGGCGTGCTGTTGGGCACGTTCTCCGAGTCGAACAGCAGCTTTTCGCCATTGGGCCTGGTTTGTTCGTTGCGCATGGCGACGAGCGACATTTCGAGCGTGGCGTTCCCCTGCGCGTCCACATCGGTCACGACCCAGCGTTTCGAAAGCGTGAGGCGAGAGCCGATTTCGACCTTCGATTTTTCGAGCGTTTCGACGACGCTCGTGACATGCTGCGTCTTGTAGGTGAAAACCTGCCCCTTCTCCCACTTGTAGCGCCAGGGCGACTGTGCGGAAGCGGGAAGGGCGACGAATATGGCAAGCAGAAAAGCGGCAACGGCGCGGCGAAGCATGGACGTTCCTCCGTGAACGCAAAGCGAGCAACCGCCACGAGGTTAGCAAAACAGGGCGATGCAGGCTAGACCAGCCCAAAGGCTTCGAAGGCGAGCGGCCGCTGTTAGGCGGCTGGTACAGCGCCTGCAAAAGTCGCTTGATCTCAGACAGTGAAGACAGAATCATTACCTACAGAATCATGGAAGACGTAGGCGGATGAGGAAGAAGGAGCAAAGCAGGATCATGAAAAGCAGGATAATGAGAGCGAGTCGGTCCGAGCCCAATCGTGTTTAGTTTCATCATCTTGCTTTCCATGATCCTGCTTTCCATGATCCTGCTTTTCATGATCCTGCTTTTCATGATCCTGCTTTTCATGATCCTGCTTTGCTCCTTCTTCCTCATCCGCCTACGTCTTCCATGATTCTGTAGGTAATGATTCTGTCTTCACTGTCTGAGATCAAGCGGCTTTTGCGGACGCTGTACCAGCCGCCTAACAGCGGCTGCTCGCCAATGTCGCCTTACTTTCGGCGGGCGGCGAGGTAGTGGCCCAGGGCTTCGGCGATGGGTTGGTCGGTGCGAAGGCGGTGGAAATCGATCCGCATCTTGCCGCATTCGCTTTGCAGCCGTTCGCAAAAGGATTGGAAGTTGCGCAGGTAATCGGCCCGAAGCTGGCGTGGATCGACCAGCTTCTGGTTCCCTTGTTCGAGGCTGCGGAATTGCGTCATTCGCTGGAAGGGGAAGTCGATCTCTTCGGGCGCCAGCACATGGAAGAAAATCACTTCGTGTCCCGCATGGCGGAAGTCGCGCAGCGCGAGGATGAGATCGTCGATGCGGTCGAAGCCGTCCGAAAGCACGACGATCAGCCCACGCCGGCAGAGTTGTCGGCACAGGCGATGCCATAGGGGGGACAATGCCGTTTCGCCGCCGGGTTTCGCCGATTCCAGCGTTTGCACGATGCGCAGCCAATGCTTGGACGCCGTCGATAGCGGCAGCATCGTGCGAATCGCATGATCGTGGACGATGAGGCCCACCTGGTCGAGTTGCCGCAGCATCAAGTATGACAGGGCGGCGGCAGCGTGGCAGGCGTACGAATACTTGCTCGGCTTGCCGAAACCCATGCTGCCGCTGGCATCCACGAGCAGATGCGCCTGGAGGTTCGTTTCCTCTTCGTATTCCTTGATGAAATAGCGATCGGTTTTGCCGAGCACGCGCCAATCGATGTGGCGGATTTCGTCGCCGGGGACGTATTGGCGATGTTCCGCGAACTCGACGCTGTAGCCCTTGTATGGGCTTTTATGCATTCCCGAGAGAAGCCCCTCGACGACTTCGCGGGCCGCAAAAGCGAGTCGGCCGTAGCTGGCGAGCGTCGTCGGATCGAGGGGCAGGTTCATTTCGACGTCTCGACCGGTCGCGGGATCGTGTCGAGCAATTTCCGGACGATGTCGTCGGCCGACATTCCTTGGGCATCGGCGTGGAACGTCGTCAGCAGGCGATGCCGCAACACGGGGAGCGCGACGGCGCGGATGTCGTCCGTCGTCGCATGCCATCGCCCTTGCAGCACCGCGCGGGCCTTGGCGCCCAGGACCAGATACTGGCTCGCCCGCGGCCCCGCCCCCCATGAGACAAGTTCGTTAATGAACGCAGGCGCCTCCGGTTCCTTGGGCCGAGTGGCGCGGACGATGTCGGCCACATAGCGGAAGACATGCTCACCCACGACCACCTGGCGGACGAGGTCCTGAATCTCGAGGATGCGGGCGCCATCGAGCATCGGCTTGAGATCGACCTTCGCCGCCCCCGTCGTCCGCTGCATGACGGCCAACTCTTCGTCGCGCGTTGGGTAGCCCACCATGATCTGGAACATGAAGCGATCGAGTTGGGCTTCCGGCAGCGGATAGGTTCCTTCCTGCTCGATCGGATTTTGCGTGGCGAGGACGAAAAAGGGCTCCGGCAACGGATACGTTTCGGCCCCCGCCGTCACGTGATGTTCCTGCATCGCTTCGAGCAATGCGGCCTGTGTTTTCGGCGGAGTGCGGTTGATTTCGTCGGCCAGGATCAGGTTCGCGAAGAGCGGCCCCTTGAGGAAGACGAAACGCCGACGGCCCGTTTCCGGGTCGTCCTGAAGGATGTCGGTCCCAGTGATGTCGCTCGGCATCAAGTCGGGGGTGAACTGGATCCGCTTGAACGAGAGATCGAGGATGCGGGCGACAGTGCTAACGAGCAGCGTCTTCGCAAGGCCAGGCACGCCGACCAGGAGGCAATGCCCGCGGCTGAACATGGCCGTGAGCAATTGCTCGACGACCTGCTGTTGGCCGACGACGACTTTTCCGATCTCGTCCGTGAGCGTGCGATACGACTCAGCGACCGCGCGAATCTTCGTGGCTGGATCGGACATGTGCGAAGGCGGACCTTGAAGGAGGACGCGAGTGGGCACGACGCATTGTAAGCGAAGCGCCGGCGGGCGCCAGACCGCAGGTGGTCTGCAACGGCACTCATATTTGCGACGACATGGCGCCCTGTAGGGAACGCCCTCCGTGGCGTTCCGCATGACTGGACGCGTCCGATTGATCATCACCCAATATGCAACCGCCTCCCCCGCTTGCGGCTTAGCGATCGGGCGACGGATCGCTAAGGGACGGTCAAATACATTGTTCGCCCACTGTAGGTTGTGGATAGATTTTGCTGGATGCGGCAAATGTTTCGGGCGGGCGGACAGGACCGCGAACGCTGAAAGCGTTCCCCAGCAGAGCCCAGGGTTGGCGACCATCGGGAGCCAACCCTGGGGATCGCAG
>JAIEPT010000395.1 GCA_019748295.1 Gemmataceae bacterium | reverse complement strand
ATTTTGCTGAGCAAGTAAGTCGGCAGGCGTGCCCCTCGACACGCTGGGGGTCATAGGTTCGAATCCTATAACGCCCATTATTGGAAACCCGGTAGCAGAAGCGAGTTGCGCTAATTTTGCCTTGTGGGGTTCGTCTGAAGACACGATGGCAGCATCCTCGGCCATTCCATTTCGGTTCCATTTCGATCACGAAGCGGCGATGACTGGCTGGCGCATCGTGATGCCTTGATTTCTCTTGCGACGGATGACCGTTGCAATTCAGTTCCATCTCGCTCCCCCCGCCCCCTCATCCGATCTGGCAATCGCGCCCTTCCTGAACAAAGCCACGGGTTGCGACTCATCCCTCCTTCTTTGGCGCGACCACCGTTCTGAATTCTGCTCGCTCTGCCAGCTTCGGCAGGGAGCGGAAAACCTCGACGGCTCGGAGCTTCTTCCGCCGCTCGACGCTTTGGCTTAGCAACCGGATGGCTTCCTTGACTCGACGCTTCGAGAGCAGGGTGCACGCCCAGGTTTGTTTCGGCCTCGGCGATATTCCTGATGTTGCAAGGTTTTGACGGTTTCTCATTCCTCGCATCATGTACTCGCTCGTTTTTCGCCGGTGACGCCTCGATTCGGAAAAATGTGGGATTCGATTCAATTCGTCGGTGAGGCCGATTTCGCTTCCGCACGCCAGGGCGTGCGAATCGCCTGGATCAGTTCCGCACCGAGAAAAATGACCTGGGCCGAGAACCAGAGCCAAATGAGCAGGACCACGAGCGAGCTGAAGACGCCGAATGACGTCGCGGTGGCGCTTCTCGACAGCCAGAAGTCGACGCCGAACTTGCCGAGCGTGAAGAGAATCGCGGCGAATGCGGCTCCGGTAAGCGAATGCCGCCACGTGACGCGGCGACCGGAGAGGACTCGATAAAGGGCGGCGAAAATCAGCGTCAGAAAAATGAATCCGCCGGCGAACTCGACCAGCGACCAAAGGTCTGCTTCGTATTCCGAAAACCATTGCTTGAGGACGACTCGCACGATGGGCGCGAACAAACTGACCGCGAGAGCCGCCAGAAGCAGGGCGACGATCGTCACCGCGCCGAAGAGCGCGAAGACGTAGTTCATCACGAACTCGACGACCGAATTGCCTTCCGGCGCCTTCAGTTCCCAGATATCGCAAAAACTGGTGCGCAAATGCAGGAAGGTTCCGAGCGATCCGAACACCAGCAGGGCAATGCCGAGGATCGCGGCCCCGCCTTCCTGGTGCGTCCGTTCGGCCTGATCCGCGATGGCCCGCATCGCGGAGGCGGCTTCCTTGCTGACGTTTTGACTGACGTATTGTTCGATTCGGGGGAGCACCTCTTCCTGTTGGAAGACGGCGCCCGCGACGTCGATTGCGATGAGCAAGAAGGGGGCGAGAGAAAAGAGCGTGTAGTACGCGAGGGCGGCCCCCATCGCGGAATCGCGGTGGTCGTTCCAGGCGCGAAGCGTGCGAAGCAGGATGCGAAGTGCGGTCATGTGATGTTCCTGCTCCCCTCTCCCCCTTGGGGAGCGGGGCTCGGGGTGAGGGGAAAGAGCGGTGCACAATCTTCAATTTGTGCATCAAGCCCCATCGTAAGCGCAGCGGACGTTGGGGGTCTATCCGCGGAGTGATCCCCAGGGTGCGCTGCGCTTACCCTGGGGCTTGGTGCACGACATTGAGATGATGCACGGGCGAGAGGGGGGCCGAACCATCACTCGTCGCGGGTGACGATTTCGACGCCGTTCGCGGCGAGGGCGAGCGTGTGCTCGACGTGGACGCTGGGCATGCCGTCTTTCGTCACCACGGTCCAGTGGTCAGGCAACACGCGCGTATCGCGGCCTCCCATGTTCACCATCGGTTCGACGGCGAGCACCAAACCAGGTTCCAGGCGAAAGTCGTGCTTCTTCATGTCGCGGCTGACGTAGTTCGGCACCTGGGGATTTTCATGCATCACCCGCCCGATGCCGTGGCCGACGTATTGGTCGACCACGCTGTATCCCGCCGCCTCCGCATGACGCTGCATGCGGCCCGCGACTTCCGACCACCACTTGCGTTTGCCGAATTCTTCGATCGCGATCTGCAGCACTTGTTCCGCCACTTCGACAAGCCGGCGTCGTTCGGGCCGCACTTCGCCGACGGGGATGGAGATGGCCGCATCGGCGCACCAGCCGTTCAGCTTGCAGGCGGTATCGATTTTGATCAGGTCCCCCTCGCGGATTTCGCGTGCCCCCGGAATGCCATGGACGACTTGCTCGTTGATCGAAATGCACGTGACAGCGGGGAAGGGGACTTTCGGCCCTGGATATCCTTTGAAGAGCGGTTGTGCCCCGTGCTTCACGTACAACGCTTCGACGGCCTGGTCCATGTCGATCGTGCGTACGCCCGGTTTGCACATGGCCCGGCACAATCGCAGTGCTTCGGCGACGATCTTGCCGGTCTCGCGCATGAGGCCGATTTCGCGCGCCGACTTCAGTTCCGGGGCCTTGTTGAATATTCGCCTGAGCACGTTCGTCTGCCTCGACTTTCCTTAAAGCTTCCGCGCCGCTGCATTTTCTCCCCTCTCCCTTCGGGAGAGAGGCCGGGGGTGAGGGCCGATGCGCCCGATGGATAGTCAGGCCCTCACCCCAACCCTCTCCCGGGGGGAGAGGGAGCCAAGGCGCCCTCACCCCAACCCTCCCGGAGGGAGGGGGAGCAAAGCAGTCGCCTAACGCTTCCGCGCCGCCAATGCCTGTTCTACTGATCGATAGATGGCGTCGATCTCGCCGATTCCGGGCACTTCGACGAGCAACCCTTGATTCCGGTAGTGGTCCAAGAGCGCGTTCGTCAGTTCATGGAAAATACCAAGCCGCCTTTGAATCGTCTCCGGCTTGTCGTCTTCCCGCTGCATCAGGGGGGATCCGCAATCGTCGCAAATGCCCGGCGATTTCGGCGGCTTGAACTGGGTATTGTACGTCGCCTTGCAGGTGGGATTCGGGCAGTTCCAGCGAGCGCTGAGCCGTTTGACGATCTCTTCGTCGGCCACTCGGAGGAAGATGACGGCATCAAGGCTGAGCTTGCATTCGTTCAGGATGGCGTCGAACGAAACGGCCTGAGCGAGATTGCGCGGGTAGCCGTCCATCACGAAGCGATTCGGGCATTCGTTGGAGCGGAAGCGGGCATCGACCATCGCGTTGATCAACGAGTCCGGCACCATTTTTCCCACGGACATGTACGGATGTGCTTGCTTCCCTTCCGGCGTCTGCAATCGGATGGCTTCGCGGAGGATGTCGCCGGTGGCGAAGTGTATCAGACCGAGACGTTGGCTGAGCAGCTTGGCTTGCGTCCCTTTGCCGCTGCCGGGCGGTCCGATGAAGATCAATCGCATACGGTAGGCACGCTCTTGGGGACGAAGCCGCGGGGAAAGATCATTCTCGGAAGTAGCAGGGAGCTTCGCAAGGGGACGAAACGCGCGGCGACAGGCGGGGAGTTCCCTTTGCCGCTTACCGCAGCAGCCGAAATCTCGCGCGAAGTCATAAGGTGCGGGTTATTCCTGTACGGATGTGGGCAAACGCCTGTGGCAAACGCCATGATCGAACAAAAGCGTGACGTAAGCTTTCGGCAACACGCATCCCCGTAGGCATTATCGTAAAGCGGCCATGTCCCCTGAAAGAGACTCATTTACGACGGGATGCTGGCTGTTCGGCATGTCTGCCGTCTGGGGCATCAGTTTGGTTGCGGGCATCTGCCTTCTTGCCGACTACGCGACGAAACCGGGACCGCAGAGAGAGCTTCGAGATTTCTCGTCGTCGCAATCGGGGCCTGACGGCGACCGTTTCGCTCTTGTGGTGGCGATTCATCCGCACTGCCCATGCAGCGAAGCGACGTTGATCGAACTCGATGCGATCCGCCAAAATTGCGGCGACCGTATCCGTTTGCACCTGCTTGTTGTCGGAGCCGACTCGACGGAAGAAATTCCGAACTGGTTGCTGTACCGATTTCCGCCTGGCGTTCTCGTTCGTGCTGACCCGGAAGGCGAGGAGGCGAAGCGCTACGGCGCCGAGACCTCGGGGCATGCGGCGTTGTTCGATCCCGCAGGCCGATGTCGTTTTCAAGGGGGCATCACGCAGGGACGCGGGCACGCCGGCGACAACCTCGGCCGGCAAGGCATTCTCGCCATCGTTCGAGGCCAAAACGTCGATGGCGGAAACTTCCCTGTATTTGGCTGCCGACTTCCGACTTCATCCCTGTTCAAGGCGAATCCGTGATCACCATTTCCGTACTCCCGCCTGAAGCGGCTGCGACTCGGCAAAGGGCCGAGCGATTGGCTGCCGGTCATCTGCAAGGGATCCGCTTTCGAGCGGACCGGCTCTTCGCCGTGCTGCTCGTGGCCCAATGGCTGGCCGCCATCGTCCTTGCACTCGTGGTCAGCCCCCTGGCATGGGAAGGGAATGCGAGCGAAGTGCATCCGCATGTCTGGGCCGCGGCTTTTCTGGGCGGACTGATCGTTTCGCTTCCCGCGTATCTCGCATGGCGTTCCCCAGGCGTGGCGCTCACGCGACACGTCGTCGGCGTCGCCCAGATGGCGATGGGTTCCTTGTTCATCCATCTCTCGGGCGGGCGCATCGAGACGCATTTCCATGTCTTCGGGTCGCTCGCCCTGCTTTCCTTTTATCGCGACTGGAAAGTGCTGGCGACTGCGTCCGTCTTCGCCGTCGGCGACCATGTGCTTCGCGGCCTGCTTTGGCCTTACTCCATTTACGGAACGCTCACGGTCAACCATTGGCGCTGGGCGGAGCACGCGGGCTGGGTTGCTCTCGAAGACGTTTTCCTCGTTTTTTCGTGCATTCGAGGCGTTCAAGAAGTCCGCGGCATTGCGCAGCGCCAGGCATTGCTCGAGGAGACGCGGGAATCGATCGAGCAAACGGTCCAGCAACGCACCCGCGAATTGACTCAGCAGACGGAAGTTCTGATCGCCACCGCCGAGGAACTTCGCGAAAGCCAGAAGCGATTCCATGGTGCTTTCGACTTCGCCGCGGCCGGCATGGCGATCGTCTCGCTGGAAGGCAAATGGGTCCAGGTCAATCGAGCGCTCTGCGACATTCTGGGATATGCCGAGGCCGAATTGCTCGTCACCGATTACCAGACGCTGACGCATCCGCAGGATCATCATCTGGATAGGGATTTGGTCCAGACGCTGCTCGATGGAACGAAACTCAACTGCCAAATGAAGAAGCGCTATTTGCGGAAGAACGGAGACGTCGTTCACGCGATTCTCAGCGCTTCGCTGATTCGGGATGCGGCGGGCGAGCCGAGATACTTCGTCTCCCAGGTGCTCGACATCACCGCGCAGGAACAAGCCGAGGCTCAGCTTCGCCGCTTCTTCTCGACCTCCGAAAATCTGCTTTGCATCGGCGGTTTCGACGGCTATCAGAAACGCGTGAACAGCGTCTTCCCTCGCGTGTTCGGATTCGCCGAGGAAGAATTTCTCGCCAAGCCGATTCTCGACTTCGTTCATCCGGACGATCATGCCTCCACCAGCGAGGCGATCGCCAAGCTCGCCACGGGAAACCCCGTGCTCAGCTTCGAGCATCGCTGCCTTTGCAACGACGGTTCCTATCGCTGGATCCTTTGGAACGGCACCGCCGACCTGGAAAATCAATCGTTCCACGCCACGGGCCACGACATCACCGAACGCAAGGAAGCCGAACGTCAACTCGCCGTCTTCCGCCTCTTCGCCGATGCATCCCAGCAGGGCTTCGGCATGGCGACGCTCGACGGCGTCAGTTCGTACATGAACGTCGCGCTGAAACGTTTCCTCGGAATCGCAACGGATGAGGCGATCAACGGCATCTCCATCCTCGAGTACAGCCAGCCCAAGACGCGCGGCCGCGTCGAACATGAGATTCTGCCGACGACGTTTCGCGAAGGGCAATGGTCCAGCGAACTCACGATCCACTCGCGCGACGGCAGCGAGATCCCGACCCTCGCCAACGCCTTCCTCGTCCGCGACAAGGCGGGCGAGCCGTATTGTGCGCCAGGCATGTTGTGTCTCAGGAGGTGCAAATCCTCTGCGGGCGGTGATGGCCCGAACCGCAAGGCTAGG
>JAIEPT010000247.1 GCA_019748295.1 Gemmataceae bacterium | reverse complement strand
AGAGCGATTCGTCGAAACCGCAAACGATCGAAGCCGGACAAAACGAAAAGGACGAGGGAACCGAACCGCGATAGAAAGGATTTCATGGCGTGCTCTCGGCGGTGGACGATCGGCAAAACCATCCTAAACCCGAGACACGCCACTTGTCTTCCCCGCTATCCCTTCCCCTTGGATTGCGGGCAACGCCCGCCCTGAGTGCGCGGCTCCTTAAAGGCTCTCCATGGCTGCCGACTACCTGCAAGACCTGAACGACCAACTCGCCCTGCGCGTCGCCCGGCTCTCGGACGACGTGCGGATGCGGACGGCCAAGTTCTGCCTGGATCGGCAAAACGCGGACGGCGGGTGGTCGGGGCGCGAAGGGTATTCGGATCTCTACTACACCGGCTTCGCCCTTCGCACGCTGTCGGTGCTGGAAGCGCTTAGACCTGAGATTGCAGCGAAGACCGCCGGATTTCTGAAGACGCAGTTGGCAGGACAAGCGAGCGTCGTCGATTTCTTTTCGCTGCTCTACTCCGCACTGCTCGTGCAGGCCAGCGGCGGCATGGACGTCTTCGCGGATGCCCCAACCGATTGGCCCGAGCGCGTCGCGGCCTTGCTCGATTCATTCCGCACCTCCGACGGCGGCTACAACAAATCGCCAGGCGCTTCATCGGCGAGCACGTACCACACGTTTCTCGTCGGCCTCTGCTATCAGCTACTGGGCGGATCCTTTCCGCAACCGGATGAAGTGATCGCCCTGGTTCGCCGGCGACGACGCGAGGACGGCGGATTCGTCGAGATCGATGCCATGCGCCGCAGCGGCACCAACCCCTGCGCCGCCGCCATCGGCATTCTGCAACTGACGCTCGGCTCCGAACTGCCCGAGGACGAAGTCCGCCCGCTCATCGACTTCCTCTCGCACATGCCGTCGATGGAAGGCGGCATCCGAGCCAACGCCCGCGTCCCGCTGGCCGATCTGCTTTCCACCTTCACCGGCGCCTGGACGCTGCACCAACTCGACGCGCTCGACGTCGTGGACAGCAAGCAAATCTACGCCTATGCCCGCTCTCTGGAAGAACCCACCGGCGGCTTCAAAGGCGGCCTCTGGGACGAACAACCCGATGTCGAATACACGTTCTACGGCATCGGCGCCATGGCTCTTACTCGCTAAGGCAAGCGGCTGCAAGAAGAGGAGCCGCGCACGCAGTAAGCGGTTTCGCATGGCGTCATGCCGATCCGCTTTCTACGTGCGCGGCCCCTCGGAAGCTTCGCATGCTTTGCCGGTGGAAGGGGAAGCATTGAAGAGCCCGGCCAAGGACCCGGCGAAGCATGGCACACGCCACACAACTTGCACCCGCCCTCGGAACCGACTATCTTTCAGGGAACTATCACCCGCCCGCCTTCGCCTACTCTCGGGGCGTCTCATGCATCCTGTTCTCGAACAAGGTTGGAACAGCACTCGGCGGCATTTTCTGAAGCAGGGCGCCACCGGCCTCGGCGCGGTGGCTCTCGGCTCGCTGCTCGCCCAAGAACAGGCTCGCGGCGAAAGCCAGGCGGCGGCCAATCCGCTCGCGCCGCGCCGTCCGAACTTCGCGGCCAAGGCGAAGAGCGTCATCTATTTGCATTGCGCCGGGTCGCCGCCGCATCTGGATTTGTTCGACTACAAGCCGGAACTCGTTCGCCGCACCGGGCAGGATTGTCCGCAAGAGTTCCTGAAGGGCCGACGTTTCGCGTTCACCAGCGGCACGCCGAAGCTGCTCGGCACGCCGCAACCGTTCGCCCAATACGGCAAGAGCGGGCAATGGATGTCGGCCGCCGTTCCGGGGCTGCACACCGTCGCGGACGATGTCGCGTTCATCAAGTCGATGTTCACCGATCAGTTCAACCACGCCCCCGCGGAGCTGTTGCTCTACACCGGCTCCGCCCAGTTCGGCCGACCTTCCATGGGCTCATGGGTGACGTACGGGCTCGGCAGCGAAAACCAGAATCTGCCGGGCTTCATCGTCCTTGTTTCCAGCGGCGTCTTTCCGAACGCGGGGAATTCGGATTGGTCCAACGGGTTCCTGCCTTCGGTGTTCCAGGGGGTGCAGTGCCGATCGCAAGGCGAGCCGGTGCTATACGTGTCCAACCCGCGCGGCATGGATCGCGACATGCGTCGGCTCAGCCTCGACGCGCTGCGCGACCTCAACGAGATGCAGGCCGCTCAACTGGGCAACCCCGAAACGCGAACCCGCATCGCGCAATACGAACTTGCCTTCCGCATGCAGACGTCCGTCCCCGACGTGATGGACATCTCCAAGGAACCCGCCCACGTGCTTCAAGCCTACGGCGCCCAACCCGGCGGCGCGAGCTTCAACAACAACTGCCTGCTGGCCCGTCGCCTCGTTGAGCAAGGCGTTCGCTTCGTGCAGCTTCACGATTGGGGCTGGGATTTCCACGGCACCGGGCCGGGCGAAGACATCCGCCAGGGACTCGTCAACAAGTGCCGCGGCATGGATCAGGCGGTGACCGCCCTCATCAAGGACCTGAAACGCCGCGGCTTGTTCGAGGAAACGCTGATCGTGCTCGGCGGCGAGTTCGGCCGATCGCCGTTCCGCGAAGGCCGAACCGCCGGAGGCCAGGTATTGGGCCGCGACCATCATCCGTTCTGCTTCACGCTGATGCTCGCCGGCGGCGGCATCCAGGGCGGCGTCAGCTATGGTTCCTCGGACGAACTAGGCTTCGACGTCGGCGAGAACAAGGTCACGTGCCACGATCTGCAGGCAACCATTCTCCATTGCCTCGGCATGGACCACCTGCGGCTTACCCACCGCTTCCAGGGCCGCGACTATCGGCTTACCGATGTGCACGGCAATGTCGTGCAACCCATCTTGGCGTGAAGTTCGAAGCACTGCACCAAGCCCCAGGGTAAGCGCAGCGCACCCTGGGGTTCGCCCCCGCGGGCGCATTATCCCCAGGGTGCGCTGCGCATACCCTGGGGCTTGGTGCGGTTTCACGTCGCGGTCGCCAGCATCGCGATCGCACCCTCTTCCATCGCGAACGTCAGTTCGTCCAAATCTTCGCGTAGTTTGCGGAATTCGGCAGGTTTCACGGGGTGCGGCGGTTGGTTGAGGAAACGCCACATCGCGTCGAGCCGACGGCGCAGGCCGCGATTGCGGAAGGGGCCGCCGGGGACGGTGAGCGGGGACGTGGAACTGATCGCGGCAAAGGGCTCGACGCCGGCGAAGCGGTGGAACCAATCGCGGACGAGCACTTGGGCAGGTTCCCAGAGGTTGCCGGTCGTTTCCAACTCCTTGAGCCGCAGTCGATGCGCGTCGGGCCAACGGCTGCCGGGTTGAACACCCATCAGCGTAGGCGCGTAGCGCATCGGCTTGGGGGCGGCGACGCGGAAGAGGTAGACCATCACAAGCACCGAGATTACCAAGGCTGATACGTTCGCGATGCCTGGTCCTCCCAGGCCGATCGTCAGCAGCGAGACCAGCACGACGGCCGCACAAACCACAAGCAGCATGATCGGCATCCGGGTCGTGTCGCGCGGCGTGCGGTCGCGCAGGCGCCAAAGGCCGTAGGCGACGAGCAGCAGCGTGAGCCCGACGATCATGCCGCGGCGAATGCCGTCGGAGCCCGCTTCGTCGAGCATGATGCGTTGCAGGATGCGGTCCTTCTGGATCGCATCCATCACCCGATTGATCACGCGCTGAACATCGATCTGCGGCGTCGGCGGCACGGGGCGGGTCAGCGGCATGCCGAGCGAAGCGACGACGCGATCGTCTTCGATGAACAGGACGTTTTCGCGAGGCCCGTTCGGCCCTTCGCGCAGCCAGCGGATGGCGTTCGACGCGAAGGCGATGTTGTCGTAATCGCGCTGCAGCATCGTGGAGTTCATGAAGATGCCATGCCCCGCGAGCAGGAGCTTCCTGCCCGCAGGTTGCGCGTTGATCGGCGAACCCATGATGTAGGGCATTTGAGCCGTGTTCACGTCCGGTTCCACCTTGTTCCAGCGGGCCGGCGACCGGCCGAGCGTGCCTTCGGAGAATCGGGCCAGCGTGAAGAGCGGGCTTCCTTTGGCGATGAGGTAGCTCGGGTTGTTGGTAAGCAGCCCGCGGTTCAGGTCGTTGAAGATGGGATGGCGAAACCAGAGCCAGCGCCGCGCGGGATCCAAAACCACATTGTCCGTGATGACCGGGCACTCCGGATTGCCGGTCAGCGGGCCTCCGCCGTCTTCCGGTTCGACGATGCGGACTTCCTGGCCGGAAACCTGGACGCGCCACTCGCGCGGCAACGCGGGTTCGGTGCTGTTGAATCGCCAGTCGGACGCGATGAGAATCGAGCCCCCGTCCGCAAGAAACTGCGTGATGCCTCCGGGCATGCGTTTGCTGAGTTCGGCCAACGGCAGGGGCGAACCGAAGACGACGATGAGCGTCTTGCCGGGAGGCGATTCAAGTACGGCATCGATCGAAGGAATCGGCTTCAAGGAGTGATGGCGGAGAATATGGCCGAACACTTCCACGCCGCGCGGCGAAACGACCATTCGCTCCGCGGGTTGGGCGTGCAACGAACCGGCGAGCAGCATGCACAGGAGGGTGAGGGCGTACTTCATGCGGCACTCGCCCCCGCGGCCTGGGCGAGCAGCCGGCTTGCTTCGGTGCGGTCGGTCTCGCTGAGAGGAACCTCCAGGGGAGCATAGCGAGCTTTTTCGTAGAGTCGCCCCAACTCGCGACACGCGGCGGCTTGGCCGGTCGCGGTTTCCAGGTCATGCGAGGCGGCGATGTGGTTCCAGGTGCGGACCTGCGGGCCGAGTTTCGCAATTGCGAGTTGCTCGAAGGCACGCAGAAAGTCGTCGCGCGAAAGCGGGCAGTTCGGATCGATCGCGAGCAAGCCGTCCGCCCCTGAGGCTCGCAAACGGCGTTCGCCGAAAAACGATCCTCGGTTGCGATACAGCAATATCGCGATGACGATGCCGACGAGAACTAGCGGCAGCCAAGCGAGTGCGGACCAGCTTGAAGGCCCCGAAGGCACGCCGCCGAATCGCGGCCGGCCGAAACCGATATTCGGCATTTTCGGCAGAAAATCCAGGTTCACGCGAGGCCGAGACATTTCGATGCGCGGCAATCCGCCGATCTGCGGACGCCATTCGGGCAACTTGCCCCGCTCGAATTTGAACTTCTGAAGCCAATCGAGCTTCCCCGGATCAAACCCCTTGCGGCCAAGGTTGCCGGCGATGTCCGTGATCGCTTTTTGCAGGGTCGGCGAATCCTTGATGAGGTCGCCCCAACGCCCGTCTTCCGCTTGCTTGACGAGGTCCTCCATCCATTTGGCCGCATCGCGCTTTTGCTGGGCCTGCTGATCGCCGACCGGGTTGTTCGCCTGGGGGTTAGCCGGATCGTCATCGACCTTTGCGGGGCCCTTTTCCTTGATGTCCTGAATGCGTTCTTCGATCAGCTTCTTGATCTCAAGCAGCTTCGCCGGATCGAGCTTCGGCCCATCCGGGCCAATGAGGTTCTTGAGCCGATCGCGAATCGCGGGGTCGTTGAGGTCGAAACCAGGCAGGTTTTCGGGGTTCAACTTGCGAAGATCGAAGTCCTTCGACTGCTTGATCGCATTGAGCAAATCCTGGATCCGCCTGCTTTCGTTCGCCTTGAAAAGCTGCTTGCGAAGAAACTCCTCGGTTCCCGGGGGGATCGGCAATTCGACATACGGCCGCGCTGGGCCTTGCGGAGGTTCGCGAAACTGCCCCTTACCCGCAGCAGCGAGCAGAGCAAACGTCAGCGTTAGCGCGGTCGGCGACATGAGCACGCGGCCCGAACGACAGGGAGATCGAACCCTTCCAAGATAAGACGACGCACGCCGTCGCACAATCGGGAAGCTGTTTCGCGGCGACGCAGATACGCCGTGGGACCGTCTCTGACCGTCTCACGCCGTTGTGGGACGGTCTCTGACCGACCCACACGGGCGGACCGAAGGTCTCCATGAAGCGTCCGAAGGCCTCATGCCGCTCCCGCTGTCCAATCCACGAATTGGCTGCAGTAGAGTCGAGAGGTAGCGCGGTGGTTTAGGGGCGGCCTATCCGTCCGGCCCTTTCGGGTGCCGGGGCCTCAAT
>JAIEPT010000044.1 GCA_019748295.1 Gemmataceae bacterium | reverse complement strand
AGCCTTGCGGTTCGGGCCATCACCGCCCGCAGAGGATTTGCACCTCCTGAGACACAACATGCCTGGCGCACAACGAATCCGACAATTTAGATAAACTTGTCGCCACGAAAGGCAAGCTGCGGCCCGACTTCACATCGCCTGCCGTGCGAGATTCCAGTCAATCATGCTGATTTTATTCGCAGATCGGCAGCCACTGTCTTATTTGGGTCGAGAATCCGATCAAAAGCCCGACATTTTCTCTCTGTTGGCACTGTTTTCATCGTTTCTTAAGGTTTGCCGCAACAAAGTAGGGGTCGCTCCTCTCGAAAAGGTCAGCGCGTGGGTCCGGCGGCACATGTCTTGCCGGAGCCTGCGTTCATTAGGGGGTCCGTATGAAGAGAAATCTGTGTTTGCTGGTCGCAGCCTGCTGCGGCTTCGCGTCGCTTTCGCTGGCTCAGCCAGGTCTGCCGGAGAAGGAAAAAGAGAAGAAGGGGTTCTTCTTTGGTGGGCCGAAGAACGAGGTCCGCAAGGTCGTGAAGGATTTCGACAAGGACGGCGACGGCAGGCTGAACACAGTGGAGCGGAAAGCAGCTCGTGAGTTTCTCGCCCAGCAAGGGGGCGGCAAGGGGAAAGGCCCCGGCGGGTTCGGGCCCGGAGGTCCGGGTGGCTTTGGTCCGGGCATGATGTTCGCGAAACCGCTCCTCGAAGCGATCGACAAAGAAAAGACCGGCAAAATCAACGCGAAGCAAGCGGAGGCGGCCATCGCCGGCTTCTTCGCGACTGCCGACAAGGAAAAGAAGAATGCGTTGGACGAGGCACAACTATCGGAGGCCATTGCCGGGGTCATGCCACCCCCTCCGAACTTCGGCGGACTGGGCCCGCCGAAGAAAGGCGGCTTCGGAGGCGGATTCAATCCGGGCGCTATGGTTGCTCCTGCGATCATGAAGAAAGCGGATGCGAACAAGGACGGCAAGGTTTCGCTCAAGGAACTGCAAGAGGCGGCCGCCGTGCAGTTCAAGGAATCGGACAAGAATAAAGACGGCACTCTCGACGAAGCGGAACTGGCCGAAGCCGCCTCCAAGGTGATCGGAGCCGGCGGCCCCATTCGCTTTCCCTTTGGCCCCGGCGGCGGATTCCCCGGCAGGGAAAAGAGCGAACCCGGCAAGCCAGGCCCACGCGTCAGCCCGTCGGAAGCGAAGTCGTATCCCGATGCCGGCTTCTACGATGCGGGCGTACTCCGCACCGTCTTCATCGACTTCGAGAACAAAGACTGGGAACCCGAACTCGCGGCGTTCTACAAGACCGACGTCGAAGTCCCCGCCACGATCACCGTCGACGGCAGGAAATACGAAAACGTGGGCGTCCATTTCCGCGGCATGTCGTCGTTCTTCGGCGTGCAGGCCGGCAGCAAGAGGTCATTGAACCTTTCGATGGATTTCGTGGACGGCAAGCAACGGCTCCACGGCTACAAGACCATCAACCTGCTCAATTCGCACGACGATCCGACCTACCTCCACACCGTGCTCTATTCGCACATCGCCCGCCAGCATCTGCCGGCCCCGAAGGCGAATTTCGTGAAGGTGGTGATCAACGGCGAGAGTTGGGGCGTGTACGTCAATGCCCAGCAATTCAACAAGGAGTTCACGAAGGAGAGCTTCCAATCCGCCAAGGGGGCTCGCTGGAAGGTGCAGGGTTCGCCCGGCGGACAGGGCGGCCTTGGATATCTTGGCGACGACCTCGCGGCCTACAAGCGGATTTACAGCATCAAGTCGAAGGACGACGACAAGGACTGGAAGGCGCTGGCCGAGTTGTGCAAGACCTTGGACAAGACCCCGCTGGATAAACTTGAGGACGCGCTGAAGCCGATCTTCGACATCGACGGCGCTTTGTGGTTTCTTGCCATCGACGTCGCTCTGATCAACGGCGACGGCTATTGGACCCGCGCGAGCGATTACACGATCTACCGCGACCCGAAGGGGGTCTTTCATATCGTGCCGCACGACATGAACGAGGCCTTCGGCCCCGCAATGGGTCCGGGGATGGGATTCGGCGGCAAAGGCAAGGGCCCCAAGGAAGGCGGCGGTGGTTCCCCGGTGGCGCTCGATCCGCTCGTTGGCCTGGAGGATTCGCGCAAGCCGCTTCGCAGCCGGCTGCTCGCAGTGCCGAGTTTGCGGAAGAAGTATTTGTCGTTCGTCGCGCAAATCGCGGAGCGCGATCTTGACTGGAAGAACCTTGGCCCCGTGGTGAAGCAATACCGCGACCTCATCGACCGCGAGATCGAACTGGACACGCGAAAGCTGTCTTCGCTGGAGGCGTTTCGCCGACTGACCGGCGACGAGGCGCCGCGTGCCGAGGAAGGGCGCGGCCGCAGCTTGTCGTTGCGCCAATTCGCCGATGCCCGACGCGAATTTCTGCTGAACCACCCCGAAGTGAAGGCGGCTCGGCAGTAAGGCGAGCGGCGCCTGCATTTCTCCCCTCTCCCTCCGGGAGAGGGGCCGGGGGTGAGGGCGTGGTACGTGGCGTTACGCGAGAAAAGGCACCCTCACCCCAACCCTCTCCCGGAGGAAGAGGGAGGTAGACTACCTCCTGCCGCTCGCCTAAGCCGATTGGCAGGAGAAGGTTTACCTCCCTCTCCCCTCCGAAAGAGGGTAACGGTGACTTTTCTCACGCAGCGCCAGGTCGCATGCTCTCACCCCCAGCCCCTCTCCCGGACTCTCCCGGAGGGATAGAGAAGAAGCCCGATTCCGCCTCACGGCCTCTTTCTCGAAGCCCGTCCTTTACCATGAAGGACGGGCTTCGAGCGCTTTTTGGGAACGAGATGATGATCGACATCGATGGATCGCAAGGCGAAGGGGGCGGGCAGATCCTTCGCAGCAGCCTGGCGCTCTCGCTGCTGACGGGGAAGCCGTTTCGCCTGCGCCGCGTTCGCGCGAATCGACCGAAGCCGGGATTGCAGCCGCAGCATCTGATGAGCGTGAAGTCGGCCGGCGAAGTGGGGAAGGCGAAACTGCGCGGCTTCTCGTTGCGAAGCGAGGACCTGACCTTCGAGCCTGGCAAAACGACCGCGGGCGAGTATCGCTTTGCCATCGGAACCGCGGGGGCGACCAGCCTCGTTTTGCACACGATCTACCTTCCGCTCCTGCGTGCAGCGGGCCCAAGCACGGTGCGGATCGAAGGGGGCACGCATGTCAAAACCAGTCCGACGTACCACTTCCTCGAACGCACTTGGCAAGCGTATCTCCGCGCCTTCGGCATCGAACTCGGATTGAAAATGACGCGCCCCGGTTTCTATCCCTGCGGCGGTGGATCGATCGAAGCGAACCTCACGCCGGCCACCTCCTGGAAGGGTTTCGTGCATGAAACTAGCGATCGCATCAAGCACGTGACCGGCTTCAGCGCCGTTGCCAGTTTGCCGATGGCCATCGCTGAACGGCAAGCAATTCGAGCGGAACAATGCCTGCGCCGCCTGGGCCTGGACGTGGAACTCCGTTTGGAGAATTGGCCCGGCGGTCCCGGCACGGTCGTCGGCTTGGAGCTGCCCACCTCCCCTGCCCCGACAACGTTCTTCGCCGTCGGCGAACGCGGCAAATCCGCGGAGAAGGTGGCCGACGAGGCGGTTGTTCAGGTCGAGGATTACATGCGAACCGACCGCAACTCGGTGGATAGCCACAGTGCTGATCAGATCCTGCTCCCCTTGGCGCTGGCGAACGGTCCATCGAAGTTCCCGGTGGCGGAAATCACGAAGCATCTGACGACGAATGCGGACGTTATTCGCCGTTTTCTAAAGTGCGAGATTCGGATCGAGGGGAAGGAAGGGCGGGACGGGAGGGTGGAAATCGAACCCGCGTCGTCGGGCCTACAGTGACCCCGCTTGCGGCTTAGCGATCCGAAGCTTCGGATCGCTAAGCCGCAAGCGGGGGAGGCGGTTGCAAATGGGGTGAAGAACAATTGGACGCGTCCAGTCAGTCGGAACGCCACGGAGGGCGTTCCCTACATCGCATCGTGGTGTTGCATGGTAGATGTCTCGCTAGGTTGCGCATCGCGATGCTTGGGGCGCTGTTCGTGTCGCAGATACTTCTTCGCGCGAAAGCGCACGACCTTCGCGAGCATGCGGACCGCGAACGATCTGCGGGCGGGGCCGAAGTAGGCGCGCCAAAACGCGAGGCGGTCGCGATCGTCCACGCCGGGCCAAAAGGACGAGAAGAGGAGTTGGCCCAGGTCCTTCGCTTGCCACCAGCGCCACGTTATTGGATGGTGCGCGAGGCGATGCAGGTCGATCATGCGCACCCGGCCGCGCCAATCGGCGGGGGGATTGCGGCAATCGTCCTCAGCGATGAAGAAGTGGCAGAGATAGAGATCTTTATGGAAACGCCTGCGATCGTGCAACAGTCGCGAGAGGCGGGCCAGTTCGACGGCGAGACCCTTCTTCCAACTCCGGAACGTTGCCGCATCAAGTGCGGCTTCAGCGATGGGAATCGCCTCGTGCAGGGCCGCCATGCCAATCAAGTTTTCGACGGCGAGAAAGCTCTGCAGCTTTCCCCAGGGTCCGACTAATTGTCCTGCCGCTACCGGCAAAGGCACCGGGACGCCCTGGTTGTGGGCCCAGGAAAGGTTCGTCCACTCCTCCAGCGCGGGGGACCAATCCCCTGACGGAAACAGCGCGGCAAGGAGTCCGCGCCAGCGCGGTTGACGATAGTGGCTCTTCAGAAACAGGGCCAGCGAATGGCCGTCTTGTTCGGCGGCCCAGGGCGTGATCGTCCGGCCCTGCTTCGCGTAAAGCGGATGATCCTGTCCCACGGCGAGACATCGTTCGCCCCATCCAGGCGTTGCAAACGGCGCCCACGACGCATGCTGCCTGAGGTGCTGCGTGCCGTGCGTCAAACGTCGCCAAAACCAGTCGGCCACCGCGGGAGTCCTTTCGCGACTATTTCCTGCGTCTCGTTCGCGTAGGGTATCGAGCGACCGGATGCTGGTCCAGTGAGGTTGGGCATCCCCGGCGAACGGCTCCAACCTACTTCGAAGCCCGGGCGAGGATCGGGAGGGCGAGGCGGGCGAGGCGCCTCGCCCTCCCATCCTCGGTCAGTTCCGATATTGGTTTCGAAACAAATTCTGAACCAACGCTTGCACGGCTTGAGTCGCGAAACGTCACGGCGTGGAGGACAATTTGGACGCTTCGAAGAGATTAGAAAAGGATGGAGGGGGTATGCGCCGCTCTCAAACTCTGATAAACCAGACGGGACGGGATGGTCGATTTTTACCAGGAGATGGGTTCTTATGAAGACGAAGATGGTCGTGGGAGCGATCTTCGCCGCCACGCTCGCAATGAGCGCAGCGGCCGACGACGCCCTCAAGTCGGGCTTGCAGCCCGGCAAATCCCCCTCGCCCTTTCACCCGCTCAATGTGACGGGTTCGGGCGCGGGCAAGAAGCAGTGCTTGGTCTGAAAGTTCGGGGGTTCCCCGGTTGCCATGGTTTTCGCTCGCGAAGCCAGCAACGACTTGACCAGTTTGGTCAAGAAGCTTGATTCCGCCGCTGCCGCCAACAAGAAGCTCAACACCTTCGTCGTTTTCCTCAACGACGACGAGAAGATGGAAGGCAAACTCAAGGAAATGGCCGAGAAGGAAAAGGTCAAGAATGTCGTTCTCGCGATCGACAATCCCGCCGGACCTGACGGCTACGAGATCAATAAAGACGCGGACGTGACCGTCGTCCTTTACAACAAGCGCAAAGTCGAAGTCAATCACGCTTACCGCAAGGGCGAGTTGAACACCGCGGCGATCGAAAAGATCATCTCGGAACTCCCGAAGATTTTGCCTGCGAAAAAAGAAGAGAAGAAGGAAGAGAAGTAAGCGTTCGCGTCTCGATTGAACGACCTTCCCGCATCAAACATCGCCACCGCTCGTCGCGGTGGCGATTTTTTTGTGCGCCAGGCATGTTGTGTCTCAGGAGGTGCAAATCCTCTGCGGGCGGTGATGGCCCGAACCGCAAGGC
>JAIEPT010000178.1 GCA_019748295.1 Gemmataceae bacterium | reverse complement strand
AAGAGTCTCGCTGCGTTGATGACCCATAATTTCCAAACCTTCGACCCGACCTCATTCTTGGCCGCGTGAAGAATATCTCCACTTCGATCTCGACCCGATGGATCCCGCCGGCTTCGAGGAAGTTCGGCAAACCGCGATCATCCTCCGCGAAGCGCTCGAATCGCTCAACATGCCGACGCTGGTAAAGACCACTGGCTCGCGCGGCGTGCACATCCATGTGCCGATCGAACGCGGGCCGACGCAAAAGGAAGTGTGGACCTTCGCCAAGGCGCTCGCCTTCGAGTTGTCCGCCCGCCATCCGAACTTGATCACATCGGAATACCGCATCGCGAAGCGACCCAAGGGCCGGGTCCTGGTCGATTACAACCAAAACGCCTGGGGCCGCACCTTGGCGAGCGTCTATTCGGTGCGTCCCAAACGGCAGGCGACCGTGTCGCTGCCTGTGACGTGGGACGAACTCGAGCAAGGCGTGAGCATCGAAGATTTCCGACTCGACAACGTGCGGCCACGCATCAAGAAGCTCGGCGACCTCTGGAAGCCGCTGCTCGCGAAACGAGGAAGGTTTCGGCTGGAGAAAGTGTTGCTGGGGAAATGACGGCAAGGAGCCGCGCACGCAGTAAGCGGTTGGACTAAGGCGAGCGGCAGAAGATGGTCTACCTCCCGCTCCCTCCGGGAGAGGACTGAGGTGAGGGCGCCTTTCTCGCGCAGCGCCACGTCGCACGCCCTCACCCCCGGCCCCTCTCCCGGAGGGAGAGGGGAGACTTGCAGTTGCCGCTCGCCTAAACGTCTCGCAGAAATTTCATCCATAACGCTGAGATGCCATTCGCCGGGCGTCGGGCGCGACCGCTTACTTCGTGCGCGGCTCCTTCGGACGACTCTGTCGGAATTTCACTTTGCCGACCTCATATCCTATGCTGAATCTGTTCGTCATTCGTCCTTCGTCATTCTCCCCACCACACCGCCCATGACTACGCCGATGATGCAGCAGTACCAGGACGCCAAGGAACGGCATCCGGGCATGCTGCTGCTCTTTCGCATGGGGGATTTCTACGAGACGTTTCACGACGATGCGGAGACGGCATCGCGCGTCCTCGGGCTGACGCTGACGAGCCGCGATCGCGCGGTGCCGATGGCGGGTTTTCCGCATCATCAGCTCGAACACTATCTGCACAAACTGCTCCACGGCGGCCATCGCGTCGCCATCTGCGATCAGGTTGAGGATGCGAGCCAGGCCAAGGGGTTGGTCAAACGCGAGGTCACGCGCGTCGTCACGCCGGGGACGGTGACCGAAGACGACCTGCTCGATCCGCGGCAAAGCAATCACCTTGTCGCCATCGCTCCCAGCAGCGGCGATACCGTCGGCCTCGCGTGGCTCGAACTGAGTGCGGGTTGCTTCTGTGCGGCCGATGTGCCGAAGGCCCGGCTTCGCGATGAGTTGGCACGTCTCGCCCCCGCCGAAGTGCTTGTGCCGGATGCGGAGCACAAGGCATTTATCGATGTGCTCCTTCGTCTGTCCAAGCAGCCGACGATGGCGCAACGGCCCGATTGGAACTTCGACCCGCTTACCTCGCGCGGCACGTTGCTCAAGCATTTCAACGTCGGCACGCTCGCGGGGTTCGGCTTCGACGACCACCAACCCTGCGTGATCGCGGCCGGGGCGCTGATGATCTACGCTCAGGAAATGGTGAAGGCGCATCTCGCCCACGTGAGCCGGCTGCAGCCGTATCACGGCAGCAAGGTGCTGCAGCTCGACGAAGTCACTCGCCGCAGCTTGGAACTCACGCGAACGCTGCGCGAGGGGGGCCGCGAAGGTTCGCTGCTGTCGGCTCTCGATCGCACCGCCACCACGATGGGCGCTCGGCTGTTGAACGATTGGCTCCTCGCGCCGCTCACCGAGAAGGACGCGATCGAAGCCCGGCTCGATGCGGTTGAAGAATTGACCGGCGACACCACGCTGCGCGACGATCTGCGAAAAGCGTTCAAGGACATCTGCGATTTGCAACGCCTGACCTCACGCGTCAGCACGGGCCGTGCGTCGCCGCGCGATTTGGCCGGGATCGCACGCACCCTTCGCTTTCTGCCGACGGTGAAAGCGAAGCTCACGGCTCGCAAATCCTCGCTGCTCAATTCGCTTGAAGCCCAGATCGAACTGTGCCCCGAACTCCGCAGGCTGCTCGATTCCGCCCTCACCGACGATCCGCCGATGAACGCGAAGGACGGAGGCGTGATTCGGCCCGGCTACGACATGCAGCTCGACGAACTTCGACAAATCGCCCGCGGCGGCAAGGAGTGGATCGCCCGCTTCCAGGCCCAGGAGATCGGCCGCACCGGCATCCATTCGCTCAAGGTCGGCTTCACGAAAGTCTTTGGCTACTACATCGAAATTACCCACACCCATTCGACAAAGATTCCGACCGACTACATCCGCAAGCAGACGCTGAAGAATGCCGAGCGCTACATCACGCCGGAACTGAAGGAGTACGAGGAGAAGGTGCTCTCCGCCGAAGAGAAGGCGCAGAATCGCGAGAACGAATTGTTCATCGCGCTTCGGGATGCCGTTTCCGAGCAGACGCATTGCTTGTTGCGGACCGCGGAGACGCTCGCCCAGATCGACGTGCTCGGTTCGCTTGCCGAGTTGGCCGTGTCGCGTCAGTATGTGCGTCCCAAGATCGCGCCGGAGCCTGCCCTTCGGATCAAAGACGGCCGGCATCCGGTGCTCGATCAGACGTTGCCGCCGGGGACGTTCGTGCCCAACGACGTGACGCTTGGACCCGACGACGGCATGTTTTGGCTGATTACAGGGCCGAACATGTCGGGCAAAAGCACGTTCATCCGCCAGGTCGCGACGCTGACGTTGCTCGCCCACATGGGCAGCTTCGTTCCCGCGAAGGAAGCCGTCATCGGCATCGCCGACCGCATCTTCACCCGCGTCGGCGCCAGCGACGAGTTGAGCCGCGGGCAGAGCACGTTCATGGTGGAGATGACCGAGGCGGCCAACATCCTCAACAACGCGTCGGCGAAAAGCCTCGTCATCCTCGACGAGATCGGCCGCGGCACCAGCACCTACGACGGCGTGTCGCTCGCCTGGGCGATCACGGAACATCTGCACAACCAGGTGGGTTGCCGTTCGCTGTTTGCCACGCACTACCACGAACTCGCCCAGCTCAGCGAAACCTTGCCGAACCTGCGCAACTGCAATGTGGTCGTCCGAGAGTGGCAGGACGACATCGTCTTCCTCCACAAGATCGCCCCTGGATCCGCCGACAAGAGCTACGGCATCCATGTCGCGCGCTTGGCAGGCGTTCCGAATGAGGTGCTCGACCGCGCCCGCGAAGTGCTGAATCAACTCGAAACGCACCACCTCGACCGCGAACTGCCGAACTTGCGGAAACGCCGGAAGGGGGCACGTGAGGTGCAACAATGGCTGTTCGCGGAATTGGAAGACGGGCGAGCGGTGCTGAAAAAGGAAGCGTGAGAAACCGGGGACGCGTCCCGCGGAACGGAACTTAGCATCAATCGCCGACGCAATACGTTGCAAGGCTTCGCACAAGCCGGGCGAAAAGTTCGTGGTCCTCGTCGCCATGACAGCCGTGGGCGACGATCGTCAGCGCGAGTGCGACGACGCCCGCCCGCCACCATCGGCCCCAGGAGGCAGGGCGCGATCGCGGCGTCGCTTTTTCGCGCGGCGGCGATTCGAGCAGGGCAGGCATGGGGCGGACCATTCCTCGGCTGAAGGCAATAACTTCTCCCTCTCCCTGCGGGAGAGGTTTGAGGTGAGGGCGCCTTTTCTCGCCTAACGCCACGTCGCACGTCCTCACCCCCGGCCCCTCTCCCGGAGGGAGAGGGGAGAAATACAGTTGCTGCTCAGATGAAAAAACAAGCGAACAATGAGGAACCGAGATCCGAGAATGAGGAACCGAGAACCGAGATCGGAGAATGAGGATCGGAGATCGGAGATCGGAAATCCGAAGGAGGGAAGTTGGAAGTTGTATCCTCGCATCTTCATTCTCCGATCTTCATTCTCCGATCTTCATTCTTCGGTCTCGGTTCTCGGTTCCTCATTTGCGTTTGTCTTTTTCCGCACCTTGATCCGTCCTCGTTCATCCTCTTCTTTCCTCGATAAGATGTTCGCCATGCCACTCGAAGATTGCCCGCTTTGCCGCGGGATCGCTTTGCCTAAGATAGCGGACATTGCCGACACACGCCATTGATGGTCCTCTCGATGCCCCCCTTCGCCGTCGCCCAGGCGCTGTTTCGCCGCGAGCATGAGCAATCGCCGCGGCTGATCGCCCGCTCTCCCGACTTCGCTTCCGAATGGATCGCCGAGGCCGAACGCCTCATGCAGGGCTTCGGCGAACGCAAGCCCGGATTGGCGTGTCCGCTCGCGATCTTCGCGCAGCCGATGGCGGGCCGGCTGGTGGCGATCGTGCAGGCGGCCGACCTGGAACCGGGCTTGGCGGGTTGGCCTGCGATGGCGTTTCGCTTCCTCGTCGTCCCCAAACGCGTTTACGAATCGTTCCTCGCGGATCCCATCCAATTCGGGGACCGCCATCCCTTCGACCGCTCGATGCTGACCGCGGCGGAACTGCCGACGATCGACATCAGCATGGAAGGCCCGCCGCCGCGAACGGTCGCCCAGGTGCAAGCCGTCTTGCGACGCGTCAAGGCGCATGCCCTCAAAGAGGGCGAAGACCCGGAGACGGTCGAACGCACCATCGAAAACTCGGAGAGCCCGTCGCTTTTGGGCGGGGTGCAAATCCTCGTCGATGGCGGCAAGCTGCATTTCGATCGGCCCGCGCCCGACAACAGCCTGATCCGCGCTTTGTGGACGCTGCTCCCCGATCCGCTTCGCTCGCAGCTTTGGCCGACCACGTTCGCCTTCAGCAATGCATTGGGATTCGACGTGCTCGTCGGCTCCGGATTCCCGGCCGAAGCGATTGCCGACTATCGCACCGAAGAGCAGGCCGCGGATTATCCGCCCGGCTCCTACGAACTCGCCCTGCAGTCCGCGGCCGAGCATGGCAACCAGGCGGAACTCAATGGCGTCTTGCAGCGACGTTCGAGCGGCGAGACGCTCAAGCTCGCCCGCAATCTGCTCATCGGCATGATCTTCATCGTGCTGGCTTTTCGTTTCATCGGATCGCCCCCCTCGATGCCGGAAGCCGAGCGCAGGCGCCGGGCTGGGGCAGCCGCCGCCATTGTCGGCGTGCAAGATCCCCTGCAGATCATTCCGATGGTGATCGAAGGCAATCGCCAATTCCTGCGCAGGTGATCGCAATGGCGGAAGAACAAGTCCTCGTCGTGCCCACCGCACTGCTGCATGAAATCGGCCTGTTCCAAGGGCTGGAGCGAAACGTCGATCGCTACCTGCCGCGGTTGCTCGATCCCCATGTGCTCGACTTCCGCCCTCGCTCGGCAATGGAATTGGACCCGACGTTCAAGCAAATTATTCCTTACGTCGTCCTTCGGCACGGCGACCGAATCTTCCATTACCGACGCGGCAAAGGCGCCGGCGAGAAACGCCTGCACGCTCTTCGATCCCTCGGCATCGGCGGTCATATCAATCCGGGCGATCGAGCCAGCGGCGATCCCTATCGCCAGGGCTTGCTGCGCGAGTTGAAAGAAGAGGTCCGCATCGAAGGAGCATGGAACGAGCAGCGCATCGGCCTCATCAACGACGACTCGCTCCCCGTCGGCAAGGTGCACCTGGGCATCGTGCACGTGTTCGATCTGGAGACGCCACGAGTCGAACGCCGCGAAGCGGATTTGATGGACGCTGGTTTCGCGTCCATCGATGAGTTGATCGCGGATCGTACCGGCTTCGAGACGTGGTCGCAATTCGTGCTGGACCACTTAGCGAACGTTCGGACGCTTGAGACGAAGGGTAGAGTCGAGCGGTGACGCGGTGCGCCGGTGGACACCGGCGTTCCGTTTTCACCGCCCGCTCATCGA
>JAIEPT010000181.1 GCA_019748295.1 Gemmataceae bacterium | reverse complement strand
GAGAACGCCCCGTTGAGTTTACGAACAGCTGCAGCGAATTGCTAGGGCTTTTGACAGTTCCGGGAATTGCTGGATTTTCAGCCTGATTTCGAGCGGCCTCGGCCTTGGTTGGTTCGTCATCTTCATCATTTTCTGGGTGAAGATCTCCGGCTACAGCAGCCGGCTCGCTTCGGACCGCTCCGCCTTGGCTGACCGCGGCTACGACGATCGCGATTTCGACGATGCTCCTCGCGCTGACCGCGGACGCACCGACGGCGGCCCTTCGGACGCGGTCCGTCAGGACGACCGGAATCGCATTCGCTAATCGAGCGATAGGATGACGAGGCAACCGAGCCAGGCAATGCGTTGCCTGGCTCGTCGTGTTCTTTGGCGAGAGGCGGGAGACCATCTCCGCTCCCTCTCCCTCCGGGAGAGGGTTGGGGTGAGGGCGCCTTTTCTCGCGCAACGCCATGTCGCACGCCCTCACCCCCGGCCCCTCTCCCGGAGGGAGAGGGGAGAAATACCGCCGCCGCTTGCCTTACCGAGGATCGCGTGATGGATGCCCGCACCGCTTACCAAGAACTCATTGCCGACTTTCGCGAGAAATGCTTGCTCGATTCGGTCGGCGCCGTCGTCGGCTGGGACGAACAGACCTACATGCCGCCCAAGGGATCGTCGCACCGTGCCGAGCAGATGGCCCTGGTCGCGAAGATGAGCCACGCCAAGCTGACGTCGCCACGCATTGGAGAACGGCTCGCAGCGGTCGAAGGCTCCGAACTCGTCCGCGACGGCGAAACGATCGAAGCGGTGAACGTCCGCGAAATCCGCAGATCCTATTATCGCGCGGTGAAGCTGCCCTCGCGGCTTGTCGAGGAACTCGCTCGCGTCACCACGCAGGCGCAACATGCATGGCGCGAAGCGCGAAAGAACCGCAAGTTTGCCGATTTCGCTCCGTGGCTCGAAAAGGTCGTCGCGCTAAAGCGGGAAGAAGCCCAGGCGGTGGGCTATCGCGAATCGCCGTACGATGCCCTGCTCGACGAATACGAACCGGGGGCGACGGCGAAGGAAATCACGGAAGTCTTCGCGAAGCTTCGAGCCGAGCTGACGCCGCTTGTGGGCGCGATCGTGCAGTCAGGGCGAACGCCGAAGCGCGATTTGCTGACGCGCGAGTTCCCCATCGATCGTCAAGCGATCTTCGGCCAAGCAGCCGCGGCCGCCATCGGGTTTGACTTCGCCGCAGGCCGGCTCGATTTGGCTGTTCATCCCTTTTGCAGCGGCATCGGGCCAGGCGATTGCCGGCTCACGACGCGCTATGCCGTTCGCGAGTTCAATCAAGGATTCTTCGGCATCCTGCACGAGGCGGGACACGGCATCTATGAACAGGGCCTGGATGCGCAGCACTACGGCACCCCTATGGGCACGGCCGTGTCGCTCGGCATTCACGAATCGCAATCTCGGCTATGGGAAAATCAGGTAGGCCGCAGTCGGCCGTTCTGGGAGGCGTTTCTGCCTCGCTTGCAGCAGACCTTTCCTGGCGTCGTGGACGACGTCTCGCTCGACGATTGGATGCTGGCCATCAACGACGTCAAACGCTCCTTCATCCGCGTGGAAGCGGATGAAGCGACGTACAACCTGCACATCATCCTTCGGTTCGAGCTTGAGCAGGCCCTCATCTCCGGCGACCTCGCGCCCAAAGATGCACCTGGAGCGTGGAACGAAAAGTTCCAAGCGTCATTCGATCTGACCCCGCCGGACGATGCTCAAGGATGTTTGCAGGACGTGCATTGGAGCATGGGCGGGATTGGGTATTTCCCGACCTACACGCTGGGCAACCTGTTTGCCGCCCAGTTCATGGAACAGGCCCGCAAGGATTTGCCGAGTCTTGACGAGGACGTGCGACACGCCCAGTTTGGCCCACTCAAGGACTGGCTCAACGAAAAGATCCACCGCCCCGGGCAGCAGTGGCGGCCGCAGGAACTCTGTCGGCGCGTGACGGGTCAGCCGATGTCGCATCAGCCGCTGATCCGCTACCTTCGCGAGAAGTTCGGGACGCTGTATGGGCTGTGACCTATGTAGCCCTCTCGCTCCGCGAGAGGTAAGCGGCAGCGGACCATGCCGCGGCGTGTGATTCATCCGCTTACCTCTCGCAGAGCGAGAGGGCTACATAGGCATTCCGTTTTGGGAACCAGTCTGAAAGAATGGCGTCATGCACGTATTCGCCTGCCCTCATTGTCGAGCCGGCTTTCGGATCGATTCCGCGAAGTTGGGCTGCGCCATGGGATGTCCTTCGTGCAAAAAGGTTGTCCAGGCCGTGCTGCCGACTGCGCCGGGCGGAGCGGCGGCGGGGTGGCATGTGGGTCGGGCGGGTAAGAAGGCGGGGCCGTTGGCGTGGGCGGATCTGCTGTCGCTTGCGGGATCGGGAAAGATCAAGCCGGACGACATGGTCCTCGCGCCGGGATCGCCGAAATGGCTGCCCGCGAGTCAGATGCATGGCCTGCTGACGCCCATCGTGGCGAATGCAATCCCACCAACTGCGATGGCGCCGATGGCGCCGAAGGCTCAAACTGCCGTGCCGCCGCAAGCGGTTGTAGTCGGTCGCCCGGTGGGGCTGCCCAAGCGAAAACCTCGTTTATTGCTGGCCGGCGGTATGGTTGTCATCGCGGTTTTTGCAATCGGCATCGGATCATGGATCACGTTTCGCGGAACGGGTGCGGAATCGCCACTAGCTAAAGAGATCGTTCAAGCGAAGTCCGACGAGGTGCCCGATAAGAAACCAAAGGTCACGCCCCTTCCCATCAACGAACCGCCCCCCGATGTGCGCAAGAGCGGGACGAAGACGGTTGCTCCCCCGGAGCCGCCCGCAGACGGGTTCAAGAAAGTCGATCTGGAGCGAGTTCGCTCGGAGTTTCTCGATGGGCTTAACCGCGTGCGTCGAGCGGCGGGCCTCGGACAGGTCGCGTTTGATCCGTTGCTCAGCAAAGGTTGCCAGGCACATGCGGAGTACCTTGGCCTGAACCTCGATCGGCCCGAAACGAAGTCGGCCGCGGGCGTGCAGGGAGAAAACAGCAAGCTGCCGGGGTACTCCGTCGAGGGGAAGAAGGCAGCCGAGGCGGCGATGACCATTCTCGCCGAGCCGGATGTGGCCCTGGAGATCTTCATGGGCCGACTGCTGAGCCGGACGCCGCTCTTGAATCCGGAACTGCAGCGGATCGGGCTTGGCGTCGCATGCACCGCGGGGAACGAGTGGATTTGCGTGGTCGATCCGACGCGAGGCATGGGCGATTACCTCATCCCTTACCCCGCTGCGAATCAATCGGAAGTGCCGGCGACCTTTACGGGCGGTCCGGAATGGCCGAACTTGAAACAGGCTGCGGGTTATCCCGTCACCATGCTCTTTCCGTCGACCCGCAAGGTAACCCAGGCGGAAATGAAGGTGGTGGATGCGAGCGGCACGCAGCTCTCGGGAAAGCTCTGGACGCCCGAAAATCCGTTGATTGCGAATTTCCGGTTTAACCTCGTCGGCCTGATTCCCGAAAAGCCGCTCGCGTCGGGCGCCAAGCACACGGTTCAGTTTTCGGCTCGCGTCGATGATCAGGTCATCACGAAGTTTTGGCATTTCACTGTCGAGGACGATTCCGATGCCAGCGGCGTCGTCACGCAGCAGGTGCTTGATCGGGTCAATCAAATCCGCAAGACGGCGGGGCTGACGCCGGTAACGCTTGATCCGGAACTTCATCGCGGCTGCCGGAATCATGCCCGGTATCTCGTGCTGAACGCCGGCCATCCCGCGACGGCGGGGTTGGGCGCGCATGATGAGGATTTGTCGCTTCCGGGCGCTACGCCCGAAGGCAAAGACGCGGGGAAGAAATCGGTGATCGCGCTCGGCGATCATGATCCGCGCGACGCGGTCGAAGGATGGATGGCGACGCTCTACCATCGAGTGCCGATTCTCGAACCGAATCTGAAACGCGTGGGATTCGGATTAGCCCGCGGCGATCGACTCGGTTGGATCACCGTGCTCAATCTCATGTCCGGCAAAACGCCGGGCCGGCCGCACGAAGTGCTTTACCCAGTGCCCGATCAGGTCGATGTGCCGTTGAATTTCCCGCCCGGCGGCGAGGAGCCGAATCCGATTCCGCAGGACATGGACAAGAAGGCGGGGTATCCGATCACGCTTTTCTTCCCGCAGGACTCATCGCTGCTCGGTTCGACCGGCAGTCTGAAGGATGCCGACGGCAACGCCGTGGAGGTGTGGTACTCCTCGCCGGAAAAGCATGCGAATCCCAAGTATCCCAAGCACCAAGGCAACACGATCTGCCTCATTCCGAAGGATCCTCTGAAAGCGCAGACCAAGTACACGGTGCAGGTCGGGGGATCGCGCGAGGGGAAGAAGTGGGAGAAGACGTGGTCGTTCACGACCATCGACGCATCCTCGGCAAGCGGACCTAAGTCAATGGTCGAGCGGCTCAACGAGTACCGCCGAAAGGCCAATGTGCCCGAAGTGACGTTCGATGCGGACCTGAGCAAGGGATGTCAGGTGCATGCCGATTATCTTGCCGGCAATGGCGACCAGCGGGACAAAGCGGGCTTCGATGTGAACGACGAATCGCCGAAATTGCCCGGCTATTCCGGCCTGGGAAGAGACGCGGCCCGGCGCTCGGACGTCTATTTGTCCGCTCCGCGACCCACGGTGCAGATCGACGACCTGATGGGCACGCTTTCGCGGCGAGCATACTTGCTCGATCCGTCTCTTCGGCGCGTCGGCGTCGGCGCGGCTCAAGAACCGGGGCGGGGTTGGGTCACCGTACTCGACGTGAACTCCGGCCGCGGCGAAGCGACCGTGTCGCTTTATCCAGGGCCCGGCCAACAGAATGTGCCGCTCAAAGGCTTCGATCGATTGCCGGATGCGAAGAACGATTTCGCGGGATACCCGGTCTCTGCGGTGTTTCCCCGATCCGCGGTGTTGAAAAACGTGCGAGCGACCCTCGCGGATCGCAACGGCAAGACGCTCGACATCTACCTCTCGACGCCGGACAATCCGCTCGATGCGGGTTTGCAGTACCATGCCGTCGGCATCCATCCGCGCCGGCCGTTGGAGCCGGGGCAAATCTACTCCGTTACTTTGATCGCCGACGTGAACTCGCAACCGTTCCGGCAGACTTGGCGATTCGAGACGATGGGGAAGTAGCGCGACCGTTGCTCGCGTGCTTCGCCTTCCCGTTCCTCGCGGGCTTTTCCTGCGCCATCTCGAACCACATCGGCGTGCGGTCCTCCACGACGTAGTTGTAATTGATGGTGATTTCCTCCCCTTTCGCGATCGGCCGGCGGGCGCGGTAGACCATCGTGCGGCCGCGGTAGTTGAAATCGAAGAGGGCGTTGGGATCGTAGGAGTGGTTGTAGATCGAGCCGTAGCCGAGCGAGATCGCGACGGTCTTTTCGGTCCACATGAAGAAGTAGCTTTTGAGCGTGATGTTTTCCCATTCCCCCGCGAAGGCGGCGATGGGAATGACGATCACGGGGACTTCTTCAAGCAGTTCCCCCTGGGCAATGTCTTGTCGCGCGAAGACGCCTCGCCCTTTGCCTTTGGTCTTGCGAACCGTGATGATTTCGGAATGATGCATGGTCGGCAGCGCATGGGAAATGGTAGTTTCGCTCCGGCCACGATTTTAGAGAAGAACCGCCCGTGAGGCAGCATGAATTCCTCCCGCAATTCGAGGCGGGTGCGGCAAATGTTTCGGACGGACGGAACCGCGAACGCTGAAAGCGTTCCCCAGCAGAGCCCAGGGTTGGCGACCATCGGGAGCCAACCCTGGGTCGCGAAGAC
>JAIEPT010000058.1 GCA_019748295.1 Gemmataceae bacterium | reverse complement strand
TCGTACTCGGAACTCGTCTCCAGCGACCCCGGCGTCGTGGTCTTGGTCTGCATCCCGTCGTCGTCGTATTCGCGCGTCGTCGTCTTGCCCAACGCGTTCGTCGTCGCCGTCAGCTTCCCATCTGGATCGAACGCAAACGTCGTCGATTTCCCCGCCGCGTCCGTCGTCTTGGTCCGACGACCCGCGTCGTCGAATTCCGCGTAGCTGAAAGCTCCCTTCGCATCCGTGGTTTTCGTTACTTCCCCGATCGCGTCGTAGGCGTACTTCGTCGAGTAGCCCAGCGGCGATTTCGACTCCGTAAGACGCCCGTCGTCGTCGAAATACCGCAGCGTCACCTTGCTTTCCGCGTCCGTCATCGACGTGACTCGGCCCATCGCGTCCAGGGCATAGGCAGTCGCCTTGCCCGCTTCGTCCACCGTTCGCGTGAGGTAACCTGAGTCGTCGTACTCGCTCGAACTCGACTTGTTCGCCGCATTCGTCGTCTGCGTCACGTTCCCGAGGTTGTCGTACGCATACTTCGTCTCCAACCCCGTCGCCGTCTTCGTCTTGGTGACACGGCCATCCTTGTCGAAATAGGTGTAGCTGCTCTTGCCGCCCTGATCGGTTGTTTTGGTGATTTGTCCTAAGGCGTCGAATTCGTAAGTCTTCGTCCGCCCGCCCGCGTCGATCGTCTTGGTCGCCAGACCCTCTGCGTCGTATTGCACGTAGCTCGATTTGGTCGCAGCATCGATCGTTTTGGTGATCCGACCGCCAGCGTCGAACTCGTACTTCTCGACTTTCCCGCCGAAGCTCGACGTCTCCGTCAGCCGACCGTCCGCATCGAACTTCACCAAGCTGGATTTGCCGTTGGCGTTCGTCGTCGACGTCTTGCGTCCCAGCGCATCGAACCCGTACTGCTCCGTAATGCTTCCCGAGGCCACGGTCTTGGTGACCAACCCCGAATCGTCATAGAAGACATAACTCGACAGCGACTTGGCGTTGATCGTCTCGGTCACCTGATCGTCGGCGTCGTAGCGGTATTTCGTCGACAGCGACAACGCGCTCTTGGTTTCCGTCACTCGCCCCGCATCGTCGTAGTAACTCAACGAGGCCTTCAAGTTCGCGTCGATCGTCTTGGTCACCCGTCCAAGCACGTCGAACTCATACGCGAACGTCTTGCCCCCCGCGTCGATCGTCTTCGTCTGATTTCCCGCACCATCGTATTGATAGTCCGTCGCCAAATTTTTCGCATTGACCGTCTGCGTGAGTTGTCCCGCCGCATCGAACTTGAACTTCGTCGTCAATCCGCCCGCCGTCGAAGTCTCCGTCAATCGCCCCATCTTGTCGAAGTTGTTCGTGCTCGCATTCCCCGCGGCATCGGTCGTCGACGTCGCGCGTCCCATGCCGTCGTAGCCGTACGTTTCCGTTCGCGTCCCCGGCGTCACGGTTTTCGTCAAGCGGTTGCCGTCGTCGTAGAAGAAGGACGTCGCAAGCGTGAGCGGATCGACGGATTTGGTAAGTCGGCTGGCCGAATCGTAGTGAAGAGTGGTTCCAAGCCTCAACGGCGAAACTTCGAGCGTCTTGCGACCGTCGAGGTCGTAGTACGAAGTCGTCGAGTTGCCGGCGCCGTCTGTGGTTTTAGTAACGCGTCCCACCGAGTCGTAGCCGAAACTGGTCCACCGTCCTCCGCCATCCTGCACTTTCGTGATTCGCCCCAGCACATCGTAATGAGTCTTGGCCGCGAGTCCCTTGCCGCTGATGGTCTGCGAGAGAGCGCCAGCCAGATCGTAAACGACTCCCGTCGTGATCGAGAGCGGATCGACGGTCTGAGTCACCCGGTTCGCACCGTCGTAAGCGAAGTTTGTGGTTTTCCCGAGGGCATTGACTACTTTCGTCGCATTTCCGACGGCGTCGTTCTGATAGGTCGTCGTCTTGCCGCCGGGAGCGACCGATTTGGTGACGCGGTTGGCGACGTCATGCTCGTACGTCGTCGTCCGATTGAGCGGATCGATCGTCGCGGTCGCATTGCCGGCCACGTCGTATTGCCGCTTATTGCTCGCCTGGGCCCCCGATCCCGCCGCATCGACGGTTTCCGTGATCCAGCCTCGGCGATCGTAGGATACGTTGCTGACCGAGCCGGCGGCGTTCGTCGTCGACGCCACCAGGCCGGAAGCGAGATAGGTCACGTTCGTGCCGTTGCCGTTGGCGTCGGCGCTGTACGTCAGTCGGTTCAACTTGTCGAATTGCGTGACCGCCGCATGCGCGAGCGGGTCGATGACCGAGGCGAAGTTCCCCGCGGAATCGTAGGTCGTCGTGGTCTGGAATCCGAGCGGGCTGGTGACGCGCGTCTGACGGCGACTCGAGTCGTACGCGTAGCCATAACTCGCGGAGCTTGCGTCGATCATCTGCGTCATCAAGCCGGCGGAATCCCAGTTGTAACGGGTCGTGTTCCCCAGCGCATCGACGACCGAGGTCAAATCGCCATTGGAGGTGTACGAGAATGTGGTCGTCCCTCGGCCGTTGACGGACGTCGAAGCGACTTTGCGAGTCGTGGAATCGAACGTGCTCGAGAATCCGCTGCCGTCGGGATTGGTTTGCGAAGCCAGGAACCCGTAGACGTTGAAGCTGTAAGCGGTGGATCGACCCGCAGCATCGACGTAGCTCGTCGCAAGTCCCGAGCTGCCGCGCGACCAGGTTTCGTAGGTCCCATCCGCCGCCGTGCGTTTGAGAAGTCGGCCTCGGATGTCGAGATCGTACGCGGTCCCATGGGAGAGCGCGTCCGTGATCGAAGCCTTACCGAGTTGAGACGCCAACGCTCCGTTCGTTGCCAAGCCCTGCCCGATGGCCGCTACCACATCCCACGTAACTCCGTCCCCATAATCCAAGCCCGAGATAAGCCCGGCGGAACTGTACGAAAAACTGCCTTGATACGGCGACCAGGCGTCGCTGGTGAGCCGGTGCGATCCGTCGTAGGCAAGCGCCCGATTGCTGCCGGCCGCATCAGTGATTCCAGTCAGATTCGTGCCAGTGTAGCTGAGCGCGACGGCACGCGATCCTGGTTCGGTGATCGTGGTCGCCAAGCTTCCGGTGTAGGCGATGGCAGTGGCTCCGCCGTCGATCGCGAGCACCGAAGTCAGATAACCGTGCGTGTCGTAAGAGTAAGACCGTAATGCCAGATTGTGAGTATCGACGACTCGTTCCAGCGCGTATTCGTTGGTCCCGATCGACTTGAACAAATACTGCGTTTTGTCTCCGGCCGTGTACGCGAAAGCGTGGGTCGCCGTAATACTGGTGTTGTAGGTCAACGTGCCGAAATCCTCGCCGGGCGTCTCGTAGATGCCGGATGAATTTCGATCGAAGAACCAAGTCTCTCCCGAACCGGAAATCCAAATCACGCCGCCCCAGGTGTTCAGGAGTTTCTCGACTCCCGAGATGCCCCATCCCGACCCAAACTCGCTCGACGTTCGGCTGACCACAGGCAACGCGCCCACAAGTTCCGTGTTGACGGGGCTGGCGCCGACATAGTTGATCGCGACTTTCGCGTTCCAATCGTAGAGCCCCGAAGCCGCGACTGCAGACGAAACCTGGAGCCCGACGAGGATCGTGTTCCCGGCCGCATAGCCAGCGGTCGAGATCGATCGCTGGGTCTGTTGAACTCCATCGAACCACCAATCGACCTGAATCGTGGCAGGAAGCGTCTTTCCGGAATCGGTGGGAATCTGAATCTCGACGATCGGACGGGGCGAAGCCGTTGTCGAGTTGTAGACCAGCGCAGGCGATCCGCCGAGCGAACGTCCAGGACTCGCATCGAAATCAAGGTCCTGGCGGACGCGAAGCGCGCCCATGTTGACGTCCACGGACGTTTCCGCGATCGGCGCCAAATACGAATTCTGAACGTCGTTTCGCCGACCGCCGACCGCCAAGCTGACGTCCGAGATCGACCACGTAAAAGACCGGTAGTCGATGCCGCCGAGAGGGTCGGCGACCCGAACCGTGGGATAGTAGATCGACGTCGCCCCCCACGCCGCGTCATACCGGATTCTTCCGCCGATCAAGCCCGTGGCCGGGTTGATGGTAACGCCGGATGGTAGGCCCGTCGCGGTGTAGGCGAGAGTGGAGTTGATGTAGTCGGTTGCAGCCATGTTCACCGTAACCGACGTCCCTTCATCGGTGGGCAAGCCCGATGGCGTCGGCAGACGATTCGTATCGGAAACCGTCCAAACCAACGTCGCCTTGTCCGTCATCCCGCTGAATGTCGCCGTAATGGTTGCGGTGTGAGTGGATGACCCGGCAGGCGATGGATTGTCGATTTGGTATTCGGGCCGTCCTTGGATCGCTCCCGTCGCTGCATTGACGGTCAACCCGCTTGGAAGTCCGGTCGCGGTGTATGCGACCGCCGAAGGGGGATTGGACACTACCGACGAATAGTTTACGGACGCGCCTTCCGACACGGCGACGGACGCGTTCCCCACGATCGGGACGTCGCTCACGGTGAGCCACAGCGTTTGTTTGTCGATCGCTCCCCATTGGTCGCTTACGGTCACCGTCACAGTGAACTGGGCCGTCGTGCCTGGAGACGCAGCAGAATAGTCCGCGCTGCCTCCGATCAGGCCGGTGGCAGGGTCGATCGTCACTCCCGAAGGCAGACCGCTCGCCGAATAGGCCAGCGTGTTGGCCAGCGCGTTGTTCGCCGCCATGCTCCAGGTGATCGGCACGCCTTCGTTGTAGACCCGATAACTGCCGCTCGGCAGGCGATTGGAGTCGGTCACCGACATGGGGACGACCAGCGTGTCGCTCCCCGCTCCCGTCACGCTTGCGGTCACCGTCACCGACAGCGTCGTCGACGGCGTCATGTACGAACCGCCGTCGCTGGGATTGTTCGGCACATGCTGCATGTACCCGGTGAGCTTCCCAGTCGCCGCGTCGAGCGCCAGCCATGCCGGAAGGTTCGACGAGGTATACGTCGTACCGCTCACGGCCGCCGTTGGTGCCAGCGACAACGACACCGTATTGCCTTCGCTGCCGTACCAGTAGCTGCTCCAACCGAACAACGGCACATCCGAGATCGCCCAATTCACCGAGCGATAGTCGGTCCCGCCCCGGTTGTCCGTCAGCGTCACCGTCGCCGTCGGATACCCCGTCCCATAGGTGACCGCGTTGAAATTCACGGTTCCCGTGATCAGGCCCGTGCCGCTGTTGATCGTCAACCCTGACGGCAAGCCGGTGGCCGTGTAGGTCAACGTGCTGCCGGTCAGATCCGTCGCCGCAAACGGGATCGATACCCCCTGACCTTCGGAGTACGCGTACGCCGACGTCGGCGACGGCAAGCGGTTCACGTCCGAGACCGTCCACACGATCGTGCCCACGTCCGTGATGGCGCCGTAATTCGCCGTTACCGTCGCCGTCGAGGCCGTCCAGCCCCCTGGAGACGGATTGTTGATCTGATGCTGCGGTCGGCCGGTGATCAAGCCCGTCGCCGAGTTCAATGCCAGCCCCGCGGGCAACGCGCTCGAACTGTAGGCAATCCCCGAAGGCGGCGAACTGGGACCGGCGTAGATCGAGAGCGAATTTCCTTCGTAGACGCCCAAATACTGGTTCTGCACCAACGGCACGTCGCTGACCGTCAGCCACAGCGTCTGCTTGTCGATCGCTCCCCATTGATCGCTCACCGTCACCGTCGCGGTGAACTGAACCGTCGTGCCCGAACTGGCGACCGTGTAGTCCGCGCTGCCTCCGATCAGGCCGGTGGCAGGGTCGATCGTCACTCCCGAAGGCAGACCGCTCGCCGAATAGGC
>JAIEPT010000139.1 GCA_019748295.1 Gemmataceae bacterium | reverse complement strand
GATGGGTGCGGCGTAGTGTTTTTCATGCTTATCGCATGAGGTGCAGTCCGCGCTCCGATCCGCGTGGGGGCTAACCAGGGGCGGCTACTCCGCAGCTGCCGCGGCTTGCCGGCCCTTGCGGCCATTGGTCGCCGGCGGCGGCGGCGGGGTGGCGGCTTCCGGATCTTCTCCTTCATCCTGCGGAGGAGCGCCCGGGACGGGCAGGTTGAGGGTGGCGGCTCGCTTGGCCAACACCTTCTTCGACAGCTCGTCCATGAGAGCCGGGTTGTCGCGGATGAAGTTCTTGACGTTTTCGCGCCCCTGGCCGAGACGCATCTCGCCGTAGTTGAACCAGGCGCCGCTCTTGTCGATGATCTTGTCCTCGATCGCCAGGTCGAGCAAATCGCCTTCGCGGCTGATGCCGCGGTCGTGCATGAGGTCGAACTCGGTCTGCTTGAAGGGGGGCGCGATCTTGTTCTTCACGACCTTGACCTTCACGCGCGAGCCGACTGTGTCTTCGCCGTCCTTCACCTGCGAAATCTTGCGGACGTCGAGGCGAACGGAGCAGTAGAACTTGAGGGCCAAGCCGCCCGACGTCGTTTCGGGGTTGCCGAACATGACGCCGATCTTTTGGCGAATCTGGTTGATGAAAATCATGCACGTCTTGGTGCGCGAGATTGCCGGGTTCAGGATGCGGAGGGCCTGGCTCATGAGCCGGGCTTGCAGGCCGACGTGCGAATCGCCGATCTCGCCTTCGATTTCGTTACGCGGCACGAGGGCGGCCACCGAGTCGATGACGATGACGTCCACCGCGTTCGACTTGACCAGCATCTCCGCGATCTGGAGCGCTTCTTCGGCATTGCTCGGCTGGCTGACCAGCAGGCTCTCGAGATCGACGCCGACGCGCTTGGCCCAGCTGGGATCGAGCGCATGTTCCGCATCGATGAAGGCGGCCACGCCGCCGTTGCGCTGCGCGTTGGCGATCACGCTGAGCGCGACGGTCGTTTTGCCGCTCGATTCGGGGCCGAAGATTTCGACGACGCGCCCCCGCGGCAAACCCTTGCCGCCCAGGGCGATATCGAGGCTGATGGCGCCGGTGGAGATGCCTTCGACTTCAAGCGAGGAGTTTTCCCCAAGCTTCATGATGGCGCCCTTGCCGAACTGCTTCTCGATTTGCTGCAGGGCGCCTTTCAATTCACGATCGGAATCGGCCATGGTTTTTGGCTCCTGGGACGGTCGGAACGGGGCCCGACCGACATCCGTGTTCACAATGTAATGTACATCTGTTTATATCCTATTTTCGACGATTTGACAAGGGGGAATTTACCCCGAAGTACCAAGAATTCCGAGCGAAAAATCGACGTGTTCGGACGCAGGCGAATCAATGTCGCCTGCCCGCCCGGCAACATGTAGCGATTGCGACGCTGCTAGCGATTGGCGCCGCTGCTAGCGATTGCGCCGCTGCTAGCGATTGCGCCGATATTGCCCAACTTTCCTCGGCTGCTTCGTGTTCGTTCGAAGCAGGTTGTGCGTTCCGCTTGTCTGGCCATTGCCGACGGGCCGATGCGGTAGAGAAGAGAAACCGTTGCCCGGCGGAGCGATCGCTTTGTTGGGCAGCGCGGGCAGGTAAGCCCGCGAACCGCGGAGGCGAAGGATGCGCTCGCGATATTGGACCTTTTGGGGAGCAGTCCTGCTGACGGCAGGCACCGTGCGCGCCCAGGGGATCGTGGTCACTCTGTCGCCGCCCCAGCCTTTTCACTCCGACCCGCAACCTGCCGTTTCTCCCGCACCGTCGCAGCCCTTCGCCATCACGCTCGGCCGACCGCAACCGCTTGGGTCGCCTTCCAACAACATTCAGCCTGTTTCCGCCATCGAGCCGGCTCGGCCATTCGTCGCCCGAGCCCAGACGCCGGACATCCCGCCGGTGCCGGTGAACCCGTTCCCGCCGCCTCCGCCCCCACCAGGCGGCGTAATCGGTGGGCCAGCTCCGCCGGGCGTCGGCGTCATTCCAGGGCAGGAAGCCTACAACGCCGGCGTCGTCAACAGCGATGCGGACCTCACTTGGTGGAGTCGGTTCGGCCAACGCATCGAGCGGTGCTGGGACGACGTCACCACAGGCGTCAGCGGCGTCTTCGGCGGTTCCGAGGTCGCCAGCGGACGAACACGGTTCCAGAGCGATCATGGCTTCGACCATTTCGCATCCCCCGTGAGCAACCCGATCTACTTCGAGGATCCGCGGGCCCTCACCGAGTTGCGTCCGTTCTTCATCTGGCAGAAAACACGGAACAGCACCCCTGGATTCGCCGGCGGCAGCAACTACTTCGCCAACTTGCAAGCCCGCGTCGCGCTCACGGAAAACATCTCGATCGTCATCAACAAGCTCGGCTGGGTGTGGACGAACGCGAATCAGCCGGGCTACCACGATGTGCAGACCGCGAACGGCTTTCAGGATTTGTACTTCGGACCCAAGTTCACGATCTATCGCAATCAGACCACGCTCACGGTGATTGCCGTCGGAGCCAACATCGAACTGGCCGTCGGCGACAACCGCGTGCTCAACGGAACCGGCAATCTGTCGATTTCGCCTTACCTCAGCTTGGCCCAGAACTTCCTGAAATCCGACTACGGCAGCTTCAACTTCATGACCACGGTCGGCTACGCGCAAAGCCTCGACAACCGGCGCACCGATTTCTTCTTCAACAGCCTCCATCTCGACTTCGACGTCGGCAACTTCCACCGCTTCTATCCGCTCGTCGAATTGAATTACACGCAGTACACCTTCGACGGCGGCGCTCGCCAACTGGGCTACGAGGGGAACAATCTCTTCAACTTCGGTTCCGACGGCGTGGCCGGGCATGCCGATCTCACGCTCGCGCTGGGCGCCCGCTACAAGTTCAACGAAAATCTCCAATTCGGCCTCGCCGGCGAGTTCTCCGTCCTCGGCGGCGGCCGCCACATCGACGGCTTCCGTCTGACGGCGGACGTCATCTTGCGGTACTAGATTTTCTCCGCACTCGTCCCTTTTCGGGCGGCACGCCCTGAACGTAGTGGAGGGCGTGGTGAAGCTTCCGAAGACGTCACGCATTTCGGATGCTGCGTCAGCACCGCTTCCACGCCCTTCGCTACACTCAGGGCGTGCCGCCCATTTCATGCAACCGCATGGCATCTTGTCCGCGCTCCGCTGCGCGTCGCGGCTAACCCTACGCGCCATCCCATTCCATCCACGGCAGCTTGTTCCGATTGTTCCGCTTCTCCCCGCAATGCGGGTCGCAGCAATCCTGTCGGGCGGTCTTCGCGAAACCCGCGGATTCCAGGGTGGTCGAAGACGTGCGGCTTGCGCCTTCCGTCCGATGAAAGAAACGACCATCCGGGCTATGCCGCGCTTCGCCGCCTGGCCGATTCCGGATCGCCGTCACGCACGATGCAACGACGCCGGCACACGCCATGGAGGGGAACATGAAGCATCTGCTTCGCAAAGGTTGGTTCGCGAGCTTGGCTTTGGCGGCTTCCCCCGCCTTCGCCCAGGACGTTCGACCCGTCAACTATTTCCAGCCGGTCGTCAATCTCAGCCGTCCCGCTCCGCTGACCGGGGCCGTTCCCGATGCGGGCACGGAGCTTGACTTCAAGAGCGTGACCGTCGGCCAGCCGACGCCGCTCGTTCGCGGCAAGATCGAGATCGAGGGATCCAAGCCCATCCCTCAGCCGGCTCCGATCACGCCGCCGGTCATCGACATCATCCGCCCCGTGCCGATGCAATCGACGACGGGCATCCCGATGTCGATGCAGAAGGACTTCGTGCCGCCGCAGCCCAAGGTGGTGCAGCCATTGCCGAAGGGGATGCCCATGGGCGATCCCATCATCATTCAATCGCCGGGGATGATGCCCCAGGGAACCATGATTCCCGAAGGGACGGTCATGTATCCGGGAGTCGGCGGCGAGCCGATCGTTTCCGGCGATTCGTGCGAGTGTCTGCCGGGCGGAAGCATCATGAATCCCGTCAGCCGGCCCAGGGGCCGACTTCGATCGCGGACCGGAGCGACGGCCTGGACCAGCGATATCCTCGGCGATAGCTGCGGCACTTCGATGGATTCCGCCGGCAACGACTGCAATACTTGCTTCGATTGCTTGCCTCGCCCCAATCGTTTCTGGTTCCGCGGCGAATACCTGTTGTGGAGCTTCAGCGGCGCGCCGGTGCCCCCGCTCGTCACGACTTCCACGAACGGCCTGCCCGCCACGTTCGGCAATCCGACGACGCGCGTGCTTTACGATTCGATCGACAACCCGCTTCGCTCCGGGGCGCAGTTCACGCTCGGAACCTGGCTGCCCAACTACGAAGATTGGGGCATCGAAGGCAGCTTCTTCTTCATCGGACAACGCAACTCCGGGTTCGATGCCAACTCGAACCAATTTCCCGTGTTGAGCATGCCTTACTTCGACGTGGGCCGGGCCGCGGGCCCGAACGTGCCCAGCAGCGAAAACGAAGCGATTCCCGGCGTCATCACCGGCAGCATCAACATCAGCACCTACACGACGATGAGCGGTTTCGAAGTGAACCTTCGCCGAAAGCTGCTCTGCGGGCCTCGGTACTGGCTCGACGGCATCATCGGCTACCGCAACATCAACGTCAGAGATTCGCTCGTGGCGACGCGCAACTTCACGATCACGCCTCCGGGCGTCGCTCCGGCTACCTTCGATATCTTCGACTCGTATCGCACGACCAACAGCTTCAACGGCGGCCAGCTCGGGCTCGACGGCGAATACAAGCTGAATAGCCGCTTCTCCCTCCATGGCACCTTCAAGCTCGCGCTGGGAAACATGTACCAGGCCATCGAAATCGACGGGGCCTCGCAGCAGCGCATCGGCAACGGCCCCGCGGTCCGCGAAACCGGCGGCGTCTACGCTCTCACGACCAACATCGGGCAACGCTCCCGCAACGCGTTCACCGCCATTCCTGAGTTCGGCCTGCGGCTGAATTACGAAGTGACGGATAACCTGCGGCTCTATGCGGGCTACTCGGCCCTCTACCTGCCCGACGTGGTGCGAGCAGGAAACCAGATCGATACGACGGTGAACTCCAACTTCATCCCGTTCGTCCGCAACAACCCCGCGGTCGCCCCGTTCGCCAACACCGGCCCGCAACGCCCGGCCGTGCTCTTCAACAGCACCGGCATGTGGGCCCACGGCGTGAACTTCGGCCTCGAGTATCACTACTAAGGCGACACTGCAAGTCTCCCCTCTCCCGGAGGTAGAGGAAGGCGGACTGTCTCCTGCCGCTCGCCTAAGCACCTGACGGATCCAGACGCGAACGTCGCGTTCTGTAGGGAACGCCCTCCGTGGCGTTCCGCCGGACTGGACGCGTCCGATGGTTCGTCGTCCATATTGCAGTCGCCTCCCCCGCTTGCGGCTTAGCAATCGGACGCCGCGGATCGCTGAGCCGCAAGCGGGGGGAGACGACGACTGCGAGATGGACGACGAACCATCGGACGCGTCCAGTCCGGCGGAACGCCACGGAGGGCGTTCCCTACAGAACGCGACGCTCGTCGCTACTCCTATCTGAAAACCGCTCTAAGGCGAGCGGCGCTACTCGAGAAATGCCGCCCTCACCCCGACCCTCTCCCGGAGGTAGAGGAAGGCGGACTATCTCCTGCCGCTCGCCTAAGCACCTGACGGATCCAGACGCGAACGTCGCGTTCTGTAGGGAACGCCCTCCGTGGCGT
>JAIEPT010000183.1 GCA_019748295.1 Gemmataceae bacterium | reverse complement strand
CAAACACCGCCGCGCCTCGAGCCCCGGCCGCCTCGGTCAAGCAGCTTAGTACCTCGCAAGAACGGAAATGCACCCGGGTTTCGCGTCAGTTGCCGGAGGGGACGAAGCCGCTGGCGTCGGCGATGTCGAGCATGATTTGGCCGCTCACCTCGGCCGCGGATACCTGCCAGCGTCGATTCTGCATCTGGATGATGCCGCTCGTGGGGAGCTTGCTGTCACGCCACACGACCGAATTCCCGTCGCGCAATTCGAGGTTCAGTCGGCGGTTCGTCGGTTGCCAACCTTGCGGGAGTTGCGGCATGGCGAGCATCGTTCGACCCGGCATCTTGAGCGGCGTGAAGATCGGATCGCTCGTTCGCGTCGTCGGCTCGGAAGTCTTTTCAAGCGTCGCCATCACCTCGGCGAGCCATTGCGGCTGGCCGCGACTGCCGAACATGCCGCTGTTGCGCATCATTTCCCCCTTCACCAGAAACCGCGTCTTGTCGGGGGATACCGCAAGCTCCGCGTTGCGGACGAGGTTAGGTGGAGCCGGCTTCGCCTTCAGGTCCGCGATGCGCCAACCAGCCGGGACCGCCCGCTCTTCCTCGAATCGCCAACTGCTTCCGGTTTGATTCGCGGGCATCATGATCGGCAGATTGAAACTCTGGGCCTTGCGGTCCACTTGCACGGCGTCATACGCGATCTGCAATGCCGCGCCCGGCGCGGGCCTTTCGCTGGGAACTCCGACGAAAACGGTCTTCGCCTGCTCGGTCACCTGCTTGCCGTTGACCGCCACGAGCCGAATGGTGTGCCAGCCATATTCCTTCAGCGTGATCAGGCGATCCTGGGCGCCGACGACATCCGTGCTGATTTCCGCGGGGCGTTCGGTCCCCAAGGTCCACACGATGAGATCCGCGTTTTTCACCTTGGCGTGGACGCGAAACGTGGCGGGGGCGGGGGGCTCGGGGTCGTTCGACGCGGAGAGAACCTGGAAGTCCTCGATCGCCGGCGGCGATGCGGTTTTGGGGTCGAGATTCATCGACACCGTGCGATCGTTTTCTTCGCCGAGCAGGTTGTAAAGGGTCAAGCGGACGTTGTAGGAGCCGTAATTGGGAAACGTGTGGGCCATCGCTGGTTGCTTGGGATCGAACGGTTCGAGCGCGGTGCCGTCGCCGAAGTCCCACCACCCGGAGGCGCCGCCGGTCGAGCGATTTTGAAACTGGGCGGTGAGCCCGGTGGCCTGAAAGGAGAAATTGGGAACCGGCTTGGCCGGCTTGATGGCCCCGGTCACGAGCGGGTTGAGGTACATGAGGATGGCTCCGCCGATCATGCCGGCGATGCTCCCCATGATCGTCTTGAGAAACGAGTTGGTTTTCTTTTCGTCCCGGTCATCCCGGTCGTCTCGATCGCGCGCAGCAGGCATGGCCCGGTCCTCCCTGACCAGTTACGGCCGACAGTTTAGGTCAACCGGGAGGATGAAGTCGATAGGAGTTCGAGCCAGAAAAGGCGAAAACGAATGAGGAACCGAGAACCGAGATCGGAGAATGAGGAATGAACAGCCGAACTGACCGCCCGCTTTCATTCGTCATTCTCCGATCTCGGTTCTCGGTTCCTCATTAGATCGGTCGAACGGACAAGCTGCTCACGATTCGCGTTGAACCGCCGAAATGTGCCGAATCGCCTCGGGCGGAAACGACATTAGTTCGTCCCCTTCAACGACGACACCATCGAACGCGAGATCGAGGAGCCGGCCTTCGATCTGCCGATCCGCCAGTTCGATCGTTACGTTCTTGCCCAGCAAGCCGAGTCTTGCTTTCCACAGCGATTCCAACGTGTTGAAGTCGCCTTCAAGCAGCCGGCCATATGCTTCGTCCAAGGTTCGGATCAACGATTCAGCCGTTTGCTGCCAGTCGGCAAGCACACCCGACACACTGGCCAGCGACCCGGCCAACGGGAGATCGGCGAGGCGGAAGTCGTCGGCCGATTGATGCAGATTCAGACCGATGCCGATAACAGCGGCGAGCGGCGCGTTCGGATTGCCGACGCCGCGTTGTTCGATCAGGATGCCGCAGATCTTCTTGCCATGCAGATACACGTCGTTGGGCCATTTGATCTTCGCCTGCGGATGGCAAACCTTTCGGACCACCTCCGTCACGGCCACGGCCGCCAGCGACGTCAGGAGAGCAGGGCGGCGGATTTCCGGCGGCGGGAAGACGAGGGCCGACAGCAGCACGCTGCTTCGCGGCGGGGCTTGCCATACCCGGCCATACTGCCCACGCCCCGCCGTCTGTTCTTCGGCAATCAGCACGAGGCCATCGTTCGCTATCTCATCCGATAGCTCGAGAGCCCTTTGATTCGTGCTGTCCGTCCGGGCGTAGACGCGGACTTGCCGGCCCAGGCGATTCGGCAGCGGGTCGAGTTTCCAGTCGCGTGCTAGATCCACTTCTTCCACCGAAAGAAGAGGAACGAGATGGCGCCCGCCAGAAGCATCATGCCCAGAGCGAAGGGGTAGCCGTAGGTCCACTTCAATTCCGGCATGTGTTCGAAGTTCATGCCGTAGATGCCCGAGATCAGGGCGCAGACGAGCCCGATCGTCGAGATCATGGTCAGCACTTTCATGACCTCGTTGAGCCGATTCGCGGTGGCGGCCTGAAAGGATTGCAGCAAATCCGAGGCAAGGTCGCGCGAGCTTTCGATCAGGTCCGTGAAACGCACGAGGTGGTCGTAGACGTTGCGGTAATAAATAGTTTCTCGTTCATCGACGAGATTGAACTCGCCGCGAGCGAGCCGCACCAGCACCTCCCGCTCATACACCAGCGTTTTCCGCAGAATCATGATCTCGCGCTTGAGCCGCAGGATCCGCAGATAAAGCGTGGGTCGATGCTGCTGCACCACCGTCGTTTCCAGATCGTCCAGCGTCTCGTCCACATGATCCAAGGCCGGAGCGTATTGATCGACCGTCGAATCCAGGATCAGATGAAACAGATAGTCCGGCCCTCGCTCCATCTGAAACGAATGGCGAGCGAGATGATTCTGAAGTTGCACGACGCAAGGCAAAGGTTCGTAATGGTGCGTCACCAGCACGCGCGGAGTCAGCACGGCCGAAAGCTGCGTCACCGGACTTTTGCATCCCTCGTCGTCGCCTTCGGCCCGAATCCATTCCATGAAGCGCATCGTCAGCGGATTGACGATGACGAACAAATAATCCGGAAACTCCTCGGCTTTGGGAAAGTGCGGAGGCGATTCGGGCTCACGCCGCAATCGAGTGACGTCCTCGAACGAAAGCGCATGAATCGGCAGAAACTCCTGCAAAACGAACGCTTCCTCTTCCGGCGTCGGATTCTCCAGGTCGATCCACAGCACGCGCCCGGCCTGATTGGCGGGCCCGCCGCAGCGAAGCTGCTCGGCATCCATCTTTCGATACGTCTTCGTTTCCGCGTCGTACACGCTGGCATGAATCATGTCACGCTCCCATCACTACGGCGCCGACTTCCTTGCACAACGCCTGAGCTTGCTGCTCCGTCGGCGCCTCGGCAATCACGCGAACGATCGGTTCCGTGTTGCTTGGGCGGACATGCACCCAGCGGTCGTCCCAGTCGAGCCGCAGGCCATCGATCTTGTTCGTCCGCACATTGGGCCAACGCTTTTCGAGCAGCGCATTCGCCTGCGGCAACTTGTCGCGCGAAATCTGATACTTGTCCTTCACGATCACATAGCTGGGCAGCGACGCAACGATCTCGCTGAGCGGCTTCTGCTCCTCGGCCATCAGATCGAGAATCAGCCCCATGCCGATGAACGGATCGCGAACCCATCCCACGCGCGGATCGATGACGCCGCCATTCCCTTCGCCGCCGATGACGGCATTCACCTCGCGCATCTTCTCGACGACGTTCGCCTCGCCGACCGCGGCTCGGTGGCACTTCACGCCTGCCCGTCGGCACAAGTCCTCGACAACGCGCGAAGTGGACATGTTGATGACGACATCCCCCTTCTGCTGCTTGAGCCGATGCAGGACGCCGAGGGCGAGCGTCAACTCTTCGCCGATGTAGCGCCCTTGTTCGTCAAGCAACGCAAGCCGATCCGCATCCGGATCGAGCACGAAACCAATGCTCGATTGCGACTCGCGCACCGCGGGAAGCACCGTCGTCAGATTCTCCGCGAGCGGCTCCGGCGGATGTTGGAAGTCGCCGTCCGGCTTGCCGCCGAGGATGGTCGATTCGCAGCCGAGGGCGTCGAGCACAGCCTTACCAAGAGGGCCGCCCGTCCCAGCGTTCGCATCCAGCAACACGCGAAACTTTTGGCTGCGAATGCGGACGATATCGACAAGCTGCAGCACCCGTTCGCGATGCCAATCTTCCGCCGTACGGCACTCAGTAAGCTCGCCCAACTTGTCCCATGCCGCATGGCGAAACGCGGAGCGATCGTAGAGGTCCTTGATTTCCTTGCCGCGAGCAGCAGACAAAACGCCGCCGTCGGAGCCGAAGAGTTTCAGCCCATTCCAGGGGGACGGATTATGGCTCGCCGAGATCTGAATGCCGCCCGCCGCGTTGAGATTGCGGATGGCGAGGCCGACGGTGGGCGTGGGCGTGATGGCGAGATCATGCACTTCGCAACCCGCACTCGTCAGCCCCGCGATGACCGCATGCCGCAGCATCGCCCCGCTGGGCCGGCTATCGCGAGAAAGGACGACTTTGCCCCCTTGCAGATACGTGCCCAGGGCCTGGGCGAACGCCAACGCAGGCCCCGACGTCAGCCCTTCGCCGACGATGCCGCGAATGCCCGAAACGCTGACGATCAATTCGCTCGTCGATGCCGACATGAATGGCTCCCAGTCCATCGAGTTGGAAGGGCCATTGTAAAGAAGCCGGCCCCACCCAAGCAGGGGGTTGCGTATCAGACGCCTACGCCGGAAGCCGCGAAAGGGGAGCCAATCAAGTTTGAGAGAGGGACTATAACGGGCTGGGGTGGAAATTCGTCACGCGAGTTACGAGACCTGCACGCAGATACGCATGCACGGGATCGCCGGGAGTAATTACTTTCGCCATCTGGCTTGCCAATGCCTGCTCTCGCTGAAGAAATTCCACGATTTTATGGGTCGCCCAATCCGCCGGATCTCCATCCGAATTGCGATAAAAGTAACCTCGATCCCGCATTTCAGACCAGATTGTCCTTTCGATAGCATTGTCGCCTTGGTCAATGAAGAACAAGGGTAGGTCGTAGTTAAGAGCATTACCTCCCGCCGCTACTAAGTTGCACTGAATGATTTCGCTATAAGCGGCCTCAAGATGACACCAGCCTCGTTTGTAGTTCATCATCCCGAGCGTGACAAAGAAAACAACGTGCCTTGAGGAAAGAAGGCCATCGCGAAGAGCGGATCGCGAGTTTCGGCCGTAGTAGTAGTCTTCTTGATCGACCCAAGGTACTGCTTTATGTGCTTTCAATCTGTCGAAAACCGGACGGACAAGCCAGTCCCGGTCTATGGCGGAATGCGAAAGAAAAACATGCTTTTCACATTGCGGAAAGTGGAGGATTTGCCAAAACATGTGTCACCACGTGCGAACAGGCAGTTGAGGCAAATCATCATGCTGAGATGCGTCCTCCCCTGTGATCGCGGTGATGTGCGCCGTGCAAAGGCGCTGGTTTTCAGTGGGTGCGAATCCCACCCGGCAGCTTGGTCATTCTAGCCGGT
>JAIEPT010000070.1 GCA_019748295.1 Gemmataceae bacterium | reverse complement strand
CCCTACCACGTACGCCGTTCCTGACGTCCGCAGGAAGGTGGCTCCGAGATTGCCGGTAGCCGCATCCGTACCGTACGAACCTGAACCGATCCTGGACGCGGAGCATTACGGTCACGTGTTGGACGTTCTCCAAAACATGGCACTGATGATGGAACGGAGCCCGTCTTCCTTCACCCACATGGGCGAAGAGGCGCTGCGGGACCATTTCCTCGTTCAACTCAACGGCCATTTCGAAGGCCGAGCGACCGGCGAAACGTTCAACTACGGAGGGAAAACCGACATTCTCCTGCGTGAGAACGGCCGGAACGTGTTCATAGCCGAATGCAAATTTTGGAAAGGTCCGAAGCACTACTACGAGACTATCGACCAGCTGCTCGGCTATTCGTCATGGCGCGATACGAAGGCGGCAATCCTAGTTTTCAACCGCGGCACCGCCCTGTCCACGGTTCTAGCAGGCGTCGACGAGCAATCTGTTGGCCATCCGAACTGCAAACGTAAAACGGATTGGAAACACGAAACCGGGTTCCGCTACGTTTTCCACCATCCGGGCGACAAAAACCGGGAGCTCACGCTAACGGTCTTGGTTTTCGACGTGCCCGAAGCACCTTCGAAAACCTGATCGAATGGTCCGGGCTAATCCGCTCGGATCCTTTGGATGTCCGCGTAATCGGCGTCGATGCCGAAAATCGCCTTGATGAGTTGAGGTCGGGCGTACATGTCCTACGGCAAACAGAATGAATCGAACGCGCATTTTCAGGGAGCAGTACCCCAGCATTTCCCAATCCCCAGGGCATTCCGTTGCGGACGGGCAGCGGACTGTGTAACACTCTACGATTTATTCCTCCGTAATACTCCATGCCCGAGCAACGTCCGATCGAAGAATTCGCCTTCAGAAGCCATCCGAGCCAGGATTTCCTACGGAAAGCGCTGAACGATTACGAGGCCGGCAGGGCGGCGGGAAAAATCTACGTCGACCCAGCGGCCACGGGAACCGGTAAAAGCTGGGCGCTCTCGAACGAGCCCGTCTCCCATATTGCGGCATGGGAAGGCAAGCCGCTGACGTTGGTCTACCTCGCTCCAGAATGGCGCCACCTGAACCCGATCCACGAAGACCTGAAAAAATCGCTCGCAGGATCTTCGGCACCGCTCATCGTTTTCCGCAGCCAACTCGACACCCTGGAGGAAACGGGAATCCCTAAAGGCTGCCCCCTTAGGAAAAGCGCTTTCGACCCGGAAACCCCGAAACTCATCCAGGACCTAGAACGGGGGATCGAACTCCTCTACCGGGACGACGATCGGAGAAACGAATACCGCGAAAGGCTGGAAAAGCCGATACGGCTGGAGCGGGACGCCTTGAAGATGCGGTGCAGGAAGTGGATCGACTCCCAGGCCGGCTCCCCTACCCCCGACATCCGACACTGCCAAACCTGCCGCTGCATGTACCCGGGGAATGAGGCGTTCCAGAAACGTACCGGCCCGATGGTCGTGCTGATGACGTACCAGAAACTCTTCTGGGGCCTCTCAGCCTTCGAAATTGATGGGTCGCGGGCGCGGTTCTTCACGTATTCGCCGTTCGTGGCGGAACCTACGATGAGGGAGTCGCCGTTCCCAAACTGCTTCTTCGTGGGCGAAGAGTTTTCGCACGGCCACAAACGAATTACCGACGACATCGAAAAGCGCGCCCTCAAGGTCAACGTATTCGAAGCCGCCTCTTTCGCGGTCCGCGGCCTTGCCGACGCGTTTGACAAGACCAGCCTCGTCATCGAATCGGCGAACAAGCCGCTCTACATCAAACACCGGGAGCGGCTCCAGGACGTACGGAAATACGCCGTCGACCGCCACTCGAGCTTCTGGCTTCCCGGCGAGACGCACCCGTACGCCAACGGCCGGGCGTGCGTCCTTTTCCGTCCGGATGAGAACTTCGACTCGCGACAAACGCTCGTCGCCGCCATCAGCCCGGCGTATTCATCGCTTTTTTCCCACGACCAGATGGGTGCCCGTCTCGACTCGACCGTCACCGACACCACCGATGGGTACCGCGTCATCGTAAAACCGTTCAAAACCTCTGGCCAGATGCGGGCCGAAGGATGCGAGTCCGTACCCGTTTCGGCCGCTCAAGCCATCCGCCGCACCCTCGAACCGATCGCCGACGTGTACAACGCGATCAACGCGATCGACCTCGCCAACAAGGAGTCCCGCAACCTCCAGGGCAAACGCCCGGAATGGGCTGGACTTTTCCTCAAGGACGTCACGCAAGGGAAGCCGGAGATCGCCGAGTACATTTCCACCTTGCCAGGCAGGCGGACTTCGAACTCCCTAGATTCCCAGAAGGAAGAAACGCTCAGCGTCCTCGACCAGTTCTACCTCCGCGGCTACGAATACATCGAAGCCGGGATGTTCGACGGGCACCAGCTCGAAATCAACGTCCGGCTAAGCAAGCGCAGTACCGAAGCCATGGTCAACTCGATCCTGGAAGCCGGGAATGCGTTCTACGTCTCTTCGGCTTCCGCGACAGTCCGGTCGTCGATCACGAACATCGACCTGGACTGGCTAACGCTTTCCCGCGGACACCCGAAGGAAGTCCTCCCCCTCGAAGAAGGGAAGCGCGTCCTTGACGAAAAAACCGGCCCGAAAACGCAACCGGAAATCGTCTGGGGAAGCGAAGACGTTCCCAACGTCCTAAACCTTTCGGGCGGCGAGAGCGGCGACGACGCCGGCACGAGTTTCGCCGTACTCAATGCCTTCGCCCGAGACCTCGCCGCAGCCGGCAACGCAGCTCCGAGGTGTTCCCTGCTGTTCTTCAATAGCGGACAGCGGGCCAAGCACGCCAGAGACGCATTCAAGAACTTTCTCAACAAGAAGTTCGGCGAAGGGAGCCACCGCTGCGAATTCGTCGACGCGAAAAGCTTCCACGGCCGGGATTGGAGCGATTTCCACGCCGATTTCGGGCGGAACCTCGCATCTGCGGAAAAGCCAAAGATCTACTTGGTTTTCTTAGCGTTCGGCGGCATGGCCACGGGCGCCAACCTTCACCAGGAACTCCAGCTCCCCCTCCCGGATGGTTCGAACTTTTTCCGGTACGTTGGCGGCACTTCCGTCCGCCGGCATGCCGGAGCGGACCGTGTCGGCGTGGACGTGTCTGACGTCGTGCTCGCGGAACAGGTCACCAACGTCGTTTCCGAAAACAACTACCAGCGGATTGGCCACCACCTCGCCGCCAAAGGCGACTTCACCTGGCTCCAGATCGGCCATAAGCTCTTCGGCAAGAAGGACGGCGGCGAAGCGTGGTGGGCGACCAGCGCCGCCGTGAAACAAACGTCGCAATTTGTCGCCGCGCAGCTCGACGTAGCGATGCAGTCCGTCGGACGGATGGACCGGACGCTCAATTCGTCCTACTCGCCCAAGGTGTTCCTAAATTCGCGGTTCGCCGGCATATTCGCGGCAGTAACGCCGGACATTGTCGGGGAAACGATCCTGCCTCCCGCGATGCGTCTCATATTGGAATCTTCGAAACGCCAACTCCGGATTTCCCAAGTCTGCACGAAGACCGACACGATGGCCCAAACGGGCTGCGGTACCCGTGAATTCTTCTCGCGGCTCGCACAGGAAGTCCGGGATTCTACCGACGCGCGCGACCTCTGGATCGAACTGCGCGAATTCCTGTCCTCCTACGTCGTGGTCACCGGCAAGGATTTCTTGAGAGCGAACGAAACCGCCCGCAGGCTCAATGGGAAGCTCGCCGAGTACGGCGTTTCGGTAACCGATTTCTATTTCGACATGCCTTCTAAGGCGATATTTACGAAACTTCGGGGCAAATGGGGCCTTTTCTTCACGTCCGAAGGCAACGAGTACCGCTTCTACGACCCCGAGTTCTCTCCGGTGGACGTCAATAAATGCTGGTACCAAACGATATTTCCTAAGGCATCCGGTTACTTGATGATGGTCCGTCCGGCTGCGATGTTCGACGTCGTATGGCCGGCCGGCTACGAGCGGACGTGCCGCGTGGCCGTCACGGCATGGGCCCGCAAAAAAGCCCTCGAGGACCACGAAACCCCGTTGCACCTTTTCGAGCGAAGCGACCTATTTGTTCCGCAGTGCGACGTCGCGATCGACGCGAAGGCCTGGTCCGTGTGCACCATGGAAGGCTCTTCGAACATTGCCAAGATTGAGCAGCTCATAGCCGACGCCCGCATGAAACTGGGCTACATGAAATTGGAAGCCCGGGGAGAATGGGCACCCAAGCGGTACGTGTACGCTTTCAAAAACTGGTGGCCCGCACTTGAGGAAAAGTACGGCCGGGTAGCGGTGTTCTTCGACGGCGACGGCGTCCAGAACGACTTCCGCGGGGCCTGGGACGTCGCGTTCGTCCACGTCCAGGATTACGCGGTGCTTACCGAAGTGCTCGACCGTTTGGATACCGTGCCCGCCGGCGTTACCACGGAGGCTGTCGAATGAACGAAACTCCCCGTTTCAACGCGTTCACGGCGAAGGTACGTCCCGGCACCTGGACCGGTTTCGCTTTCTTCCATAGGAGAAAGAATCCCGAAAAGGAGCAACGTGCGGAAATCGCCCGGCTCTGGCGTGATAAAGCCGTGCTCGCCGAGTCCGGAGATGCTTCCCGTGGATCCTGGATCGCCTGTCCGTCCGGAACCCCTGCCGACGGGTTCGCGGCCCACGGCTACCTTCCCTGCGCGACGGGCGCGGTGCCGACGGACGTCCTCCTGAACTTCGTCCTCGCCACGAAGGCCGGCACCCCGGCCGGCGAACCGACGTACCGCATGGCGTCGGCCACGTACTGGGAAGCGAAAAGGAATCCGAAATCGCAGACCATGGTCTGCTTCAAGCCGGAATTCGTCGAATGCGCGGGATTGCAGGTCCTGAACGTTTCCGCGACGGGCTTCAAGACCGTCGGCCCCGGCTTCCCTTCGAAAAAGGCGTGCGCCGTCTTTTCGGAAGCCTCTCCGGGAACGTTCGTGAACGCCGGTTACCGCATTCCGGAAGCCGGCGACGTGGTCAAGGAACCTCCCGTGCGGAACGCGCGGCCGCGGCTGCCATGGACGCCGATGCGTCCGGAAAGCTCCGGCCCGATGGATTCCAAAGTGGCCTTCGTCAGTTGGCTCGTCGGGGAAATCAACGCCTCAGGAATGGCGTCGCTCGAAGCGGCGCCGATCGAATCCCGTCCCGTGAAGGAACTGGTCGGCCGCCGCGGCATGACCTCGCACCTCGACAAATCGAAACTCGTCGAGGCGATATTCTCGTCCCTCGGATCCCGCGAGATCCACCTGTACGACCGGCGTACCGATGCCGACAACCTCGGAGCCTGGGAGCTCTTCTCGCGCTCGATGAGGAAAGCCTGCGAAGGGTTCGGCCTCACCGTCTCCGACCGGGGAACCTCCCCGTACGAAGAAACGGCGGCGTTGGTCTTCGTGACGATCGACCGCGAAGAGGCGTTCGACGAGGACGGGGACACCGATACGAAACCCGCGGCGGTAGCCTCGTTCCCGCGGCCCGTCCAATGCTTCACCGGGGAAATAATTGCGAGGCCGTCTGAAGATTCGGAATACGAAATAGCGCCCGCCGCGGTCCTCGTCATGCTGGCGAACTCAGTGCTGAAGGACGAGGTCGCCTCCCGGCACCTCATCATGCCCCGGGAATGG
>JAIEPT010000263.1 GCA_019748295.1 Gemmataceae bacterium | reverse complement strand
GAAACCGCCGGATACGATGAGTACGTCCGGTGGTGTGGGAGGACGGGGGAAGTAATTCCCCCTCCTACCCGATTCGACGCGCAAGCTTCGGCGATCACCGGAGAGGTGTGATGTACCTGGCGACTGCTCACGATTTCGAAGCGTGGCGCAACGCGGCGCGAACGCTGCTTGCCGCGGACGTTCCGCCGGATGCTATCCATCTTCGTGATCCCGACGATCCGCCCACGCTCTTCGCGAACGAGGAAGCATTGCCTGAAGCGATGCCTGGCGTCGTCGCGAAACGAGTCCCGCGCGACTTCGTCGAGATTGCGGAAAAGGTCGCCTGCCATCGGGACGGCGAGCGCTGGGACATGCTCTACCGCATCCTTTGGCGGCTCACGCATGGCGAACCGCACCTGTTGGATGTCGCCAGCGACGACGATGTGCATCGGTTGCTGATGATGGAAAAAGCGGTGCGGCGCGACATTCACAAGATGCATGCGTTCGTCCGTTTTCGCCGCGTGGAGACGGAGGGGGTGGAGCATTTCGTCGCGTGGCATCGCCCGGACCATCGCATCGTTCGCCCGGCCACGCCGTTTTTCGCGCGCCGTTTTCCGAACATGCGTTGGACGATTCTCACGCCGGACGAATCCGCGAATTGGGATTTGAGCATGCTGACGTTCGGCCCCGGAGTGCCCGCGGATCAGGCGCCCGAAGCGGATCAACTCGAGGAACTGTGGAAGACGTACTACGCATCGATTTTCAATCCGGCCCGCATCAAGCTGAAGGCGATGAAGAAGGAGATGCCGGTTCGCCATTGGAAGACATTGCCCGAGGCGGCATTGATCCCGCAACTGCTGATGAAGGCGCCGGAGCGGGTGGCCGAGATGATCGCGCGTCAGGAAGGGAGCCGTCGCTCCGCGCGTGATTATTTGCCGGGCGAGCATGACATGCCGAGCTTGCGCGCCGCAGCCGCGAGTTGCCAAGGCTGCGAAATCTATTGCAACGCGACGCAGACCGTTTTCGGCGAAGGCCCGCTGGACGCTCGCATGGTGTTGGTCGGCGAGCAGCCTGGGGATGAGGAAGATCGCCAGGGACGGCCATTCGTAGGCCCCGCCGGACACGTGCTCGATGCCGCGCTTGAGGTTGCGGGGGTCGATCGGCGGCGAGTGTATGTGACGAACGTCGTCAAGCATTTCAAATACGAACCGCGCGGCAAACGACGCATTCACCAAAAGCCGGATGCCCGCGAGCAGGCCGCATGCAAGCCGTGGCTTGAAGCGGAGCTGAACCTCATTCAGCCGCGAGTTCTGGTGTGCCTGGGCGCGACCGCCGCACAAGCCTTGGTGGGACGCGATTTCCGGATCGGCGAACGGCGCGGCGAAGTCATCGAAACCGATTGGTGCCCGCAGACGATCGTCACTTATCACCCCTCCGCGATTCTCCGCGTGCCCAACGACGAGCAACGCAACTCGATGCGGTCCGCTCTGATTGCCGACCTTTCGAAAGCGCTGTCGCTGGTGGACCAGCCGTCGAAGTCAGGACAGAATCATTACGTGCAGAATTATGATGAGCAAAGTTAGTCGAACTTCGCCTTATGATTCTGTCGTTCTCCACCTCAATGTGAATCTTGCCGTAGTCCTCTCTTAGCCCGATAGTGACGGCATCTTTCTTGAGAGCAACGCTATGTCCGTCGCGCCGTTCGGCATTCTTGCAAACTTCCGTCCACCGCTTTTCGCAAATGAACTGGACGGCCATTGGGCGCCCATCGCCCTTTGGGACGCGAAAGGCCCGCCTTCGTCAATACTCGCACTTCGTTCTTCGGCCCGTGCCATCCGTCAAGCGCCGAGCGAACGAGTTTTTCGCCGTAGTGCAAATCGTCGGCGCCGACCCGCAAGCGACCGAGCCAGGGCTACAAGCTTTTCTTCGTTTCGAATCAAAGCGGCATCGCGTCGGGCAAAGTGACGCAAGCCAATGTCGAAGCCGCGCTGCTGCGAACCGCGGAGTTGCTTGGGCTGCCGGTCGCCGAAGTCGCCTACTGCCCGCATCCCGCGTTTCCCCTTGGATGCTACTGTCGCAAGCCAATGCCTGGACTTGGCGTCTACCTGATGAGGAAGCACCGCTTGTCGCGCGAGCAGACGATCATGGTGGGCGACATGACGAGCGACGCAGACTTTGCCGCGGGCTTGGGCGTCCGGTACATCGATGCCGAGAGTTTCTTCGCGGCTTGAGCAACATCGCAACAACGAGGTTTGCTTCATCGACGTGATGAACGCTCCACTCTTGAATGATCATTCAGTTGACGTGCAAAGGGAATCAGGCGGATTGTTCCGGTTGTGCAGGGGATCGTTCGCCTGTCACGCGTCTTGTAGCGGTCATGACGGCCGCGAAAGGGCGTTGCTGAACATCTGTTGATTTTGACCCCCTCATCCGAGCATTGCTGGACCGTCGATGATAACCCAGTGCCTCATGAATCGCATCTGGGAGACGGATGATGGACGCCCCCGCTGACGCCGCCATGTTGCCGTTTCTGCTGGGCGACGAGAGCGAAGGAACCCGGTTGCCGGACGTCGATCGCATCGACATGCGCCCGCAACTTGATGTTCGTTCGCTGCTCGCGTTCGATCGGCCGATCACGACCAATGTGCGCGAGGTGCCTCTGCTGGGCAAAGCTCCCTTCGTGCGGACGTTGGGCAAATGGCAGATGGAAGTGGCGACGCAGGGGTGGAAGTTTCCATCGCCCGGCGAAGCGCATGTGCCGGCTCCGCTGCGAGTCTTTCGGCAAGAAACGCCGCCGTTGCCGGATGTTGAGGAATCTGTTGAGGAGACGCTGCGGCAGAAGAAGACGCGTCTGCGACCGCCGAGCGACATGGTGATGTTCAAGGATCGGTTGCTGTATCTTTTGCAGCCGCCGCTGGAAGATGTGTTTGCCGGCAAACAGGTTTCGCTGCCCTTTCAGCCGTATCCGTATCAGATCAAAGGCATCGCGTTTCTGATGCCGCGCCATGCCGCGCTTCTTGCGGATGAAATGGGCCTGGGCAAGACGGCACAAGTCATCATCTCGTTGCGGCTGTTGCTGCATAGCGGCTTGATCCGCAGAGCGCTTGTGGTCTGCCCCAAGCCGCTCGTGGTCAACTGGACGCGCGAGATGCGGACCTGGGCGGAGGATGTGCCGTTCGAAGTGATCGGCGGCGACACTCAAGAGAGGCGCGCCCAGTGGTTCGCCTCGAAGTTTCCCGTAAAGCTGGTCAACTACGAGTTGCTGACGCGCGACCACGCGTTCATCTCGGATCCGGAAATCCACTTCGACGTCGTAGTGCTTGACGAAGCGCAGCGCATCAAGAATCGCGACTCGAAGACGGCCCAGGTCGTCCGCAGCATCGCCCGGGAGCGAAGCTGGGCCATGACTGGGACGCCCATCGAGAATCGCGTCGAGGATTTGGTCAACATCTTCTCGTTCGTCGATCCCGAACGCATTCCGCCGGAAACGCCGACCAAGCTGCTGCCTGAACTGACGCGCGACTGCATCCTTCGCCGCGTGAAGGAAGAGGTGGCGACCGACATGCCGCCCAAGGTGATTCATGACACGGTCCTGGAACTGACGGCCGCCCAGAAGCACACCTACGAACGGGCGGAGAAAGAAGGCATCATCCAGCTCAATGCGCTCGGCGACACCATCAGCGTGCAGCATGTATTCGAGCTAGTGATGCGGCTCAAGCAAATTTGCAATTTCGACCCGCTCACCGGCGAAAGCGCGAAGTTGGAGCAACTTGTCTCCGACATGGAGGAAGTTGCGGCGAATCAGCGCAAAGCGATCGTATTCTCGCAATGGGTCGGGCCGTTGGAGACGATCGCGAAACAACTGAAGCCGTATGGCCCGTTGCTGTATCACGGCAAAGTCGCCCATAAGAATCGTCACCCGATTCTGGACGAGTTCAAGGCAGACCCGTCGAAGCATGTGCTGCTCATGAGCTACGGCACCGGCAGCGTCGGATTGAATTTGCAGTTCACCAATTACGTCTTCCTATTCGACCGCTGGTGGAATCCTGCCATCGAGGATCAGGCGATCAACCGGGCGCATCGGCTCGGCCAAAAGGAAACGGTCTTCGTGAAGCGATTCGTCAGTCAGGGAACGATCGAAGAACGGATCGCGGAAGTGCTGGAAAAGAAGCGCCGGCTCTTCCAAGAGATGATCTGCCAAAACGGCCCGCCGCCCACGCTTGGCCTGACTGAAGACGACATCTTCGGCCTCTTTGACGTGCAAGCCCGCCCCAAACGCGCCGGTTAGATCGGCTTTTGAATCAGCGATTCAGTGTCGCGTTCTGTAGGGAACGCCCTCCGTGGCGTTCCGCCGAACTGGACGATGTGGGCACGCAGTATCCAGTGATCCGCGATCTCCGTTTGGAATGCGTCTTCTCCGTTCGCTACGGCGCCAGCGGGAAATGAATCATTGCATTTTGGATTCTGGGGGCCCACATCGTCCAGTTCGGCGGAACGCCACGGAGGGCGTTCCCTACAGAAGGCGACGTTGATGCATCGATTTTCGTTGGCGTCCCGCCCTGCGCGTCCAATATGATGAGCGCGTCCGAAAACGTCTCTCCTTGATGAACACGAAGAAAGGGTTGGTTCGATGAACCGTTTGCTTGCTGTTTTCGCCCTCGCTCTGGGCGCCTGCCTCATGCAGAACCCGGCGACGGCACAGGAAAAATACCTCGACCAAATCAACAAGGCCCTTCCCGAAAAGGCGCCTGCGGAAGCCAAAGCGAAGCGCAAGGTACTCGTCTACTCGAAGACGGCCGGGTTCCGGCATAGCTCGATTCCGGTCGGCGTTCGCGCATTCACGCTGATGGGCGACAAGACGGGCGCCTACATTGTCGAAGCGACCGAGGACCCCTCTTACTTCGCTCCGGAAAAGCTCAAATCGTTCGACGCCGTGATCATGCTCAACACCACCGGCGATTGCCTCCGCCCGGCGGCCGACAAGAACGACAAAGACGCGCAGGCCAAGGCTCGCGACTTGGAAGAACTCTACAAGAAGAGCCTGCACCAGTTCGTTCTGAGCGGCAAAGGCCTCATGGGCACGCACTCCGCTACCGACACCTACGGCGGCTGGAAGGCTTACAACAAGATGATGGGCGGTACGTTCAACGGTCATCCGTGGACGCAAAAAGTGCCGGTCAAGAACCTTGCTCCGAGCCATCCGTTCAACGCGGCTTTCGAAGGCAAGGACTTCAACATCGACGACGAGATTTACCAGTTCCGCGCCGACGGCGGTTTGGAATCGGAACGCCTCATTCTCCTCGCCCTCGACACGAAGACGATGGACGTGAGCAAGGGGAATCGCAAGGACGGCACCTATCCGGTGAGCTGGTGCGCGACCTACGGCAAGGGCCGCACGTTCTACTGCTCGCTCGGCCATCGCGAGCAAATCTACTTCAACCCGCAGATTCTCAAGCACTACTTGGCCGGCCTGCAATACGTCTTGGGCGACCTCGAAGCGCCGAGCAAGGCGACCGAAGATACGGCCTACCAAAACGAGAAGAAGTAAGCCGAAACGAAGTGATATGGGTGCAACTGCCCATTCTACACGTGATTCCTCGTTCTTGAATGCGAAAAGGAGGTGTTGGTCGGGCATTAATGAC
>JAIEPT010000341.1 GCA_019748295.1 Gemmataceae bacterium | reverse complement strand
GGAACGCAACGTCCGCTGCTACATCAATCTGCAAGCCGCTCTAGTTGCGGTCGCCAAATCTTGCATGAGGGAATCTCCAGGGAACGCGCTTCCCATCAGAAGCGTCACCGGCAGTTCAACTTGTTTTCTATCGGCAGCGGGCATGAAGTTGGGACCGTACGGACCCCTTCAAGTGGCACCCGCGAAACCAAAGGGCGGCATCTGCTGATTGACCGCTTGTTGGAACGCCCGTTGCGGGTTAAGCTCTCTCTACCGCCCGCCTTCCGCCTTCTCGTTCGGAGTCCCGCCGCATGGCCGCTTCTCATCGCCACCAAACCGGTCTTGATCGCCGCGAGTGGATGCAGGTGGGGGCGTCGGGGTTGCTCGGCATCGGCTTGCCTTCCGTCATCGCGGCTCGGGCGGCGGCGCCCGCACGGCGGAGTGCCTCGCCCAAGTCGGTCATCCTGATCTTCCTTACCGGGGCGCCGAGCCATCTCGATACCTTCGACCTGAAGCCGGAGACGCCTGGGGAGATTCGCGGCGAGTTTCGGCCGATCGCCACCAATGTGCCGGGCGTCCACATCTCGGAGCATCTGCCGCGACTCGCTGCGCGGATGGACAAACTGGCGATCGTCCGCTCGATGGCGCATCGGGAAAACAACCACCTCGTGGCCACGCATCATGTGTTGACCGGCTATCAGCAGCCCGGCGCCTTCTTCGACAAGATCGCTTCGCGCGATGATTGGCCCTGCTACTCGGCCGGGCTTAACTGCCTGCGGCCTCGCAGCGACGGGATGCCAAGCGGCGTCAATCTGCCGACGTACCTGATGGAAGGACCGCTGCTATGGCCTGGCCAACATGCTGGGTTTCTCGGCCCGCGCCACGATCCCTGGCAGATCCGTCAGGACCCGAATCTGCCGACCTTCGGCGTCGAGAATCTGCGTCTTACCGGACTCGACGGCAATCAGCTTCGCCGGCGCATGTCGTTGGTGGCGGAAGTCGATCGCCAGAGGGCGGGATTGGCCGCGATGGCGGAAACTCGCCGGCTCGCGGATCAGCAAGAGCGTGCGATTTCGATGCTGACCTCGGGTCAGGTTGCCCGTGCGTTCGAGATCGATCAGGAACCGGCCCGCACTCGCGAACGCTATGGCCGGCATATGTTCGGCCAATCGATGTTGCTCGCTCGTCGACTGGTGCAAGCGGGCGTTCCGGTCGTTCAGTGCAATATGGGCATCGTGCAGAATTGGGATACGCACGGCGCGAACTTCACGCGGCTCAAGAACCAGCTTCTGCCGCCTTTGGACCAGGGCGCGGCCGCGTTGCTCGACGACCTGGATGCGACCGGCATGCTCGACGACACGCTGGTGATGATCCTGGGCGAGTTCGGCCGGACGCCGAAGATTCAGGGCGATGGCCGCGATCACTGGGCGGCTTGCTTCTCGGCGGCGTTCGCCGGAGCGGGCGTGCGCGGCGGTCAGGTCATCGGTCAATCGGACCGCATCGGCGCTTACCCCGCGACGACTCCCTATTCGCCGGACGACTTGGGCGCGACGGTGTATCACGTTCTCGGCATCGATCCGGCGTCCGAAGTGCATGACCGCCAGGGCCGGCCCGCGCAACTCAATCGTGGGGAAATCATGCAGGTGCTGTTCAACGGCAACGGATGAACCGGTCTTCTGTGGCGACAAGTTTATCTAACTTGTCGGGATGGTTTTCGGAGAGACTTTAAGGGCTTTTAAGGCGGGCGGCAGAAGTCCGTCTACCTCCCTCTTCCTCCGGGAGAGGGGTTGGGGTGCCTTTTCTCGCGCAACGCCACGTCGCACGCCCTCACCCCCGGCTCCTCTCCCGGAGGGAGAGGGGAGACATGCCGGCGCCGCTCGCCTAATCACGCGGCGAGGCGATGATGCGTTTCAACTCGCTGGGGTCGATCGGCTTCACCAGGTGCGCATCGAAACCGGCTTCGGTCGTGCGGCGTCGGTCTTCTTCCTGGCCCCAGCCGGTTTGGGCCACAAGAATCGTTTGCCGCATTTCCGGCATTTGCCGCAGCGACCGGGCGACCTCGTAGCCGTCCATGCCGGGCATGCCGATATCGAGCAGGATCAACTCGGGGCCGAACGATTTCGCCGCTTCGATCGCCTTGACGCCGTCGGCAGCGGTGATGACAAGGTGTCCTTCGAAGCGAAGCAGCATGGCCAGGCTTTCGGCGGAATCCTCGCTGTCGTCCACCACCAAGATGCGTCGCGGGAGAAATTCGCCGTTAGGCTCTCCGGGCATTTGGCTCGGCGACTCGCTCGCCGTCGGTTCCAATAGAGGCAGTCGAATCGAGAATTCGCTTCCGCGGCTTTCGCCGTCGCTTCGCACCGAGAGCGTGCCGCCGTGCATTTCGACGAGCCGACGGGCGAGCGTCAGTCCGATGCCGAGTCCGCCGGATGCTTCCGTTCCCCCGCGACGCACCTGGGCGAACATTTCGAAGACGCGGCCCATTTCGCTTGCGGGAATGCCGATGCCGTCGTCTCGGACGCGGATTACCGCATGGCCGCCCTGAGCTTCCGCGGTCAGCCAGACGTTGCCGCCTACTGGGGTGAACTTCGCGGCGTTGTTGAGCAGGTTGGAGATGACCTGGGCCAAGCGGGTCGAATCGCCCCAAACCGGCAGCGATCCGTTCACCTCAAGGTGAAGACGGTGTTTCTGTGTTTCCAGGAGCGGCCGGCTCGTTTCCGCGGCCATATCGATGACATGAGCGAGGTCGATGCGGCTGCGTTTCAGATCGATTTTCCCTCTTGTGATACGGCTCACGTCGAGCAAGTCGTCCACGAGGCGGACCAGGTTCTCGATCTGGCGGTCCATCATCTGAACGACCGACTGCATGACCTGCGGAGTGACGTTTGGCGAGTGGAGGACGAACACGCCGTTGCGGATCGGGGCCATGGGGTTCCGCAACTCGTGTGCGAGCGTCGCGAGAAATTCGTCCTTCTGCCGATCCGCCTGCCGCAGCGCGTTCTCCATGTCGAGCCGCTCGGTGATGTCGGTATTCGTACCGAGCCAGCGGACGACTTTCGCTTGTTCGTCGCGGATCGGCAGCACCCGGCTTAGATGCCAACGATATTGGCCATCCTGGCGGCGCAGCGGGACCGTATCTTCCCACGGTTCGCCCGTCGCGAAGCTCTTTCCGAGCGACTCCGCCAGCTTCGGCAGTTCCTTCGGATCGACTACGGATTGCCAGCCTTCGCGCTGCATCTCTTCGACGCCGCGTCCGGTGTATTCGTGCCAGCGGCGGTTGTGCCAGAAGACGTTGCCGTTGGGTTCGGCCATCCATGCGAGTTGAGGCAGATTGTCCGCCATGACGCGGAATCGCTCTTCGCTTTCGCGAAGCGTTTCATCGGCTTGCCGTCGCTCCAGGGCGATGCCGGCGGTGCGAGCGAGCACTTCCATGAGACGATAATCATGCTCCGTCGGCGATTTCGGCACGAAATGATACAAGGCGAAAGTGCCGAGCACGTCGCCTCGGGACGAGAGGATCGGGTTCGACCAACAGGCGCGGAAGCCATGCGGACGGGCCAAATCGAGGAAGGCGGACCAGCGAGGGTCCGTCTCGATGTCGTTCGCGTAAATCGGCGTTTTCGCGAATGCGGCACTGCCGCACGATCCGACGCCTTCGCTGATCGGCAATGGATCGATTTGATGGGACCAAATGCCAGGGCAGCGGTCCCCCGCCGCGGGTCGCAGGTGGGTGCCTTGGGCGTTCGCAAGCAACACGGTCGCGACGGCGTCGCTTGCCAGTTGCTCCTCGACCGTGTCGCACAGATGCTCGAGAATTTCGACGGTTGAGGCGCCCTCGACGATCAGTTCGAGTGCTCGCTTTTGGCCTGACAACAACGACTCGGCGCGATGCCGCTCCGTGCCGTCGCGGAACACAAGCACGACGCCGATGATGTTTCCGGAGGCGTCCCGGATGGGCGCCGCGCTGTCGTCGATGGGGCAGCGCGGGCCGGATTTGGGGACCAGCAAGGTGTGATTGGCCAAGCCGACGACGCAGCCTTCGCGAAGCACCTTGTCCACCGGATTCTCAGCCGGCTCGCCGTCCTCTTCGCGAACGATGCGAAAAACCTCGTCGAGTGGTTTGCCTTTCGCTTCGTCCGCCTTCCAACCAGTCAAAGATTCCGCAACCGCATTCGCGAAGGCAACCTGGCCGCGATCGTCGGTGGTGATGACGCCATCGCCGATGCTGGCAAGCGTCACGCGAAGCAGTTCGGCTTGCTGGCGGATCACGTCCGCTTGTTCCTCGGCCGCCTTTCTGCGAGTTTCTTCCATGAAAAGCCGACGCGCGTTTTCGTCGGCCGATCTGCGTTCGGTCACGTCGCGCGTCAGCTTCGAGAACCCACGCAACTGGCCCGACGCGTCAAGCAGCGGAGTGACGATGACGTTCGCCCAAAACTTGCTGCCGTCCTTGCGGACACGCCACCCTTCATCTTCCCGGCGGCCGTGATCCTTGGCGAATCCAAGCTCCTCAACCGCTTTGCTCGCATCTTCGGGCGGATAGAACTTCGAAAAATGCGATCCGATGATCTCGCTCGCCGCATATCCCTTGAGACGTTCGGCTCCCTGGTTCCATGAAGCGACTTTGCCCTCCGGGTCCAGCATGTAAATCGCGTAGTCCTTGGCGCCTTCCACCAGCAATCGGAATCGCTCCTCGCTCGTGCGAACCCGTTCAAGTTGGGCTTCGAGAGTTGCGTTGGCCCGTTGCAGTTCCGCTTCCGCCGCGCGCCGGGCCTTCACTTCGCGTTCAAGCTCTTCCGGGCTGCGCATGGCGAGCACGCGCGGAACGATCGGAATGAGGGCGAACACCGTGCCCCACGAAACGACGGCCGTGAACAGCTTGATCACGCCCGCAAGCCGATAGGCGGGCCACCAGAAGATGATCGCTTCCATCAGATGCGTCGTGCCGCACGCGAAGATGAACGCGACGAAAAGGAGGAACACCGCGCGAAACGGCAGATCGCGACGCTGCTTGACGAAGAAGGCCAAGACGATCGGGATTGCGACATACGCGCCCCAGACCGCGAGGTCCGAAACGATATGCAGCCATCCATGACTCGCGGACCATACGCCGCAATGCCACCGAGGGGGGAAATCGGTAGTGTCGAAAAGCTGGGCGATGAAATCCAAACACGACTCCTGCCGCGACACGGCAACGAGTGGGCTATTGATCGTCAGAAAGTTTTTGCGTAGAGGCCGTTCTTGCTCCCCTCTCCCTCCGGCAAGATATTGCATCTTCGACCGAAAGCGTTGAAGAGTCATTGATGGAGTTTCATGGTGTGGCGTGTGCCATGCTTCGCCGGGCCCCTGGCCGGGCTCCCCAATGCTTCCGCTTCCACCGGCGAAGCATGCGAAGCTTCCGAGGAGCCGCGCACGCAGTAAGCGGTTAAGGGGGTGCCTCCAGGACGAACGACTAATTGGACGAAGCAAAACCGCTTACTGCGTGCGTGGCTGTGCGTCGTGTAGGTGTTGATGATCCTGTGGGTGCGAGACCCATGCTGGTAT
>JAIEPT010000065.1 GCA_019748295.1 Gemmataceae bacterium | reverse complement strand
CTAGCCTTGCGGTTCGGGCCATCACCGCCCGCAGAGGATTTGCACCTCCTGAGACGCAACATGCCTGGCGCACAACAAAAACGCCAGCGAACCATTGCGGTTCGCTGGCGTTTCGGGTTCTTTCGAACGGGGATTACCGCTTCGGCATCGGCGGGAGGTCGGCCAGGTCCGGCGATACGGCGGAGTAGTGGCTGAACTCCATGCTGAAGCTGCCTTGGCCCTTCGTCGCCGAGCGGAGGTCGCTTGTGTAGCCGAAGAGGTTGGCGAGCGGCACCTTGGCGGTCACCATGGCGATGCCCTTATCCTCGCTCGTATCCTCGATGAGACCGCGGCGGCTGATCAGGTTGCCGACGATCTGACCGTGGTACATGCTCGGCGAGATCGCCACCACCTTCATGATCGGCTCAAGCAGGACGATGCCGGCCTTGTGCTCCGCTTCGCGGAAGGCCTCGATCGCGCACAGGTAGAAGGCATCCTGCGACGAATCGACGTCGTGGTACTTGCCGAAGTGGAGGTCGAACTCGACGTCGACGAACGGGAAGGGATATTTCAAGCCCTTCTTGGACGCCTCGCGAAGACCGTCTTCCACGCTCGGTATGAACTCTTTCGGGATCGAACCCTGCGTGACGCTGTTGGTGAAGTAGATGTTGTTGGGATCCGGTTTGACCTTCGGATCGTTCAGCTCCTCGATCTCCGCGATCTTTTCCTTGATCTCGGTCGGCGTCAGCGGCTTGTACTTCACGACGATGACGGCGAACTTGCCGCGACCGCCCGTCTGCTTGGCGAACTTGTGCTCGAAGTCCACCATCTTGGCGAACGACTGGCGGTAGGCCACGCGCGGCTTGCCGAGCTTGATGAGTTCCTGGTTGTCCTGGGGAACGCCGATCGCGCGTTTCAGCTTTTCGATCGAGATTTCCAGGTGAAGCTCGCCCATGCCGGAGAGGATGGTTTCCTTCGTCTCCTCATCGGTGTGGGTCTTCAACGTCGGATCATCGCGCACCAGGCGGTTCAACGTTTCGCCGACCTTGCCGGCATCGAGCGTCTTCGAGAAGGTCAACGCCTGACCGATCACCGGCTTGGGGAACTGAATCGCTTCCAGCGCGACGGGCTTTTCCGAGTCGGACAACGTGTTGCCCGTGTAGGTCTCGGCAAGGCCGACGCCGGCGACGATTTCGCCGGGGCCCGCCTTTTCGAGGCTGATCCGCTTGTCGCCCATCATGCGATAGAAGCGAGCAATGCGCTCCCTTTTGCCGTTGGTCGTGTTGAGGTACATCTCGCCCGGCTTCAATTCGCCGGAATAGACGCGGATGTACACAAGGTCGCCCGTCGGTTCCGCGACCGTCTTGAAAGCCAGCGCACTCACCGGTTCGCTCACGTCCGGCTTCCGCAGTTCCACTTCCTTGGTCTTCGGGTTGATGCCTTCGACCGGCGGACGATCCAGCGGGCTGGGCAAGCAATCGACGACCAGGTCGAGCAGTTGCTGCACGCCGTGGAACATCTTGCTGCTGCCGCAATGGACCGGGGTGAACGTCCCGTCCAGCGTGCCCTTCCGCAAAGCCGTGCGAATCAGGTCGATCGACACATCCTTGCCTTCGAGGATCAATTCGGTCATTTCGTCCGAAGCCGCCGACATCGCATCCAGCATCTGCTCGCGGCGCTTGTCGGCCTCGGCCTTGTACTTCTCCGGGATGTCCGTGACGAAGAACTTGCGGTTCGTCTTGTCGTTGGTGTCGCGGGTGATCAACTGCATGTTGATCAGATCGATGATGCCTTCGAGCTGATCGTCCTGCCCTGCCGGGATCGTGACGACGCACGGGTTCGCGAGGAGCTTCGTTCGCATCTGATCGACGCAGGCCCAGAAGTTGGCGCCCATGCGGTCGAGCTTGTTGACGTACGCGATGCGCGGGACCTTGTATTTGGTCGCCTGACGCCACACCGTTTCGGACTGCACCTCGACGCCCCCCTTGGCGCAGAAAACGCCGACCGCGCCGTCGAGGACTCGCAGCGAGCGTTCGACCTCGGCCGTGAAGTCCACGTGGCCGGGGGTGTCGATGATGTTGATGTTGATGTCGTTGTTGGCGCGGTCCTTCCAATCGATCGACACGGCGGCCGAGTTGATCGTGATGCCTTTTTGGCGTTCGAGCGGATCGAAGTCGGTGGTGGTGTCGCCGTCGTCGACGTCGCCGACCTTGTGCTTGGTGCCGCTGTAATAGAGGATGCGCTCGGTGGTCGTCGTTTTGCCGGCGTCCACGTGGGCCATGATTCCGATATTGCGTACTTTGTCGAGCATGGTTGGCGGTCAGGACGGGAACGAACGTCCGAGAACCGTCTCCTAGGTAAAAAGAACCAGAGGCGCCAGGCCGGAAACCCCATTCCGGAGCCCACGCCGCCTATTTTAGGACTTTTGGCAGGGACAAATCAGGGCGGACACAGGTTCGTGACCTGTCGGGGATGCGCGTTTGCCCTCGGCCTCGGCGGCCCGAGAGCCGCCCGTCGTCGAACGAATATCGCAAACGGGTAGGATATTCTAACGTCCGATGAAGTTACGTCCAGGGGGTGGGGAAGAAATCGGGGACGGAACGACCGGATTTCTCTGTCGGCTTCCCGCTTAGCGGTTCTCCTTCTTTTCTTCGGCACGATCGTGCATCTTCGACCTAAATCATTTGGATCTGCGGAAGCATGCGGCGGTGTGCCATGCGTGCCATGCGTGCCGTGCCATGCTTGGGCGGATCCTTGGCAGGGGTCAGCGAACTGTCCGCCTTCACCGTCCAAGCATGCCCCCCAGGCCGAACGCTCGGAAGCTTCGCATGCTTCGTCGGTGGAAGGGGAAGCTTCAAAGAGCCCGGCCAGGGATCCGACGAAGCATGGCACACATGGCACGCATGGCACGCGTCACAGCACGGAAGCCAACCGCTCGCCTAAAGCGAGTCAAAACTCCAGATTCTCCAATCGGTCCTCATCTTTCGTCACCATCCGCATGGCCATGTTCTTGAGCGCCTCGTTCACGTCCGCCATCCGCTGCGGCCGTTGGGCCGGTTTGTACGAAAGGCACTTGTGGATCAGTTCGCACAGTTCCGGCGGGGCCTGGGGGTTGAACTCCTCCACCGGTTTGAGCAACATGGCAAACGTCTTGGAGTTCACCTCGAGCCCGCCCTGGGCCAAGGGACTGGGCGGCAGGCGGAAGGTCGTCAGGCGGTACATCGTGGCGCCGAGGTTGTAGATGTCGGTCAGTTCGTTGACGGTCCCCTGCTTCGCTTGCTCAGGCGCGATGTATTCCGGTGTCCCCTGCACGCGGTCTTTCGGCTCCCCCTTGATCCACGCTAGCCCGTAGTCGATGACTTTGACTTCGCCGCTTCGGCTCAAGAGTACGTTGTTCGGTTTCAAATCAGCGTGATAGACATTGCGGCGATGCATGTGCGCGACGCCGGCGGAGATCTTCTCGAAGATCTGCACCAGGCGAGGCAGCGACAGCTTGGTCACCTGGTCGAGCGTCTTGCCGTTGACGTATTCGATCAGGAGTTGTGCCTTTTTGACGCGCATGAGCCAGTCGCGCGTCATGTCCATGCAGTGGACTTTGATCAAATTCGGATGCGTCAGCATCTTGGCGACGCGCATCTCATGGCGTGCCTGCTCGAGGTATTTGCGGTCCTCGGTCGTGTTGACGGGGATGACTTTGAGCGCGTACTGCTTGCCGTCGGCCGATCGGCGAATGTGCAGGATGGAACTGTGCGCTCCCGCCCCCAGCGTGCCGAGCACTTGAAACTTGCCGATATCGAGGATTTCGGACATGTAGGCTCGGGGCGGGTGTAAGGCGAGCGATACTCGCAGCATACGTTCCGCATCGGAACTAGCAACTACCCATCGCGGCGGGGGGCACAAAAGGTCTATGCCCATGGCCTCTTGTCAACCTGACATGGCACGACAACGGCGAAGCCGGTACGATAATCGGCAGGACCGCGTCAGAATGCAGGATGCGAATCGTCGAAATCGTCGGCATCCTCCGCGTATTCCGCGGATTCCCGCCTCTACCGCACGACGTCCGAAATCGCTGGGAGATCGACATGGTCGGCAACTGGAAACGGGCGCTCCGGCGCCAAGGGCTGCTCGCGTTGGCTTGCTGCATCGGCTTCGCGGCCCCCGCCTCCGCGCAAACGAAAACCGCCCCCCTGCCCGCCGACATCGCCCCCTACAACAAACTCACCGGCGGCGAGCCGATGGAAGCCGCCCTCAAGGTGCTCCTTGCCGACAAGGACAAGGCCAAGAAGGTCATCTCCGAAGCCATCCCCTTCACCAAAGATCCCGGCACCCTCAGCTACAATGGCGCCTACGTCCTCGCTCTCGCCGCCACCGATATGAAGGATCTGAAGGCGGCCGAACCCCTCTTCCGCGTCTGCATGGCCCAGGCCGTCAAGCTGCAAAGCAGCCGCAAGCTGCTCCAGTCGTATGGCGCCCTCATCGACGCCTACTTCGACAACAAGAAGTTCGACGAGAGCGCCCGGATCTGCAAGGAACTGCTCGAACTCAAGACCGACGACGGCAAAGAACGCGTCGTGCTGACCGCCGTCACCAATCGCTTCGGCGACATCGACTTCGTCGAAGACGACGCCTTCGACACCGCCAAACGCCTTCGCCCCGGCGTGCATCGTCTGCTCGTTCAGGCTGTCGCCAAGCAGGGCAAATACGATCAGGCGATCAAGATCGTCGATAACCTCATCAAGGTGCAGGACCACTGGATGGAACGCCAGCTCAAGGGCTGGGTCTATCGCGAGGCCGGCAAGTTCGATGAGGCGATCAAGACCTACGAAGACGTTCTCGAACGCGTCCAGAAGGACCGCGAGATCGATGCCGAGGAGCGGGAACACTACCTTGAGCGTTACCAGTATTTGCTGAGCAGCGTCTACGTGGACGCCAAGCAGATCGATAAGGCCGTCGGCGTGTTGCAGAAGCTGGTCGAGAAGAAGCCGGAAGACCCCGGCTACGCCAACGACCTCGGCTACATCATGGCCGACAACGACATGAAGCTTGAGGAATCCGAGAAGCTGGTCCGCAAAGCGATTGAATTGGACCGCAAACGCCGCAAGCTGAACAGCAAGCTGGATCCCGAAGACGACCACGACAACGGCGCCTACCTCGACAGCCTCGGCTGGACGCTTTTCAAGCAGAAGCGCTACAAAGAAGCCAAGGAAGTGATGCTGGATGCGCTGAAGGACAAAAACGCTCAGCACATCGAAATCTTCGACCACCTCGCCGACATCCTGATCGCCTTGGATGAACGCCAAGCCGCCGTCGATGCGTGGAAGAAGGGCCTCGAGTTCGTCAACGACACGAGGCGCGACCAGGAACGGAAGGCGGCGGTGGAGAAGAAACTGCAGATGTACTCGAAGTGATGTTAGGCTGAATCGGGTAGGAGGGGGAATTACTTCCCCCGTCCTCCCACACCACCGGACGTACTCATCGTATCCGGCGGTTTCT
>JAIEPT010000179.1 GCA_019748295.1 Gemmataceae bacterium | reverse complement strand
CAAGCGGTGTCGAACGTCAGCACGATGGCGTCGAACATCCAGGAAGCGCAGGCCGCGATCGCACGCGGCGACTTCGAAACGGCGGGCCGCTTGCTGGCGCGAACCGGAGGCATGATAGGCGGAACGTTGAGTTCGCTGCGTGAATCCGCGCGTTTCGCGGGAGCGGTCCGCACGCTCAACCCGGAATCCATCCGCGGCTACCTGGCCGCCTGCTTCGCGGCCGGCACGCCGATCTGGGGCGAGTTCGGGCCACGCGCGATCGAGACCTACCGCGAGAAAGACAAAGTCTGGGCACGCGACGAGAACGATCCCAACGGTCCCTTGGTGCTGCGCGAGATCGAAGAGGTCTTCGTCACCATCGGCATGATCTGGCATCTGCACGTTGGCGGCGAAATAGTGCGGACGACGGACGAGCATCCGTGGTTTGTCGAGGGCAAGGGCTGGACGGCGACTATGCTGTTGCAGGCGGGCGACCGCATCATCGGGCGCGACGGTACGAGCGTGGCGGTGGAGGAGGTCTACGATACCGGCGAAGTAGAGACGGTGTACAATTTCCGCGTCGCGGAGCACCGCACGTATTTCGTGGGAGAGGCGAATTGGAGATTCGACCTGTGGAGCCATAACAAATGCACGGGCACGTATAGCGCGATGTAAAATGATCCAAGCAAGCCTGCTGGTGCTCAAGTGCATCACCTTAATCAGCATGCTGCCTTCGGAAGAACGTCAAGCGTCCCAGGAGGAATTCCGTACCGCCAAGGGATTAGCTTGTATCTTTCAAAAGTGCAGCACGATGATTTGCATAGAGAAATGAGCAAGTTCTGGGCACCTTATCGAAAAGCCGGCACTTTGCCGCCAACAATACGAGAATTTTCAGCCGCACAAAGAGCCGCTCTTCTCAAAGTCGGTGTGAGTCGTGCAGACGTAATTCGATCGTCGCGAGACGCTAACGCCCAAAGAATGGTGTTTGGGTTTCTGCCATCAATGGATGTTCCATACGTACCGAAAAAGTAGGTTAAAGTGAACGATCGCGTCTCTATTCTTGCCAGTCAACTATCTAAGGCGCAACTTTTTTCATTGGTAGGAGAACATGAAAAGATATCGTCTCGCGAGGACGTATCCTATGTGACTTCTTGGTCGGCTGCGAAACGTCACTGTAGTAGCGAACTAAACGTGGAGGTCCAGTTAGAGTGCCGTAATGTCCTGACAATGGCTGTCGCCGCACATGATAAGGCGAGGTGGAAGGGTTTTCGCGACGTTTGGAAGGAAATTGAATTGGAGCTCGCTGCCACGCTGTCGGTTGCTTCTGACCGCCTGGTGGAGGTTGGCGCCGCGTCTAGTGCTGTATTGGATTGGGTGAGAGGAGATTTTATTTGTGCCTGCTTAGAGGCAGAGTACGCGGACATCGTTGCCCCTCGATACTTCAATGATCGTGCAAGATGGTATATTGCGGGCTACTTTCCATGCGGATGGGAAGGCGACTTCCCTAAAGGACGCCTGCTCGTCTATTAGGATAGTTCCTCATTAAGATAGTTCCTCGTTAATTCCACGGCCGACGTTCGCATCTCGATGCTTCAGGAGTGTCGTCATCAATTCGGACGGACGATGAAGCCCGCCTGAACGACCTCAATCTAGAGAATCCCAATTGCCTGACAGAAAAGGGGACGCCGCTCATTCTCGCTTCCGCCCGTTTTTTCAACGGTTCCGTTTGCCCTTCTTTTGAGATTCGGTCTGGCGATGCGCTTCGTGGCGAGTCAGGCGCCGCGAGTGGAGCAGACGATTCAAGCGGTTCGCGCCGCCGCCGCCCCCGCCCCCGCCACGTCCGCGCTGACGTGCCGGCTGACCTCGCTGAACCGCATGTTGCAGCCGGCGCAAGCGGTGTCGAACGTCAGCACGATGGCGTCGAACATCCAGGAAGCGCAGGCCGCGATCGCCCGCGGCGATTTCGAGACGGCGGGGCGACTGCTCGCACGCACCGGCGGCATGGTGGGCGGAACGTTGCGCCTTATCACGGCGCACAAAGGTGTCAGGACCCTTTTTAGGTACTTCTCATAAAAAGGGTCCTGACACGGTCCTGACACGAATGGCATGAACTTAAGCCGCAGGTTGTTTTCCCAGTAACGGCTTGCGGAGTTCCGCTCGCGGCTTGTTGATCAGTTTGTGCGGTTTGGGGCGGCGTTTGATCGCGCGGGGTTCGGTGCGGCGGGGGCGGGACGGATTCACGATCAGCTAGCGCATCGGCTCGCTGGGACTCGCCTCGCGCAGCCAACGCCTCGCGCAGCCAACGCAACGCATCGATGAAGCTGATGCGGTCCACCGGCTTGTTCTGCTTGCGTGCCGCCTTCTGCTGGCGTGCCGCCTCCAGCATGGCCAGACGCGTCAAAACGAAAAACTCCGCCATGCCCCGAACGTAACGCCCGTCGAAGCGTGGCTGGCCCGTCGCGCACCCCTTCTCCAAATTTCGCGACAATTCGGGAATCCGCCCCCACCATGCCCGAATCGCTACAGCGTTGATTCGGCAACGAATGCGACCACAATTCGGCTTGGCACAACGAAACGCGCCTGGGGGTTCCTGGACCCCGCGGAAATGGTGAAGCGAGCGTCTGAACCGCATGCTGCGGGGCTGGGCTAACTGCTTTCGTCGGGGCGCGGCGAGCGCAGCCGATCGCATCGTGGATAACCATGCGTGCTTTCGGCTCCGTCAGTGGTTGGGGAGACGGAACGCGTGCAGGGCTCGAGTCGATCACGCTGCTCGGAACCATACCTGCGCCGTACCTAGGGGCTCGTGAAGCTCGCAGGTTCTCGTGCGCGAACGCATGATTCCTTGTCCGAGAGCCGGCTGGTACAGCGACCTTGCAAGTCTCGTGGGCTTTGCCGCAACCTTGGTGATGCGTGACGAGACTTGCAAGGTCGCGGTACCAGCGGGCTAACGCCGGCTGCTCGCCGACGGGTCGATTGGAAACGCGACGCGGAAATGCGTCGGTCTATCCCGCAGCAATTCGATGCTGCCTTGATGCGCTTGCGCGACTTGGCGGGCGACCGCGAGTCCTAGACCGACGCCTTCGGGTTTGCTCGTGACGAAGGGCTCGAACAGTTTCGCCGCCACTTCGGGCGATACCCCGGGGCCCGAATCGCGGACGTCGATTGTTGCTTGTCCGTCTTCGGCCGACAAAACCACCTCGACCCAACCTTCAGGTCCGGCCGCTTCGATTGCGTTGCCGACGACGTTGACGAAGAGTTGCGAAAGCTGGTCGGCATCGCCGAATAGGGGAACCACGTCTCTCGGCTTGTCCCACCGCAAATCAATTCCGGCATGTCGGCACTGCGGGCGAAGCAGGGCGATCGCTTCGTCGAGTTGCTGCGCCAAGTCGATTGGTTCACGCTTCAGCGACAGCGATTTGCCGAGATCGAGAAAGCGACGGAGTTGGTTCTCGACGAGCTGCAGTTGCCGAAGCGCGACGCCGAGCGGCTCCCCGTCGTCGAGCGAAAGCCCCTGTTCGCGGGCCATGAGCTGAATGCTCAATTTCGCCCCAGCGACGCCGTTTCGCAATTGATGCGCGAGCCCGCCGGATACCTGGCCCAGCAATCGAAATCGCTCGGTCGCGGCAATCGTTTCCTGAAAACGGGCCAGCCGAGCCGCCATGTCGTTGATCGACTGTCCCAGATCGCGAACCTCGTCGTGCAAACGCGGCAACGGCATCGCGCTGAAATCGCCGTCCGCAATTTGCCGGGTTCGACGTTGCAGGTCGAGCACTCGGCGGGCGATTCCCTGCGTCACAAGAAATGCCAGCAAAATCGAGACGCCGCTGCCGATGAGGCCCACGACGAGAGCCGGGCGAATCGCTCCCCAGACCGCTTCGCGAACGATCGACTCGGGCAGAAACAGGTAGAGCAGCCCATGCTGAAGCCGAGTGGTGCGGCAGTAGTAGGCTTCGCCATCCACTTCGACGCGCTCGCCCATGTCGCCGCGGGAATCGCGTGGAGCCGGCAGCGAGGCGGGCAGTTTTCGCAGCGTCGTGAGCGGCTGGCCAACGTCATCCGGAAACGGATGGCCCTTATCGTCCGTCAGCAGGAACTCGGCCCCGGAAAGCCCCTTCATCAGCTTGAGGGTCTGCGGGTTGCGGGGAAAGGTGACCTGGGCGACCGTCTCGGCAATGTGATCCATGTCGCTGACGACGCGCGCGCGAGCTCGGGCAGCCGAATCCATCGCGGTCCATGCCGACATCAGCAGGGCGCCGAGCATCAGCGTCGCGAGCGGAAGCCAAAGCTGCAGTCGTATTCCGAGTCGCATGCGATTGTCATATGCCCGCTGCGGCGTATTGCCGACGCTCGCGAACCCGCAACGCGGAGCCGCCATCATATAATTCGCATCGTCCGGCCCCCTGCCTCGTTGCTCGATGGAAGGCTGCTGATGAAGAAGGTGCATGTCGCCATCCTTGGCGGTTCCGGCTATACCGCGGTCGAGTTGATCAAGATTCTGCTGCGTCATCCGCACGTGCATATCGAAGCGATCACCTCGCGACAGGAGGGCTCGCCGGCCGTCTCGGAATTGCATCCAAGCCTGAAAGGACGCATCGAAGTCAAGCTGGAACCATTGGACGCTGGCCGCCTTGTTGAACGCGGCGTGCAATGCGCCTTTGGATGCTTGCCGCATGGCGTGAGCATGGAAACGATGCCGGACCTACTGGCACGCGGCATCCGCGTCGTCGATCTCAGTGCCGACTACCGCCTTCGCGATCCCAACGTGTATGCGCAGTGGTACGGCGAAAGCCACCACGATCTGCCGAACCTCGCCCGTGCGGTTTACGGGCTGCCCGAAATCTATGGCGACGACATTCCCAACGCGCAACTGCTCGCCAACCCCGGCTGTTATCCGCAGACCGCCATCCTCGGCCTGGCGCCGCTCGTCGCGGGGAGACATATCGATCTCAAGTCGATCGTTGTGGACAGCAAAAGCGGCGTTTCAGGCGGCGGACGCACGCCCAAATTGGCGTTTCACTTTCCCGAATGCAACGAAAGCATAGTGGCCTACGGCATCGGCAACCATCGACATACGCCCGAGATCGAGCAGGCGCTTGGCGATATTGCCGGTTCGCCGGTGGAAGTGATTTTCACGCCGCACTTGGTTCCGATGGATCGCGGCATCTCGACCTCGATCTATGCGACGCCGACTCGCAGCTTCACCGAGGCGCAGCTCAACGAACTGTACCGGGAGTATTACCGCAACGCCCCTTTCGTCCGCATCTGCGACAAGCCGCCTGCCACCAAGGACACGGCCCACACGAACTTCCTCGATCTGCACCTGCGCGTGGTCCGCGGCCGCATCGTGGTGTTGGCGGCGGAGGACAATTTGATTCGCGGAGCCAGCGGAGTCGCCGTCCAGAATTTCAACCGCATGTTCGGCTTCGACGAACGCACCGCGCTGCTGTGATTCCGGCTCCCCTCTCCCCTTTGGGGAGAGGGG
>JAIEPT010000361.1 GCA_019748295.1 Gemmataceae bacterium | reverse complement strand
AGCCTTGCGGTTCGGGCCATCACCGCCCGCAGAGGATTTGCACCTCCTGAGACACAACATGCCTGGCGCACAAAAAGCGAGCCCGCGATCGGGATTCGCGGGCTCGCAACAGACAACCGCGGACGAAGGCTCCGCGGGGTGGATGCAACTCAGAACGACGATGCGAACGACGTCCAGCTTCTTGGCGTCGGCTTCTTTCCTTCCCAATCCGATTGCTGCTGACACGACAGCGTGTACGAACCGCAGTGCGGGCATGGGCTGGATTCGAGGGCTTGCCGTCCGTAAAGCGAAAGGGAACTTGCCACGCTCCAGAGCCGTTCGCACGAATCGCATTCGATGGTGAGCGAAGCCGAAGGAGCCGATTGCTGTTCGAAACCAGTAGTCATGAATCCTCGCAAAGGCCGGAGCGGGGACGAACGTGTCGGCCGAGAGACCGCTCTCGGCTTCCGCGTTTGCCCAGGTTCCGGCGGGCAGTTCCAATTCCGCAGGTTGTGCCGTTTATGACGGCGTTCCCGCGATGCGACGAATGTTGGTATCGGCCACCCCATGGAGCGAACTTGAATGGCTAGTGCGAAAAAAACGAAGTATCGATTCACCTTCGGCCCCTGGAACATTTCGCAAGGAGCGGATCCCTTCGGCCCGACCGTCCGCAAGGAGGTTCCCTTCGCGGCCAAGATCCGCGAGTACAAGAACCTCGGTTTCGACGGCGTGCAGTTCCATGACGACGACGCCGTGCCGAACCTGGACGAGCTGACGCCGGCCGAGATCGCGAAGGCGGCGCAGAAGGTGAAGAAGATGCTCGATGGCGAGGGGCTCTTCTGCGAGTTCGTCGCCCCGCGCCTTTGGGAACATCCCAAGACGATCGACGGCGGCTACACGGCCAACTCCTCCAGCGACCGCAAGTACGCCCTTGAACGCTCGAAAAAGGCCGTGGACATCGCCAACATCATGGGGACGCGCGACATCGTCCTGTGGCTAGCCCGCGAAGGCACCTACATCCGCGAGTCGAAGGACCCCATCCAGGCGGTGGGCCGAATCGTCGATGCGGCCAATATGTTGCTCGCCTACGATCCGAACATCCGCATCCTCGGCGAGATGAAGCCGAACGAACCGACCGACTCGGCCTTCTGCCCGACCGTCGGCCATTTCATGGGATTGGCGTATCGCACCACCGACCCCAATCGCGTCGGCGTTCTGATCGAATCGGCCCACTCGATCCTCGCCGGCATCGACCCCAGCGAAGACATGGCCTACGCGCTCTGGCACGGCAAGCTCTGGTCCGTGCATCTCAACGACCAGAATGGCCTGAAGTACGACCAGGACAAATCGTTCGGCTCCGTCGATTTGCGTCGCGCGTTCAACACCGTCTGGGTTCTGGAACGCGGCGGCTTCGACGGCTGCGTGGGCCTCGACGTCAAGGCGATGCGGACTACGAAGCAGGCGGATCAGACGAAGCATCTCGCGAACAGCCTCGAGATCTTCAACCGCCTGGTAGATGTCGTCCGCAATGTGAATGTCGAACGCATTGAAGAGTATCGCCAAGCCCGCGATTACGAAGGACTGGAGTTGTTCGTCATCAACACGCTGATGGGCCGTAAGGCGTAGGGCGATGTCGTTACGCTGTAGGGAACGCCCTCCGTGGCGTTCCGCCGAACTGGACGCGTCCGATGGAATTCGTCCCACCTGCAATCGCCAATCGCCCATCTTTCGCTTGCGGCTAAGCGTTCGCGCGCACTCGGCGGCTCGCTAAGCCGCAAGCGGTAATCCAGCGTTTGGAAAATGGGTTCACTCCTCCGGGCGCGTCAAGTTCAGGCGGAACGCCATGCAGATAGCTTTCTACATAAGGCGGCGAGACAACTGGATGACGCCGCCGACACGGCGAACGTGGATGGGGCCCGGAAAATCGCGGGCCCCTTTTGTTTGGCGTGCCAATACGGCCAGGTGTCGCCAATCGTCGTAGTTCATCTCCCCCATCGGCCAGCCTTCGCGCCGCCATATGAGGCGGAACGCCTCCGCGGCAAGGATCGGCGAAGCGTCCGCAATCGTCGGGGCGCGCACGATGCACATGTCGCCCGCGCGAGGCAGTTCGGCGCGAATCAACAAATCGCCCGCGAGCGAATCGATCAGCGATTGCACCTCGCGACATTGTTCGCCGAGCCTTCCCACGACTTCGATAAGTGCCGGGTTGAACTGGGCCGACAACGCGGGAATCGTCTCGTGGCGCAGTCGGCTGCGCGTGCGATCGACGTCGTCGTTCGTCGCATCATGGCGGGGCGTGAGATTTCGCTTTGCGAGATAGGCGAGCACATCGGCGCGAAGCAAACCGAGCAGCGGGCGAACCAGCGCGATGCCGGGTTTCAACTCGCGCACTTCAGGCATGCCGCCGAGGCCGCGGATGCCGGCGCCGCGGAGGAAATGATGCAGGATCGTTTCCGCCTGATCGTCGGCGGTGTGGCCGGTGGCGATCCAGCGCGCTCCGACTTCGCGCGTAACGTCCGCGAGCCATCCGTAACGGGCGGTGCGTGCAGTCTCTTCGAGGTTTGCCTTCGCCTCACAAGCCGCAGCGGCGATGTCGCATTGCGTCGAGCGGAACGGCACATGAAATCTGGCGGCGAAGTCATTGACGAATGACTCGTCAGCATCGCTATCGGCACCGCGCAGTTTGTGGTTGAAGTGAGCAAGGTGAATCGGCGGAATGCCTACCTCGCCGGATTTTTCAATGAACGCTGTGGCGAGGGCGAGGCTGTCTGGCCCACCCGAGACTGCGAGTACGCCCGGAACATTAAGCAGCGAGTGCTTCCGAAGAAAGTCGTAAACCAGATCGTCGAGGCGAATCATACGCCACCGGGAGGCGGGTTTGGAAGCTACGCGTCGCCGCGGATTTCGCGGAGTTTCGAGGCGAGATCGCCGGATCGCATGAACGATTCGCCGATCAACACGGCACGCACTCCGGCGGCAGCAAGGCGTTCCATGTCTTCACGGGTGCGGATGCCGCTCTCGGCGACGAGCAGGCGGTCTTTTGGAATCGACAGGGCCAGGTCGATCGTGTGATCGAGCCGGGTCTCGAAGGTGCGAAGGTTGCGGTTGTTGACGCCGATCAGCTTCGCCCCGCTAGCAACGACACGCGAGACATTGGCTGGTTCGTACAGCTCGACCAGGGCCGTCATTTCCAATTCGTGCGTCAGCGACAGCAATCCACGCATTTGTTCGTCGTCGAGAATTTCCGCGATCAGAAGCACGGCATCGGCGCCGGCAACGCGCGCTTCCACGACCTGATAGGGATCGATCAGGAAGTCCTTGCGAAGCACCGGCGTAGCCACGGAGTGTCGGATTGCCGTCAGATACTCGAGCTTTCCCTGAAAGTATTCAACATCAGTCAAAACACTGATGCAGTCGACGCCGTGCTGGGCGTATTCCCTGGCAATGGCGATGGGATCGAAATCGGCTCGCATCACGCCCGCGGAGGGGGATGCCTTCTTGATCTCGGCAATAATGCCGAGTCGGCCCAGCCGATCGAGTGCGCCGAAGAAATCGCGAACCGGCGGGGCGGAAGGCAGCTTGGTCCGCAAGGCTTCGAGCGGCAACCTCGCCTTGGCTTCGGCGATCTCGCGATGCTTGGTTTCCACGATGCGTTGAAGGATGTCGCTCATCTCTGCTCGCCTGCCCTGCTCAGCCGCTACAATGTCGATTCGACGCCCTATTGTACGATTCGCTGGCGCAGCGGCGTTTGTCGCTTTTTCGACGGACGGGACTCGGCGTGGACAATCCGGAAAGCGTGACCATTCAAGCCGCGTCTCATGCCGCCATTGCCGTGCCCGCGCTGCTGATCGCGGGCATCCTTTGGCTGTGGCGTCGGCCGCGATTGCTGCCGTTGCCGCAATTGCGGACCGGAACCTGGACGGGGCGAGACGTGTTTCTCGCCTACCTCGTCATGAACCTGATGCCGCCGCTCATCTCGATGTTGCTGCGCGGCAGCGGGCCGTTGCCGGACGGGGATAATCCTGAAGACCTGGGCCGACGATTGCTCTGGCTCGCCCCGGCCATCCTTCCCGCCATCCTTGCGGCAAACTTCTTGCTGATGCATTGGATCGCCTCGACGCGGCCTGCCGATATCGGCTTTTCGTTCGTCCGCATTGTGCCCCACGCGATCCTGGGGATTCTTGGATTCGCCATTGCCACGCCATTGCTGCTTGGCTTGTACCTCGCACTTTTGCAAGTGTGGACGACCGAACCGCACTTCCTCGAAAAGATCGCTCTTGAACGCACGCTCAACACGATCGAATGGGGCCTTCTGTGGTTTCAGGCGGCGGTCTTCGCGCCGATCATCGAAGAATGGTTTTTCCGAGGCGTATTGCAAGGTTGGCTCCGCCGTGCGTCGCCGCTGGGCCATGCGCTGGTATTGATGTCCACGTTTCTCGTCGGCGCCATTCCGTTGATGAACCACCTCTCGAAGACGAACGCCAAGGAAGCGAAAGACGTCGAGGCACAGGTGAAGGCGGCGAACGATTTGGATGCCGGCCTCGCAACGCTCACCTTTGCCGCGGTTTTGGGCTGCATCTACGGCGTGGGCGCCGTCCGTAGCTGGCAACCGCTGATCCGCGAAGGGCTCGATTGGTTCCTGCCGCTCGAAGCCAAGGGAAAGCGGCCGGCGATCCCGGAAGCCGAGGCATCCGAAGCGATGGACGACGACGACGATGTCGCCGCCGAGGAGCAAGAGAAGCTTGACGACGAACGGATGGAGGAGATCATTCGCCAGCCGAAATGGCGCGCCTGGCAGGAATCGCTTGCTCGCCTTTCTGTCTTCGGCTCCGCGATGCTCTTCGCGATGTTCCACATGACCTGGCCCGCGCCGGTCCCCATTTTTCTGCTCGGTGTAGTTCTGGGTTGGCTCCGCTTGCGAACGAACAACCTTTGGCCCGGCATTCTCATGCATAGCCTGTTCAACCAGGTCGCTTTCGTGGCGTTACTCTGGGGCGCGTTGAATCCTTCCAAGTAGCGGAACGTGTGGCACGCCCTGAACGTAGTGAAGGGCGTGGAAAGCGCCCATCGCATCATCTTAGGCGACCGGCAAGAGCTAATCTACCTCCCTCTCCCGGCTCTCCCTCCGGCAGGATATTGCATCTTCGACCTAAGTCGCTTGGATCTGTGGAAGCAGCCGCGGCGTGCCATGCTTGGGCGGGTCCCTGGCCGGGGCCAGCGAACTGCCCGCTTTCACCGTCCAAGCATGCCCCCAGACCGAACGCTCGGAAGCTGAACGCCTCGGAAGCTTCGCAGGCGTAAGACGAAGGAGCCGCGCACGAAGTAAGCGGTTTCGCATGGCGTCATGCCGAACCGCTTACTGCGTGCGCGGCTCCTCGGAAGCTTCGCAGGCGTAAGACGAAGGAGCCGCGCACGAAGTAAGCGGTTTCGCATGGCGTCACGCCGAACCGC
>JAIEPT010000121.1 GCA_019748295.1 Gemmataceae bacterium | reverse complement strand
GATATTGAGGCCCCGGCACCCGAAAGGGCCGGACGGATAGGCCGCCCCTAAACCACCGCGCTACCTCTCGACTCTACGTGGGCAATCCTTACTTGGCTGTTGCGGAAGAAAAGGCCGTTGCCGTTGGCCGGATCGGTTTGGATGTCGAAGTTGCCGAAGATGCCTACGTAGTTAGCATGGGCGAGGGAATACGTCCCGCCGTCGGGGGTGAACGTTCCGATGGTGTCGTCCGAAGGGCAGAGGAAGATGGCGATCTTCGTGTTGCGGGCCGTCGCGTTGTTCGCATGGCCGAGGTCGAGATTGAAGGCGATCGTCTTGCGAAGCGGGCTCTGTTCGACGTAGTCGAGGACATATGCTGCCCAACCCCAACCGGGCCCAGTCTCGTTCCCCGTACCATCGACGGCCGAGTTGTAGCCCGGGGGGAACTTCTTCGAGGTGTCGTGATAGCCGTGAAGGGCGAGGCCAATTTGTTTCAAGTTGTTGCGGCACTGCGTTCGGGCGGCCGCCTCGCGAACCTTCTGAACGGCCGGGACCAACAAGCCGACGAGCACCGCGATGATGGCGATGACGACCAGCAACTCGATCAGCGTGAATCCGAACCGTTTTTGGCGAAACAGTTTGCGTCGCATGGAAGCACTCAAGTGGAACCAAAGTAAAACATTGCTACAACGGTATTACGAAGTATACTCGCGACCGGTTCGATCGCAATTCGAAAATCGGAGAAAACTCAAGTTCGACAAATCGAGCAGGTTCGCCCCAGCCGACTCGACGCCTCGTTTCCCATGCTATGCTTCGCTCGGAAGCCCAATATCCCCAGGGCAAGCTTCGCCATGATTGGCTCAGACTGGCTAGCACTGTTTCGGAAAATCCCCCCCGAACTGCACGACGCGGTTGCGATCATGCTGATCGACGGCACTGAGTTGATCGTTCAGCAGGTCTTTCGCATTGATCGCGAGTTCATCGTCATGAAGGCCCGCCTCTCGGGCACCACGGACGGCACACGCATCACCGTCGTCCCCTTCTCCCAAATCGTGTTCGTCTCCTTGATGAAGCCGGTGCCGGAGAACGACATTCTCAATCTGTTCGGCAAAGGCATCGCTTCGCCCGCTCCCGTGGTGCGACACGTCGTGGAGCAACTGGAAACGCCGCTGCCGGAGGACGATCGCCCGACGACTCCCGTCGAGTTCGAATTGCCGGCCGCTCCGCCCGCCGTGATGGCGACTTCGGAAGCTGATTCCACCGTGAGCAACCCGCGGCCCGGTCAAGTCTCCAAGAGCATCCTGCTCGCCCGCCTTCGCGAACGCCTTGGGCAAAAGAAGTAGTCGGCGAACGTCGCGTTCTGTAGGGAACGCCCTCTGCGGCATTCCGCCAGACTGGACGGGCGTCCGAACGAATGCGTCCCATATTCCGTCGTTTCGTCTTCCGCTTGCGGCTTAGCGAGCCGTCATTTCGACGCGAACGCTAAGCCGCAAGCGGTAAACCGACGATCGCGAATTGGATATCGTCGTTTGGACGCGTCCAGTCCGGCGGAACGCCACGGAGGGCGTTCCCAAAAGAACGCGACATCGCGGCACAGGCGGCGAATTTGGAATGCTCTAGTCCGCCGTGTTCAATTCCACCGCGGCGCGAATCAGGGCGATTCGCGCCTTTTCGTCGATCGCGTCCTCTTCGTGGAAATCGATCGCACGCCGGGTGTCGCCTGTGAGGCTCGCGTTGAAGAGGCCGGACGGATCCTCAAGCGACGCGCCTTTGGCGAAGGTCAGATTCACGGCTCCTTTGTACGTCTCTCCCGTGCAGATGATTCTTGCATGCGACCACACGGGGACGCCGAGCATCGAGTTCGAGGGCTTTCGTTGCTTCACCTCTTCGACCACCTCCGGATCGGCCTTGCGGATCAAGGCGCGAACGCGAGCAAGCACCTTACCCCGCCAATCGTTCAATGCTTGAATCTGCGCATCAATGAGTTGCGAGGCGGATGCTTCGTACTCCCCTTCTTTCTTTATGGTCGGTGTCCTTGCTGCTCACATTCGTTCGCCGGGCAGACGGCGAGCTTGCTTGAGCCAATCCGCGAACTGCGTTTCGTCGAGTTCGTCGTCCTCATGAATGTGGAAGTAACGCGTGTCTTGGCTCTTGGACTCGACGGGCGGAATCGGGACCAGCGACAAGCCGCGGAAGAAGGCCACCTTCACGTACTTCGCGAAGCAATGAAAGCTGAGAAACCACCCCTCCCCTTCGATCCCATACAAGGGCGTGTTCCATTTGACCGCCTTGTGCACGCCGGGGACGACGCGCTCGATGATGGCATCGAGCCGCTTGCCCACATCCTGCTTCCAACCCGGCATGGCCGCGATGAAAGCCTGCACCGGACCATCGCCGTACCCCTTCGCAATCTGCGGGTTGCCCCCCGAAAGCAGCACCGGCTCCCCCGGCTTGGCGACCGGCTTCTTCGCGACGTTCGTTGATTTCTTGGGACTTTTGCCGGGCATCGCGTCGTACCTTCCGAAGAATGGTCTCGCTTTGAGCGACACACCCCGAGTCACCGGTTTAGTAGCGGCAGTTCACCAAGAAGACGGAAAAGTCATCGAGCAGTTGAGCGTTGCGTGTCTCCTCTGCCACAGCTTTGAGTTCCGCCAGTCCGAGGCTGAACTCTTTGCCATCGGATTTACGTCTTACATAAGCGCCGAGGTCATCCCCGCGAAACAGCATCCATTCCGAGAAGGCGCCCTTCTCAACCTTCAGCAAGTCGTAGACGTCTTGATGCGACGGGGATTCCTTCCGTAGACGCTTGTATTCCGCGGGGTTCCAACCCCCATGAACGGCTCCTCCCAGCGAAAATCATCGATGCCCGTCACCTCGGGCAACTCAAGGCATTGAACCAAATGTTCATAGAAGGCATTACGCCGTTCTTTGAATGTTCTGGTCTGGCCGTCTCCAACGATGGCCGCGATCCGATTCCATTGCGAACTCATTGCTGCCTCCATCTCGCGGAAAACAAGGTATCGGGGTTGTCAGGACCATTTTAGACTCGGCTCGCCAAGCGGTTTCCCTTTATTTGGGGAATCCGCCGCGACAGTCTGAGGGACGAACAGCGAATGACAGCGGGACCGAACGTGGTATCGCACGAAGCAAAATCGATCATTGACCGCGCCAAGCACATCTACGCGGAGCGACTGCAATCGGATCTTGAACGCGATCATTTCGATCGCTTCGTGTCGATCGAACCGGAATCGGGAGAGGCCTTTCTCGGCGACACGCTTCACGAAGCGGTGCAAGCCGCTTTGGAGAAGCATCCGTCCCGAAAGTCGTTTACGATCCGAATCGGACATCGCGCCGCGCTCCACATGGGAGGCGTGACGCAGTGAATGGATTGATCCTGAGAGCGAGCTTGAGCGACCGCTTCATTGCGGCCATAAAACAACGAGACGATGCAGGGCTTGCAACAACATTTGCGCCGATCTATATTGATCGGTGGAGGCCGGTATGGAACCCTCAGACCTGCAAGCGGGACGCAAAGCCATATTGGTCGTCCTCTTTGTCCCCAGCGTCGAGCGGGACGGGGGTCACGCCGATCGACCAATCGTATTGGGTCGAAGCGGCTCTCGACACGTTCGGGGAACTCTTCGGCGGGGCGACTGCCTTCCCGCGAGCCCGGGGCGTGTGGCGCGACGATGAGCGGGGCGGAGTGCTCGTGGAAGACGAACCCATCGTCATTCACTGCTACACGACCCCGACGGATATCGCGGACTCGGCCCGACTCGGCCAACTCGGCGACTTCTGCCGCCAAATGGGCCGGGAGTCTGGCCAGGGCGAGATCGGGTTGGTCATCGGGGACGAGTATCTAGCGTTCCGGGAATTTTCGGAGGAGTAGGCCGTGAGCAAGCCACTCGATATGGACCGAATCGCAAGGGAGTTGGGGGCGGAACGGCGCGGCAAAGTCGCGTCGGGCGGTGGATGCTTCGGGGCCGTGCAATTGGCCGCCGAAGTAGGTGCGCGGTTCCGCGTGCCGGAGAGCGGAGGACGCGCGACGGACCCGTCGTGGGACCAGCAGCGCCTCATCCGCCTATCGACGGCAACGCTGGAGCAACTCGGCCAACTCGCCGAGCGAACACACGCAAGCCCGATGCAAGTCGCCGCAATTCTCCTGGAACGGGCCGTTCACTCGGCGGTGGGGCAGCAGTAAACGGACAGGCAAAGGGGACGCAGCCCTGCGTCCCCTTACTCTTCCTTTTGTTTCCAAAGAACATCGCGATTCCGGCTATCATAAAGCGACTGAATAAGGAGGATCTCGTCGTGCCTTTCACCGTGCAATCCGATTCGCCCCCTCTGCGTGAGGACTCCGCGGGCGCCTTACGCGTCGGCGATTCTCGCGTTTTGCTCGAGTTGGTCATTCGGGCCTTTCAAGACGGAGCGACCCCAGAGGCGATCGTGCAGCGATACCCCACGCTGGCGCTGCCCGACGTGTACGCCGTCATCACCTACTACTTGCGGCATCGGAGCGATGTCGAAGACTACTTGGGACGCCGCGAGGCGAAGGCCGCCGAAGTCCGCCGACGCATTGAGAGTCAGCAGGGCGACCTGAGCGACATCCGCGCCCGCCTGCTTGTCCAGCGACCGCCGCGGGGATGAGCAATGTTGCGGCTGTTGGCGGACGACCCGCGGAAACACAGGAGGACCGAACGTGGTATCGCACGAAGCAAAATCAATCATTGAACGCGCCAAGCACATTTACGCCGAGCGATTGCAATCGGATCTTGAACGCGATCATTTGGATCGCTTCGTGTCGATCGAGCCGGAATCGGGAGAGGCCTTCCTCGGCGACACGCTTCACGAAGCGGTGCAAGCCGCTCTGGAGAAGCATCCGTCGCGAAAGTCGTTTACGATCCGAATCGGGCATCGCGCCGCGCTCCACATGGGAGGCGTGACGCAGTGAATGGATTCGTCGATGATCAATTGCGGGCGTTACTCCGAGTGCCCGTATCAGCATCGCTCGCGGGCGATCGAACCGAAATCCTCGTCTGGATTGACACGATTGACACGGCCTTTAACGGCGGCTTGGTTATTCCTCGAAACCTCGCCGCGGCGCTCGATCTCGTTGAGGTGTCGTACGTCGAAGCTGTCTTGGCCGACGGAAACGCCGTCGAACTTCCACTCTTCCGATGCGTCATCGACTGGTTCGGGAACCGCTACGAGACAGAGATCGCCGGTAGCGACGGGAAGTTCGCTTTATTGGGGACGCTGCTGTTAGCGGATCGGGAGTTGCGCATTGATTTCAAGGCGAAGACGGTGGAACTTCGGTAATCGCCCTTGGGGTTGGCCGCAGATTTCACCAGCAATTCCCGGCGTGGGTCGGAGAAGTCCCCTGATCTTCCTGTTTTATTGCCTAGATCGGTTGCGGCGC
>JAIEPT010000313.1 GCA_019748295.1 Gemmataceae bacterium | reverse complement strand
CAACGTGCCATCGCGAAGAACGCGGAAACGAGAGCATCGCGGCCCAGTGCGCAATCGCAACGGACCAGGCTGGTATCGCCTGGAAACTTCAAGCGATCACACCGAATGAGATGATGTCTCGGGACGCCGAGCGGGGTTTGAAACGGGACCGGCATAGGGACGCACGGGCGCGATGCGACTTCTCTCGCCTCGCTCCGGGCGTTCCAACTGAATTAAGGGTAACGCTATGACACTGCACGTTCGCCCCGCCACGGAAGGGGAAATCGTGTCCGATTGCCAAGTTCACGGGAAAAGTTCAGGGAGCCGGCAATTCGATCCGACTCCCGGCGAACTCGTTCGCGACGACATCAAGTCGAAGCGACTTGTCTGGTTGCTCGTTGCTCCAGATGCAAAGCAGCTCGTCAAAGACGTGGACAGCGTTCGTGAGCTTTGGCGACGACACAGCGATGTGCTGGGCCCGCCGCCTCAATTCAAAGACCCGACGCGGCAATCCGAGACGGAGGACATCTTTGATTCGCTCCTGTCGGAGTTGCCCCTTCGCGAGAAAGCGTACAAGGAGGCTATGAGATTCCCGGCTCCATTCCATCCTGACCTCGTCCCCGAACCTGCTCTAGGGCGCGAGCGATTCGTCTTCACCGAACGTGGCCCATTCTTTCATTTTGCAGACTGCATTCCGGACGGAGCCACCAACGGGCTGATGGTCCGGACCGACCACCTAGGCCACGTCACATGGTTCCGTGACGACGCGGGGAATAATCGCTGGCGTCTTCGGGTGGTGCCCCTCGGCAAGACGCTCGAGCACCTGCGAGCGTGGCTTCAGTTCGCCATCAACGACATTCACTTAAGTCAGGAAGGCAAGCTCTCTCATGGCTTCTCCGCGTGGGATTTGGCGGAACACACGCACATTCTGGCCGACGAGATAGAAGGCGTCGAGTGGCCGCCACGCCCGAGCACAGCGACCCGGACGGAGCAGATCATCAGCCATTTGAGCCACATGCTCGCGTTGGCTAAGAAGGCCATGAAGGCCAACGCGAATCCCGTCCACACATCGCGTGCCGATCTGATTGACCTGGATGAAGAAATCGGGAAAGCAAAGAGGTTCATTGAGAGCGTCCATAAAGACATCCCTCGCATCGTGAAGAAGCACTCAAGTCCCTTCGGGAGGGGAGAGGCAGGCGACGAACTGCTTAAAAGTGTCGAATCAAATCTCGTTTTCCTGAGCCAACGATTCGCTGCGTTCGGCGACGTCGAGCCCGTTCCTGCTCTGACGGATATTCGGTCCCGTCAAGAGGCTGATGCATGGCTGAATCGAGCGGCAAAATGGCTTGCGGCGGAAACGGCCGCGACCTCAAAAGTTCAGCGGAACATTCGGCGTTCCCGTCTGGCAATTGACGGTGACCGAATCCTGCTTGACGGCGAGCCGGTCTTAATGGACGCGGTTACTGAGACTCGCACCGAAGCATTGACCTTTCTGACGGCGCTCGTTGAAAGCTATCCCAACTGGATCACAGGAAGCGAGATCGGAGAGAAGTACCCGGCAATCAAGGGAATCCGCTTGGATCGCCTCGCGCAAGATCTGCCTCCAGAGGTCAAATCACTGATCAAGTCGTGCCGAAGGAAAGGGCGCCGACTGGTGGAATAGATAGTCCATAGTCGCGCCGTATCTGTGCCAACAGCAAACCCTCATGATTGCGAATGTAGTCTCGCAACCTTGAGGGTTTTCTCATGTCCGCATCTGGTTCTCCTCCGTCGCTCGCCGATGAAATCGCCGCTGGCTTCGGCATCAGTACCGTTCAGGTGGCACGCAATCTCGGCGTGTCCCCGCCAACCCCATTTCGTTGGATTCTGAAAGGGCTGCCGGACGGCAAAGGCGGCCGCATCCGCCTCGAAGCTATCCGGCGGGGCAAGAAGTGGCTCACCACTCAACTCGCCGTGTCCCGGTTTTTCGCTTCGCTGCCGGCTTCCGTTCCTGTCGATGCAGCGGCTCCCGCCCCGTCTCCGGTCCGCACTCGCTCCGAGAGCAAACGGCGAGTCGATGACGACCGCGCCGCATCCATTCTTCGATCCAAAGGGTTCTAACGAAATGGCCCGTGCCGATGGCAGTCGGTCACGGGCCGGAGGGACACTAGCTATGAGTCATTGTAACCTGCTTGTCCAGTTCGTCGCGTTTGCTGAAGGAGGTGCCGCATGAGTACTTCCGGCAGCCCTCCCTTTTGCAACGGCGGCCCTTTGCCAGGAGCCGTGGCGTGGCATCTCAGCGACGCCGAATTGGCCCGCTGGGCATGGGATCGCTACGTCGTCCGAACCGATGTTTGGGGAGGCTACAACCCACTCGATCAGCGCAAGAAGAAGGTCAAACGCCAAGATGGCAGCGAGTTCGAGTTAGGGCCGACAACCACCCGCCCGTGGAAAAAGAATCGCGGGAAGGAACTGCTGACGCTCGACACCCTGGCCCAGCACTTCCGGGCGACGGCGCCAGAGCACATCGTCGGCATTCACACAACGAGCCCCGAAAACCTCTGCATGTTCGGCTCGGCGGAAATCGACCACCATGGCGAAAAGAGCACGCACGCCAGCATCACGTGGAAAGCGGCCGAAGCATGGTACAGTCGCCTTGTCCTGGAGGGTTTTCATCCGCTCCTGACGGACAGTAACGGAAACGGTGGATACCACCTCGATGTCTTGAGCGCGACCGCCATCCCGTCGGAGCAGATGTTCTGGTTCATGAAGCACTTGGTTTGCGACCATGCCAAGTTCGGAATGGATAAGCCGCCCGAGGTGTTCCCGAAGCAGCCGCGATTGGCCACGCCGGAAGAAATCAAAGCTGCTGAAGCTTCAGGGAAGCGGAGAAGCCGCTACGGCAATTGGCTTCGCCTTCCCGGCCTCCACCACACTCGGTCGCATTGGTCGCGTGTGTGGAACGGTTCGCGATGGCTCGATGGCCACGAAGCCGTTGCCTTCGTGCTGCAGATCCGAGGAGACAGTCCAAGTCTCTTCAAGCCCGTCGCCGAATATCGTGCGGCTGTCTACATGGCCAAATTGCCCCGCCTGTGCGAAGGACAAGGCCGCGACGACGTCGCCTACCGATTTGGGGCCTTCCTAGTGCGGGATCTCAGGCTGCCCGACGCCGAGGCCGTGAAATGGCTGAACAAGTGGGACGCAGGGAACAGCCCGCCAAAGGGCGAAGAGAGGTTACGGGAGATTGTTGCCAACGCTCATTCCTACGGGCGTCAGGACTACGCCAATGCAACGGCCGAGGCTCCAGCCGCCTCTCCACCTCCCCAGCGTGGTTTCCGATTTGAACCCATCAACTCAAAGCAACTCGAAGAAGCCGACCTTACACCACGATGGCTTGTCCAGAAGGTTCTGGTCGCGGGCCAAAATTGCATCGTTGGGGCACCGAAGAAGTGCCTCAAAACGTCCACCAGCATCGATTTGGCGATCAGCTTAGCGACGGGCACGCCGTGGCTGGGGCAGTTCGCTTGCCCGACGCCCGAACGCGTGGTGCTGCTCTCGGGCGAGAGCGGCGAGTTCACCATTCGCGAGACCGCTCGCCGTGTCTGCCTCCACAAGGGGCTGGAATTGGCCACGGTGGACGTTCATTGGCTGTTCCGGCTGCCGCGGCTGGCTTTGGCCGCGGAGATCGACGAGCTTCGACGTGGCTTGCTGGCCCTTGGAGCGACCGTCTGCATTATCGACCCTTTGTACCTATGCTTGCTTGCCGGTTCGGAAGCCAAAGCGAGCAACCTCTTCGACATGGGGCCGCTCTTGCTGGCTGTCGGTGACGCCTGCAAATCTGCCGGTTGCACACCGATCTTGTTGCACCACACGTCGAAGCCTTCGCAGACGAAGTACGAGGACCCGCCTGAGCTAGAGGACTTGGCGTTCGCAGGCATTCCCGAGTTCGCCCGTCAGTGGATTCTCTTCAAGCGCCGCATGCGGTACGAGCCCGGATCGGGCCTGCATCAACTCTGGTTGGCCGTAGGCGGCTCCGTGGGACATGGAGGGCTGTGGGGGCTGGACGTCGATGAGGGCGTCCTCAATGAGTCGTTCGGGGGGCGCCATTGGAAGCCCACCATCTTGAGCGCGGCTGAGGCTCGCCAAGAGGTTCGCTCCGGCAAGGAAACGTCACAGGATGCCCGTCAAACGTCCAAGAAGGAACGCCAGCACAAGGACAATGAAGCGAAGTTCATGGCGGCGTTCGAGAAGCTGTCATCCCAGCTCGGACCAGATGGAAAACCACTGGGGTGGGCCGGCACTCGCAAGGTTCGGGACAAAGCACGTCTGTCGTCAACCATGGCGGACAGGGTCCTTGCAGGACTGATAGAAGAAGGAATCCTCGAAGAGTTCGACCACTCGCTCGAGAAGCCGAATCCGCGAAACCCCAAAAAGACGATCGTGAGCGCCTTCAAGGCTCTTCGCCGTCCAGTGGCGGCGACGACTGGGACGAACGGGACGAGTGGGACAGAATCGCTTTTCTCCCAGTCGTCCCCAGTCGTGTGACGAGTGGGACAGCGACACACCCCTGTAAGGGGGTGTCGCGTCCGTCCCAGTCGTCGCGTCGTGGCGGGGGCTTAACAAAAGTTCAGGCAGGCGGCGACGTGCTCAAGGGGTGTGGGCATCGGGCACCCTGAGTCGAGTCTCAAAAATCCTCTTGGTGTTCGGCCTGGAGCCTTTGCGGGGCATCCCCGCCCGACGATCCGGCTCCCATCGCCTTCCGTGGTTCAGCCTCTTGACATGGAGCGGCTTTCGTCTTCGGTCATCCGGACGAAGCGGCGAATCGTGAAGCCGTTCAAGCCTTCTCCTGGTGAGGTTTTGGCGGCGCAGCTCTACTACTTCTTGACGAACGGGGGGATGCTCGAGGGTAGCCCAACCCGCATGAAGAAGCGGGCGAACGCCTGGGAGAAGTGCTCAAGGAAAGGCGAATCGAGTCGCCACCGCTTACCGAGGCTCACAGCGTGGCCGCTCAGGAAGGGGAACGGCAAGCTGTAAAGCTGACGGAAGTCCACGACCAAGGCCCGTAGATTGTTCTCCGGTTCCTCCGGCGAGGCCAGCATGTGAAGGGCAACGTAATCGCCTTTCCTGAGCCGGTCGAGTTCTTTCGGTTGGCTCAAGCCCTGTTTGAGGGAAGCCACCTGTGAAAGGTCGTAGACGGGGCACAGAGCGACAAGCGGAGCCTTCTTGTTTTCTAGGTCACAGCTCTGGGTCACGACAATCAACGTCCCCCGCTGGAACGGAACGTTCTGCAGACCTTCCCCGGTCCCGAAGTCGGGCGGGAACAGGGGCACCGGGCAGCCGGTCAGAATGTCCCCCTGGGCGAGTCCTTCACCCTCCGTTTGAACGAAGAACGGCTTCATTGCGCTCAATCGTCCAGGTCGGGAAGCGGC
>JAIEPT010000307.1 GCA_019748295.1 Gemmataceae bacterium | reverse complement strand
CCGCGCGCCATGACTTCGATGCCGTTCGGCAACGCGTTGGGTTGCTGCGGGGCGGGTGGTTGCGGCGCCAGCTGCTGAACATTCGGCTGCGCCTGCAACGGCACAAACGACTGCGGCGCCTGGACCGGCGGCAACGGCGGAAGCTCGAACTGAGAAAATGCGAAGGCGGGGAACATCAGGGCAAGCAGGCTAGCGGCGCGTAGGCGCCATGGTTGCGACATCATGTCGATTCCTCGAGGCATTCCGTTCATTCCGCTCCGCCGACCGCGTCCCGTTGTACCGAGTCCGGCGGTATGAATCCAGCTGGGTCCCTGTTGTGCGATGCCGTTGAGGGAACCGGACAATTCGGATGACAGCAATGATGCGTCTCATGCCTAATCGGATGTGGAGCGAGGCCGTTGAAGCACCGGCTGAAACCGGCTTTCCGCCACGCGATAATGCCGCTAGCCTTACGGCGTAATCTTCACTTCGATGTGACGGAATTCGCTTCCGCCTGATGGTTGTTCGGCGCCGGAAAAAGGACGCAGGTATGGGAAAGGGCCGTGAGAGCGGGATGCCCGACGAGGCATACTGGCAGACCTTCTTCAACCCCGAGTGCATCGTTGCCAAGCTCGACTGCGCTGGTCCTGGCGACGTTGTCGAGTTCGGCTGCGGTTATGGCCTGTTCACCATGCCGGCCGCCAAGCTGGTTTCCGGCGCCGTGTACGCCCTCGACATCGAGCCCGAGATGGTCGCCGCAACCGCCGCCAGTGCCGTGAAAGCCGGGTATGCGAACGTCGTTGCCCAGGAGCGGGACTTCGTGGCCGATGGTTGCGGCCGGCCAGACGGCAGTGCCGCATACGCGATGCTTTTCAACATCCTGCACATTGAGGAGCCGGTCGCGTTGTTGCGGGAGGCGTACCGAGCGCTGGCTCCCGGCGGGAAGGTGGGCATCATCCACTGGAAGCTCGACCCGGCCACCCCGCGAGGGCCGTCGCTGACCATTCGCCCGCAACCCGAGCAGTGCCGCGAGTGGGCCGAGCAGGCGGGTTTCCGCTTCGTGCGCGGCGAGGACTTGTGCTGCTGCTCCTGGCATTGGGGCATGGTGCTCGAGCGGCCCCAGACACACGAACGCCCTGGATGATGCGTACCAAGCAGGGAAAAAGCATGGACCGCATCCGCAGATCCATCCTACTAGTTGGATACGGCTGCAGCACCGTTTCCACGCCTTTCACTACGTTCAGGGCGTGCCACACGTGCCCAGGCCAGCCATCATTGCCATCTCTGTTAAGGCGAGCGGCAGGAGATAGTCTCCCTCTCCCTCCGGGAGAGGGTTGGGGTGAGGGTGCCTTTTCTTGCGAAACGCCACGTCGCACGCCCTCACCCCCGGCCCCTCTCCCGGAGGGAGAGGGGAGAAATACAGGTGCCGCTCGCCTAAGCCCCCTCTGCATCGGGAAATGAACTTGGCATTGACCCGCGCAGAAGGGGCCGATAGAGTCCGCGCGATTCCTGGCGAACGAACGGATTCGTTCCCCGCGTGAGGCAAGAAGGCGGGCAAGCTGGGATACGACGGAACATCTTTCGGAGAAGAGGCGATGCGTCGCGTATCTTCCTTGGCGGTCGGCCTCAGCGCGTGGGCGTGTCTGTTGGCCTCCCTCGGTTGTCAATCGGATGCCCCTGCTCGCCGCAACAATCCCTGGGGCGGCAATACCTTTAACGGCGGCAATGGAGCCGCTCCCGCCTCCGCAGGGGCGCCTCGCAGCAACGCTCCTGCCGGAGCTATGGGGAACCCCCCATACGCTCCGCCGATGCAAGGCTCGCCCAGCGCCGTGCGGCCCGCCACCGGTACCTCGAACTTCGGCAACGTGCAGCCGACCGGGTTCAATGCTCCGCAGCAGGCTTCGCCCTATGGCGCGCCGTCCCAGCCCGCTGCCTTCGGCGTCCCGCCGCAACCGGCGTCGTTCGGCGCTCCCGCCCCGGCCAATGTCGCGGGCGGACCGTCGCCTAATTTCGGCGCCCCGATGATGAACACGCCGAGCGTGGCCACGCCAGGTCCTAATGTGCAATATTCGCAGCAACCCGGGGGCATGCTCCCGCCGCCGGTGCCGCCGACTTCGCCTCCGCCGTATGTCCCTGGTCAGTGATTCGCCCGCAACGACGACGCCTCGCCGAACTCCGAGCCCACGACCTGCGTCATGGGCTTTGCTCGTGCGCGTTGACATCGCCGCGCCGACCGCGACAATTGGAGCGTTCGCTGCCTACCTCCGCATCCCGCCGAGATCCGTCATGCGCATCGCGTTTCTTTTGCTGCTGCTCGCCGTCTCCCCGTTTGCATTCGCTCAAGACGAAAGGCTCTTCGTCGCCAAGCCGCTGACGCCCGAGAAGAGCTTCACCAGCGGCATCGAAGGCCCCGCTTGCGACGCGGCCGGCAACATCTACGCGGTCAACTTCGAGAAGCAGCAGACCATCGGCAAAACCACGCCCGCCGGCAAGAGCGAGATTTTCGTCGAGCTGCCGGGCAAATCGACGGGGAACGGTATCGTCTTCGACAAGAAGGGAATGATGTACGTGGCCGACTATGTCGAACACAACGTGTTGCGGATCGACCCCAAGACGAAGAAGATCGAGATCTTCGCCAACGAACCGAAGATGAATCAGCCGAACGATCTCGCCATCGCCCCGGATGGAACGCTCTTGGCCAGCGACCCGGCCTGGGCGAAGGGGACCGGCCAACTGTGGCGGATCGATACGGCCGGCAAGGTGACGCGGCTCGCCACGGACATGGGGACCACCAATGGCATTGATGTGAGCCCCGACGGCAAGACGCTGTACGTGAACGAATCGGTGCAGCGCAACGTCTGGGTCTTTCCGATTCAGGCCGACGGCACGCTGGGCGAGAAGAAGCTGCTCAAGAAATTCCCCGACTTCGGCTTCGACGGCATGCGCTGCGACGCCGACGGCAACCTGTACATCACCCGCCACGGCAAAGGGACCGTCGTCAAAATGTCGCCGCAGGGCGAGATCCTGCAGGAAGTGGACGTGCTCGGCAAAAACCCCACCAACCTCTGCTTCGGCGGCCCGGACGGCAAGACTGTGTATGTGACCGAAGAACAGCACCGCCGCCTCGTCTCATTCCGCGTCGATCGCCCCGGCCTCGCGTGGCAACGTTGGCAGGAATCTGAGAGCAAGTAAGAGCTCGCAACCAACGTCGCTCTGTAGGGAACGCCCTCCGTGGCGTTCCGCATGACTGGTTGCGCACATCCAACTTGTCGTCCCGTAAGTCTTCCGCTTGCGGCAGGAGATAGTCTACCTTCCTCTTCCTTCGGGAGAGGGCTGGGGTGAGGGCGCCATTTCTCACGCGGCGCCAGGTCGCTCGCCCTCACCCCTTCGGCAGGATATTGCATCTTCGACCTAAGTCGTTTGGATCTGTGGAAGCAGCCGCGGCGTGCCATGCTGGGGCGGTCCCTGGCCGGGGCCGGCGAACTGCCCGCTTTCACCGTCCAAGCATGCCCCCAGACCGAACGCTCGGAAGCTTCGCAGGCGTAAGACGAAGGAGCCGCGCACGAAGGAAGCGGTTTCGCATGGCGTCACGCCGAACCGCTTAATGCGTGTGCGGCTCCTCGGAAGCTTCGCATGCTTCGCCGGTGGAAGCGGAAGCATTGAACAGCCCGGCCATGGACCCGGCGAAGCATGGCACACGCCACACCATGAAACTCCATCAATGACTCTTCAACGCCTTCGGTCGAAGATGCAATATCTTGCCCGGAGGGAGAGGGGAGAAATGCAGGCGCCGCTTGCCTAATCGCACCGATCCAGACCAATGAGAAGCGTTCTGGGCCATGGCGTCGTGAAATTCACTCGCATAAACGACGCTCACTCGCCGCAAGCGGGGTGGCGGGAAGTGGGCGCTTGAGGATGGGTTCGCCCAGGTTTGCGGAACGCCGCGGAGGGCGTTCCCTACAGGCCGTCTCGCAGCAGGCGCTCGAAATCTGCGGGCGTGTCGAGGTCGCGCAGGATCTCGCCATTGGGCCAATCGATTTCGCGAATCCCGTCCGCATGGCGGCGGAGATACGTGTTCAGGCCCTCGTCGGCGCCCAGGCGATGTAGATGCGAAACATGCCTCCATGCGATCCACGTTGGATGCCCGCGTTTGCCGTTGCAGGTGGGGACGACAGTAGAACCGCCGGCGGATTCGGCGAGCAGCGTTCGCACGATTTCCGCATCGAGCGTCGGATGATCGGCGGGGACGAGCAGGAAGCCGTCGTCGTCGCTGGGTATCTTGGTCGATTGCAACTCGTCGAGCCCCGCGAGGATGGTCGCCTTCATATCCGGCGTTTCCGCCGGGAGCATCAACACGTCCGCCCCCGCGTTCTCGGCCGCATCGCGAAGTTCCGTATCGCCGGGCCGAACGACGACCAAAGTCGTTTCGACACCGCCGAGGCTTAGCGCCTCGAGGACATGCGCGAGGATCGGTTTGCCGCGCCATTCCAACAACAGCTTGGGCCGGCCCATGCGGACGCTTTTGCCGGCGGCGGGGACGAGGCCGAAGGTTCGCGCCATGGAGGACTCGGAACTAGAATGCGGACATGCGACGCACGATCGAACTGACCCAGACGACGCTGCATTACGACGACGCCTTCTTGACGCCGGCAGAGGCAGATTCCTTGTTCGTTCATCTTCGCGAGACGGTTGACTGGAAGCAAGAATTCAGCCGAGGCCGACCGTTTCCGCGCCGCGTCGGCTGGTATGCGGATCCCGGCCTCGTGTACCGCTACTCCGGCATCGAGCATCGCGGTGAAGGTTGGCCCGATACGCTGTTGCCGCTCAAGCGTCGAATCGACGAAGCAGCGAGCGAAACGTTCAACAGCGTGCTTCTGAACCTCTACCGCGATGGCCGCGACTCGATGGGCTATCACTCCGACAACGAACCTGAACTCGGGCCAGACCCCATCATCGCCTCGCTATCGCTCGGCAATGAGCGCAACTTCGCTTTGAAACACGTCGAAACCGGCGAGCGGACGAACTTGCCGCTGACGCATGGCAGCTTGCTGGTGATGGGCCGAGGATGTCAGATTCATTGGCGGCACATGGCGCCCAAGACCGCGAAGCCTGTTGGCGAGCGGATCAACCTGACGTTCCGCCGAATCGTCCCCGGTTAGCCGCGACGCGCAGCGGAGCGCGGACTGAGCACCATACGATCGCATGGCAAGCAGTCCGCGCTCCGCTGCGCGTCGCGGCTAACCCGGCCAGCGTTACTCGGTCATCATCTCGCCCGTGGGCTGCGGCAGGAAGAACGACAGGAAGAAGCCGACGACGAACACGAAGAGGCCCATGCCGGCCGCGGTGTACGC
>JAIEPT010000217.1 GCA_019748295.1 Gemmataceae bacterium | reverse complement strand
GCCTTGCGGTTCGGGCCATCACCGCCCGCAGAGGATTTGCACCTCCTGAGACACAACATGCCTGGCGCACAACAAAACCGGCGGAGCGACTTGGAATCGCGCTCCGCCGGATTTGTTTCGTCGATTCGCTCGTTTACTTGACGGTCAGCAATCGATCTTCCTTGGGGAAGGTTTCGATCTCGATGTTCTTGAACTGCACTTCCTGCGGCACATTGTTGGAATGAAGCTGCAAGCCGAGCGGGCCGGCTTGGATCAGATCGGGTTGCGGATCGTACCAATCGACGATCGCGGCGCCGTTGCCGGCCACGCGGACGCGGTTGCCTTGAGCCAGCACTTCGACTTGGTTCCAGTCATGCTGCTTGTTGATTTTCCGACCCGGGCCGCCGTCCACCGGCAATCCATTGCGTCGGTAGAGGTCATACATGCCCCAGCCCGACGGAAACATGACGAGATGGCCTTGATAGGTGAACTCCGAGCGATCGCTGTCCTTGAATTTCGTCCCCTTGGGCGGGTATTGCCCCCAGAACGAAATGCCCGAGTGCATCTCGGATTTGGCAAGTTTGAAGTCGAACGTGACGCGGAAATCGGTGAAATTCTCTTTCGTCAACAAGTAGGTGCTGACGCTGAGCGGCTTCTCATTGCGGCCGATGATCACGCCGTTTTCAACCGACCATAGATCCGTATGGCCGACCCAGCCGTCGAGGGTTTTGCCGTCGAAGAGCTTCATGGTCTTCGATTCGCCCTTATTGGGCGGGAGCTTCGGCGCTTCCTTCTTGGCAGGCGACTTCTTCTCTTCCTTCTTGTCGCCGCCGGCCTGAGCGAGCGTGAGGCCGAGGCCGAGGAGAACGAGAAACGCGGGAACAAGCAATCGTCTCATGGATGCGAAGTCCTTCTGGGAAAAGCGGTGGGGCAGGTTTCGCACGAGTGTAGAGCGAGACGTCGCGGAAGGGAACGAAAATCTCGCGGCAGGTTTCTGGCTTTCTGGTCCTTTCGACGCGGCCACGAACGCCGGGTTTTCCCGCTGGTTCGCGTGCGACGGTCGCGCGCCGCGTCCGCGGGATCCTTGCGTTGGGCGCGACCGTAGTGCGGCGACGAACCCAACAGCACGATGATGTTCCGCCGGATCCCCAGCAGCACCTTGCGCGGACTGCAATGGGCACTCGCCGGCGCCGACTTCTGCGACTGCCGTTTCCCGCCAAAGCCAATTCGTCGCACCCCAGCCAGAAAGCCACAAACCGCCGAATCCGCCGATTTTGCTCGCGATGACCGAAGCACAAAAGGCCAAAAAATCAAGGATTGAAGATATGGCCGCATGAAAAACGGATTCCGGCGTTGCGTGCCACCCGTGCCACCCCTATCAGCCCCTACCAGCATCGCTCCCACAGAATCACGGCCCGCGGTGGCCTCCTTCTTTGAGCGGCATGTTGTCGCCGGTGTAGTTCTTGAGCGCCTTCGCCACGATCCAGTCGGGCAGCCAGTTCAGCAGCTTCATCAAGAACGTCGTCGGCCAGGGAAAGTTGAATACCTTCTTCCGCCGTTCCAAAGCGCGAATGATGCGGCGGGCGGCTTCGGGGGGCTTCAAAAGAAACGGCATCGTGAAGTCGTGGGCTTCGGTCATCGGCGTCAGGATGAAGCCGGGACAGATCGTGGTAACGTAGATGCCGCGGCTGCGGAGTTGGATCCGCAAGCCTTCCATGAACACATTGACGGCCGCCTTGCTGGAGCAGTAGCCCGATTCCCCAGGCATCCCTTTGTACGACGCCAGGCTCGACACCGCGGCCAGGTGTCCGCTGCTCCGTTTCAGCATCTCCGGCAACACGCCCTCGATGGCGTAGACGACGCCGAGATAATTGACGCGGATCATGCGATCCACTTCGTCCCAGTTCATGGGGTCCACGTTGGTAGGCAAGCCGACGCCGGAGTTCGCGATCAAGAGGTCGATCGGGCCAAGCGCTTCCTGCACCGAGCGGATGGCCGCGAGCGTGGCCTGACGATCGGTGACGTCGCATGGAGCCACCGCCGTCCGCACGCCCAGGGCGTGGCATTGCAGGGCGAGTTCGTCGAGCTTTTCCTTCCGGCGCGCAAGCAAGGCGACGTGGCACTTTCGGCGTGCCAGTTCCAAAGCCAGCTCCCAGCCGATGCCGCTGGAGGCTCCGGTCACAAGAGCGATGCGATCGGCGAAGACCATGAGGATGCGTCCAGCGGAGTTTGCGGGCGAAGCGCGGCATGCGGTTCTTGGCGATTGCAGCGACGCGATCGCCAAGCCGGGAATGCCGAGGGTGTTTTTTATTCCATTTGTCCCGATCGCCGAATCGGGAAGCCGGGGGGCAGAGGGCTCGCCTGGAATTCCGTGCGCCAATGCGGTGTCATACTGGAGGACGGCTTGTTGCGCGAACAGACGGCAGGCGACGATTGGCGAGCTATACGCGGAGACGGACGCACATGCGATGGACCATCGCTTTGGGTACGCTATTCGTCGCGGCGCTTTCGGCCGGCGCTCAGCCGCCGCAGCCCCCAGCGCGGGCCAAGTATTCCGTGCTGCTCCGCTACCACATCCCAGCCACGCGCAATCTGCATGTCGTGATCTACGACAGCCTGATCGAGCATCTCAAGAAGATCGATTTCGACTTCGATCCGCCGCTCGAAGACCATCCGGACACCGATCGCGAAGACCCGACGAAAAACATGCTCGCGGGAAAAATCGCCTCGGGCCGCATGCTCGACCTCCTGAAGCATGATTCGGCGGCTTCCATTCAGGTGGCGCCCGAAGGATACAAATTGCCGGAAGACGTCGAGAAGCCGGCGCGGCTGCGGCTCGAACTTTCAGGCGGGCTCGATGTCGAACGACAACGCGCGTTTCGCGATCAGGTGCGGCTCATTCTCAATGAGTACGGTTTCCGCGAAGCGACCGCCTACGATACGCGCGGCTACTCGGGCCGACCGCTGACGCGTTTGGCCGGCACATTTCCCGTCAACAACCTCGATTACCTGTCGAAGGACATACGCCGTCTGCCGGGCGGATGGCTGGGCCCGCAGATTCTTCCCGCGGATCTGCCTCTGCCGTTGCGCAACTTCAATCCGATTCGCATCATCGAAGTATTGCCGGACGATCAGGCGTTGGTGGAACCGCTGCCGCCCGAAGCGAGAGAAGGCGTGGCGGAGGAGAAGATTTCGGGAGAGCTTTGGAAGAAGCTCGCGGACAAGGACGCGAAGGATTCGATCCGCGTGCAGGCGGTGTTTGCAGGGTCACCGACGCCGGAAGAGATGCGACTCATCCTGGCGGGCGCGGTTCCCGGCTTCGTTCCCGAAGGGCATCTGGGCAACATCACGACGGGGCTGGTTCCGCCGAGCCAGGTGAAGGCGATCGCCGCCGTGCCGCGAGTTTCCGTCGTCCGCATCTCGCATGCTCCGCTGGTGGAGATCGATCCCTCGATCAAGCTGCCGCTTGATGTGGCGAAGGTGTTGGCATCCACCGGAACGGATAAGCTTCACGCGCAAAAGCATCGCGGCCAGGGCGTGCGCGTCGTCGTGTTGGACCGCAGTTTCCGCGGTTGGAAGAAGCTGGTGGACGAACAGAAACTGCCCGCTTCGACACGCCTTCTCGACCTCACGGCAGAACTGACCTATGAGGCCGTGCCCTATCCCGACGCCGGCGAAGGCCTGGGCCACGGGGCGATTCAGGCCTTGGCCGTCGCCCAGGCGGCTCCGGCGGCCGATCTTGTCCTCGTCCGCATCGATGCTTCGGATCCGCATTCCATCGAGGATGTGGCCCGCTATCTGCGCGGCGGCGAGCTTTCGATCGCCTTGGCGCAGCGAGCACGCGACATGCAGGCTGATCGCGCCATTCTCCTCGTCAAACGCGGCATCCTGCAGAAGGAACGCCAGATCGTCCTCGACAATTTCAAGGACGAGTCGGACCTCATCAACGACTTCTACTTCCTCGGCGCCCCCTTCGGCTGGGTGTTCAGCGACCGCGAATACCATCGCCAAAAGATGGCGACGCATGAACGCCTCGAACGGCTGCTTTCCGAACGCGAAGCCCGCGTCGTCAACCTCTTCGCCAAGGTGCGCGAGTTGAAAGGTTTCGCCGTCGTCGTCAACCCGTTCGGATGGAACGAGGGCTACGCCGCCGGCGCCGCCAGTCCGCTGGCCGCGGCGCTGGATCGCCATTCCGCGAAGGGCCCGCTTTGGTTCCAACCCGCGGGGGACCAGCGACGCCAAGCGTGGCACGGCCTGTGGCGCGACGACGACCGCAACGGCATTCTCGAATTCGCCGAGCCCTCAATCGCGCTGCCGAAGGGACGTTGGAGCCGCGAGTTGAACTTCCTGTCGTGGCAACCCTGGGAAGGCACGTTCGCAACCGATTTGCCGGAGAAAGCCAAGCTTCGCATCGCCCTGCAATGGCGCGAAGCGCATGATGCGGACTACTATCTGCGACCAGGGGAGCCCGATCTTTATCTCCGCCCGCTCGCGGATCTGCGAGTGACCCTGGTACGTCAACGGGATCCCGAGACGAAGGCGTTGCCCGCCGACGCGTTCGATGTGATTGCTCGCACGACCGGTTTTCCTCAGCGGATCGGGCATGATCCGAACGGCTCGGTGTATGAGCAGATCGTCGAAGTCGATCTCGAAAAGCCGGGGCATTACGCATTGCAGATCGAACGGCCTTTGCCGCAGCGATGGGTGCTGACCAAGGAAGACGAATCGCGCCGCCGGCGCTTCGAGTTGATCGAAGGCCTCACCACTTCCGGCACACGGCCCGCCGGAGCGCCCGCGTTGCCCGAGTTGGATTCCGCCTGGGAATTGCGTCCGCGTCTGCTGGTCGAAGCCGCGGATGAAGCGACTCGACGAAAGGGCCGGATCGTGCTGGACGATTGGTGGTCGGAAAGCGGGGCGCTCGGGATGCCGGCCGGGGCGCAAAGCGTGATCAGCGTCGGCGCTGTCGGGCTGGACGGCAAACCTCGCGAAACCTCGAATCAGGGCCCGCCCGCGTATTTGGATCTGGCGAAGAAGCCGAGCATTTTCATGTACGACGCCGTCGGCGTCGGGAACGGCCCCGCCTACGGCACGACTCTCGCCAATGCGTTTGCCGCAGGGCAGGCCGCGGCGATGATGAGCAGCGGCATGTCGGCGGACCAAATCCGCGAAACCATCCGCTTGCAGCAAGGGCAAATCTTCCGCAGGGTGGCGCCGCAACCGTAAAGGGTTTTCGTCCGCGCGTGCACGTTGCACATCGTGGAGCGGTCTCCAGCCGGTTGTGGG
>JAIEPT010000006.1 GCA_019748295.1 Gemmataceae bacterium | reverse complement strand
CTTCTGAACGGAGAAAGGACCATCATTCAGCGCAATGGGCGCGACATTCATCAGCTGGCGATCTTCCAAAGCTTCAATCATCACGCGAACCTTCGCGGGACGCCCCCCCCTTTCGCGGGCGCGGCTTCGCGGATGAGGAAAACGCGCGACGCACCAAATCAGTCCAAATCTCGCGGAACGACATGGAAGCTCTCCCGATGGAAGTTCTCCAGCCACGATAGGCACGCCGACGATGTGATGTGCGAAGTTGAAGGTATCCGTAGGCCTATTCGCTTGTCAAGAAAAATCTCCGGAGTTTTTTTTCTTCGGCCATGACAAGCCGGCTGATTCAAGGTAGCTGTCCATTCTGTGCGGCTGATTTTGGGAAAGTTGGCGCAGCTGGGGCGCGGGCGTTTGCATAAGCTGTCGGCATGGACGCCATCGAACAACTCAAAGAGGACCTGCGGCAAGGGCGCATCGACCCTCACCGCTTGATCGAACTCCTCGTCACGCTGCAGCGGCAGTTCAACCTCCATTGGACAGCCCCATTCAGTCATTCTTAATGAATCGCCCCCGAATCGCGCTGTCCCAGGCAGTTACCCCTTGAAGGAAGATTTCAACTGGCGTCCTGTTGCCTCCACTCCTTCAAATCCCCATTTCCTGCAACCTTTATAGTGAGCAAGGCTAGGGATTTTGAGTTTTTCACATAAGAGCGGGCGTTTCCGGATATCAGCTAGTCTAGTCACAGGGCGTCAGTAGTCTTCGGAGACCTGTGCGGCTCGCCAGAGTTCCGCGAATTTCTCGCGGACGAATGGATTGAGTTGCTCTGCGTAGTCCTCCCGCAAAGCGTTGATGCGGATCAACTGAATGGCATCGTCAAGGTCGCGAGGTCGGTGGGCGGCCGTCATGCCGCTGGCGATCTTGAGTTCGAGCAAAGTCCTCAAGTTGAGGTACGGCAAACTTTCGTCGCGAACTTCCCGGACTGATTCCGGCTCGGGAAACGAAACAGGTTTGGCTTTGCCGTCGCCGGGGAAATCGCCCACGATCAAAACATCCACTTTGACGCCATTCATCACGTCTTTAAAACCCTTCGAGCCTTCGAAGAGATCTACCCATCCCCGACCAAGCCAGCAATCTTTGAATCGCATAAGATCGTCACGCCGCATCAATACATCCACATCGGCGGTCGTTCGCCGATGGCCATGTGCGTTGGCCGCCATCGCCCCCGCAATCGCAAAGGGAATTTCCAGATCATCGAGCGCCTTGGCAAGTCGGCGCATCGTATCATGGACCGGTGAACGTTCCATCATGAACGCATCCACTCGTTTGGCGATTTCCAGCATCGTGTCCATGCAATGATTTTAGCCCAGTCATGTGAGGATTGCTACTCAATGTCGAGGCGGGGGGTTGAAACCGACTCAATAGCGCAGACATGAGGAATTTAACTCTTTTCCTCCTCGGCCCAACCGACGATAACTATGACAAAACATTCTATTGCCGTCCTGCTGCCTTCACTAGGATAAGCGAGCACCCCGGTCCAAACAGGTTGAGTGCTCGTTTCTTTTTGATGGTCAAGGGTTCGCTCAGTTCCCGTGACAGCCCGAAAAAGGGCAGTTCGAAGCATTCAGGGAAGCAATTTGGACGCGACAGATGAAACGCCTGAGTTGCGAAATTCAATCGTTCCCTGCATCCTTTTTCGTTATCCCCTCCGGCTTCGGCGTGACGGCGCCTGTCGGACCCGACGCGCGCCGAATTTGGAAGGTTTTTGGGATAGATCAAATACGTTGCCGTGTTTCCGGCATCCACCCTTGTGATTGGCGGTGGGGATCACTATTGCTCTCCGGGAAGGAGCGGGAGCAAGACCCGCTCGTGCTTATTACTTAGCACCACTCATCTCGAGCAACATCATGGCGATCGATTGCTCCAATTCCGCGGGTTTGAAGCCGAAGGGGCCGCGGCCGCCTTTGTAGGCGACTCGGCCGGATCGATCGATCAGATAGAGGCGATCGGGCATGCCGCTGTAAAGGTGGCCCACATGATCGTCGAGGTCGTCCAACAGCAGCGGCATCTTCATGTCCAGGGCGCTGCGGCAGGTAACCGCGACGGCGGCGCGTTCGTCCGGAGTGCGCGGTTGCTTGACGGCGTCAGGCGCGCCCCATCCATCGCTGGGATGAGCTTCTCGAAGGTAGACGGCCAGAAACTGGACGCGGTCGCCATAGCGGCGATTGAGTTCTTCCAGGGCCCCAAACTGGGACCGATAGGGGCCTCACGTGAAACTACCGAAGACCAGCACGACCGGGCGGTCCCTGCGAAAGTCCGTGAGGGCGATCTTCTTCTTTCGGTCGTAGGTCGGCAATACGAAGTCAGGCGCCGTCTCGCCGACCTTCGGGCCCTCGAAGGGAGAGCCCGCGTCGCCGTCGAGAAACGCCTTGATAAGCACTTCTTTGGACGGGCCGCCCTTCTTGCCTTTGCCGGCATTCTTGGGTGCAGGAAACAGGAACGCCTGAAGATCGGCAACTTGGACGCCGCCTTTTTTGCTCGCCAGTCCCTCGTACGCCGCCTCCCATTCCTCGCGAGAAATCTTCCCATCGCCGTCCTTATCCATCGATCGGAAGACCTGATTCGCCTGGGCCTGCTGCTTGAGAAATGCCGATTGGTCCGACCAATCCAGATCCTCGGCCGTCACGGCGCCGTTTCGGTCGCGGTCGAGCGCGGCGAAGAACTCGGCATGTTCGCCGATTTCCTTGCGATCAACGATGCCATCTCCGTTTCGGTCGAACTGTTTCGCAAGCCACGCCCAGTCGTATCGGCTGGCGCTGGGACCCCACCAACCCGAGTTTCCGTCCATTTTTCCGCCGCCTTCGACGGCAGCCAGCATGTGGGCCGCTTCGCTCCAACTCGCCTTGCGGCTCGGATCTTTGGCAGCCTCGATGGCCTTCTTCCACAGCGAAGATTGCGTTTCTCGGGAAGGGCGCAGCACGCCGAGCACCGACGGTTCTTGAGCGGCCACGAATGCCGGCAAATGCAATATCGCCGCGAACGCAATGACCTTCCAATGTCGCATCAGTTTCCCTCTCGGCTTGCCTCTCAGAAGTCCGGGCGCACCACGATGATCGACCCCACGTCGGCGTTGTATGATATGGTCCGCTTCCGCTCGGGTCCCTTCTCGGCCACGGCGAGATCCACCGTGAAGCGAGCCGAGACGCCCACGGATTGTTCGTTGACGATCTGGTAACGGACAAGTTTGCCTCCGCGGTCCCATGTGGGGTCGGAGAAATCGACGGCAGGAACTTGAAGTTTGAATTGAGCGGGAGATTGCCCCGCAACCCATGCGTCCAGGGCTCTGGTCAATGCCTCCCGACATTGCTTGACGTCCGCCTTGGGAGGGAGCGAGGGAGAGCAGCCCAGCGAGAGCCAGACGACCGCTCCCCCCAAGGAGAACGCGAGATACTTCGAGGCCTTGACGCATCGCATTTTCATGGACTTACCCAAACCGATGCGCTGGGTATCAAGCGTCAGCATATGAGTGTTCCCGAGACCAACGTCGAATGTGCAGCGATTGACGCTGAAGGCGTCGGAGCCGGCGGTTGAGCGCAGGGAAACCACCCGGCGATTTCAGTTCCTGCGACCCTCGTTGAGGTCGATTCGCCTAGGGTGGGCGTTTTCCGGTGGTATCGCTACGCTCAAGCACCGGCTAATCGCTGCGACGCCTTCAGCGTCAATCGCTGCCCTTTCCACGGTGGTCGCGCGAGCTTTCGCATTCTGGGTGGAATCAATAATCGTTGGACGAAACTTCGCTGCCCGCCCTCGTTCCGAGCTTACGCCACGAATCGACGGCGATGCCCGTGGAGACGAAGCGGACAGACCCATCGCAGAGAAGCAGATTGACCCCGCCGGTGTGGGCGCTGTTCGCAGGCATGGACATGGTCATGTTCTGGGGATACGCGCAGGAAGGGTCGTTTGGAGGCGCAATGTGGGTATACATCACGTCCTGATTGCCCTTAATCCACGACGAGCCGAAGTTGGAATACCATTGCAGCGACACGTCCGAGAGATTGGCCGCACGGCAGAAGTTCATCGCTTCATCCGCATTGGCGGGATTTACCCCTTTGGGGTTGACTAGGTCTGTCTTCGGATCCGCGGCGCTGCTGGTCCAATCGCCTTTGCGACGCTCGCTGAACGCGGCCGTGTTGCTTGTCCCGTCGGTGATGTCCGCAAAGCGGCAGCCCCGGTTGCTGGCGACATGGTAGAACGCCCCCGTCGCGACATCCGCATCTTTGAACCAAAGAATGGCGGTCCCATAATTTCCCGCATAGCTGTTGCCGGCCCAGCCCGCAGGCACGCTGCTCTGGGGATCCGAAGGACAATGCAGAATCGAAAGTACCACGGCAGTAGGCCCGCCGGTCGGGGGAGGCGGGTTCGTGAAGTCGATTTGCTTGAAGAGCGGCTCCTGTTCGAGGTACGGCAAAAGAACGCTGATGGAGGAAAAACCCTTCGCTTTGAGATTTCCGGGCGGAAAAGCCAAATAGACGTTGTGATAGTTGTGCAGCGCCAAGCCGATTTGCTTCAAGTTGTTCTGACACTGCTGCCGAGCCGCCGATTCACGCACTTTTTGAACGGCAGGAACGAGCAGTGCGATCAGGACTGCGATAATCGCGATGACCACAAGCAACTCGATCAACGTGAACCCGCGCTGGCCGCGGCCCCGTCGAACAGGATTGGCGCAACTGAACTTCATCAGATGTACTCCCGAATGAACGCCGGAAATGAAGAAGAATTGCCGACTCTCGGCACGGCTGCGTGTGGTGCAGCACAGTCAAGCTATCTCTTTAGACGGCATTCCGCAACAAAAAGATGCTTGCCCACCGCCATTTTCGGCATTGAACCAGGTTTCGCGATCCATCTCCCAAGAAACTACTTGCGCCCGTCCCCAAATTAAGAACGCAGCCGTCGCCGGCCCTGCTCTATCGCTACGCGAATGCTCTCCGCGGTCGGCGGCGAGGAACCGTCGCTCAAGCTGCCTGGATAGATCGGCGTCCGATAGCTGGGGTACGCTTCCGAACGCAGATGAGCCAGGAAATGATGGCCTTTCCTGCGGGTTCGTTCCTCACGCAGGGCCGTCAGATCGATGGGTGCGATGACGATTTTTTCGCCGGGCCCTGGATCCGCCTGGCTCAAAATGCGTCCATCGAAATCG
>JAIEPT010000234.1 GCA_019748295.1 Gemmataceae bacterium | reverse complement strand
CCTCCATGCAGCCGTGCCGAAGTGCAGCTGCACGGATATTATACGCTCAAGACGGTTATTCGGATAGGCTCTTAGGGGACGGTTCCGTTCGGTTCGTGTCCAACGGGGTGACGATCGCCACGTGGACTGCGTTAGGCACTTCGCGGGCCGGCGATCAGGTGGGTGATTTTTGATCCAGGCGAACGGCGGATTCACCTAGTGAGGGGCGATATGCAGCATCGAGTTTGCAAGGCCTGGGCCATCGCGGCTGCCCTCATCCTGCTTGCGGGCTGCGGGTCGGGCCATCTGGCGGTATCTGGCCGAGTCACCTACAAGGGAAAGCCTGTCGAAAACGGCACGATCGCCTTGGAGCCCGAAGACCGCAAGGGTCCGACTCGGGAGCAGCCCATCGTTCAAGGAGAATATCGCTTCGCCGGGGCAAACACGGTCCCCGCTGGCCCAAAGCTGGTACGGATTCAAGCGTTTGGGCCGACGGGCAAAAAGACGTCCGCCGCCCCCGGATCCAGCCAAATGGTGGACGTCATCGGGCCGTTGCTCCCCGAAGAGTACAACGCGAAGAGCAAATTGCGGATCAACCTCGAGGCTAGCAATGCCTCGAAGCTCGACTTCAACCTGCCGCAATGAAACGCATTCGCTTGCCGAATGAAATCGGATACGGCGAACCGGATACGGCACACCGACTCGCCCGGAGGAGGCCGAGATCGGAAATCGCTCGAAATGAAAAAGGGTGAGTGAGGGGACTTGAACCCCCGACATCCAGATCCACAATCTGGCGCTCTAACCAACTGAGCTACACCCACCACCCATGCGTGCATCTTAATGGCGGCGACAACCTCCGGCAAGTTCTCCCAAAGGAGACATGCCGTCCTTCCTTCGGGTTCGCATTACTTCTTCCGCTTCCATGTCTCGATCGCGGCGAAGGGATGAAGCGGGTCGAACTGCGGTGCTTCCAACGTCGGCGCCAGGGCGACGCGGATGGGGACGTTCCACAGCGGAATCATCGGCATCGTCTCCACCAAGTACGCGTGAAGGTTGGCCGAGGCTTCGCGTACGGCGGAAGCGCGGCGGGAGGAGAGGGGGGTGCGGAAGAGGGATTCCAGCCTCGCATCGGAGAAGCCGATGACGTTGGAGCCGTTCGCATCCAAGGCAATCGGATCTCGGTCGAAGGCGGACCACAGGCTCCACAGGTCGGCGCCGTGGTCGAGCGGCGTGTAGGCGAGGTCGAAGTCGCGGCGAGCGATCGCTGCATGAAAATCGCTCGTCGGAACGCCCTTGGGCTCGAAAGTCGTGCCCAATTCCGCTTTCGCGCAAGCGGAATTGAGTTGAGCCGCGAGTTCCTTGACGGCGGCTTCGGCATCAGGCCCTTCGGTTGCATAGAGGAGCACCAACTTGGCGTTCTTCGCTCCGGCTGCCGCCTTGCGGAGATGAGTCGTCGCCGCGTCCGCCTGATGCAGCGAAGTCGGCGCCTGGGGCGGAGCGGCGGCGGCCCATGACAAAGGGGGGAAGGGCCCCGTCAACGGTTTCGCAAGGGCTTCGTGATCGCCGGCAATCGACTTGAGAATGGCGCTGCGATCGATCGCGAAGGCGAGACCGCGGCGGAAATCGGCATCCGAGAACGCCGCCCGCCGATGATTGGGAACCAGGAACCAGCCGCGTTCGGTGGGGCTGGAGCGAACCAGATATCCCGCCTGCTTGGCCGTTTTGGCGTCTTCCGAATTCAAATCGAACGCGATATCGGGCTTCGATGCAACCAGCGTTTTGGAAAAGTTGTCCGTGGAAGTCCACTCGATCCGGTCGAAATATGGTTGCGTCCGTTCCCATGGGTTGGCATCGAAATCGACCGTCGCGGACCTCTCGTTTTCCTTGGACGTAATAAGGCGATAGCGGCCCGAGGCGATGGGATTCCGACCAAAGTCGGCGTCGTCCCACTTCGCGAGTTCCTTATCCCCCACGAGACGCGGAACGACGGGGAGCGCGAGAAGGTTTCGCCATGGAAACGCCGATTGGCGAAGTTGAATGCGGACGACGTCCCGTGTCGGGGCCGAGGTGGTTTCGACCCATTCCCGAAGCGGCAAGCGCCAGTGGGGCGACATTTCGAGCAATCGCAAAGCATGGCGGACATCCTCCGCGGCGATCGGCGAACCATCGGACCACCGCCGCGGTGCGATTCGATTGCTCCACACCAAGTGTGCGGGATCCCAATGCTTCGTCTCGGCGAGATCCTCCAGGGAGCGGAACAGCAGATCGACGCAACGTCGTTCGTCATCCGTTTGGGCCGCCCCGGGCGAAAGCCGCAGCGGCTTGGTGCGGCCGGCGATAGCGAGCGTTCGAGTCGCGTCGAGGGGCTTGAGGCTTGCAAGCGATTCGGGCCAGATCGCGCGGGCCTCCTCGCGGAGCCGAGCGGATTCGGCCGCGTTCGTCTGGCTCGCCCGTTTAAGCAAATCTACCGACATGCGGCGAAGCCCGTCTTCGATGGATCGAAACGATTCGCTCGGCCCAAATTCCGCGACGAGCCGCTCGAACCATCGGCGCCCGGCCGGCCCCTCGTTCGCATCGATCGCTCGTTTCGCTTCCGCCGACCACCACTGCTTGACCGCATCGCCAACCTTGCTCGTGCGCCCATGAATCGCCAGCCAGGCATGCGACGATTCAAGCAGTCGGCCCCGCTCTTGTTCGTCCGCGGCAGCAATGCGCTTGGCTCGCACTTCGGTCAGTCGTTCCTCCACGGGGATGCGCAAGCTTCGCCAGGCATCTTGTCCCGGCCGCGAGGTTCGCCAGGAAAGATGGGCGCGGAGCAAATCATGAAGCGCCGATTCCGCTTGATCGATGTCGCCAGGCGAAGATGCCGGCAGTTTGTCGATCTCGCCAAGCAGACGCGTCTCGAATCGATCGACTCGGATGATGCCGTTCGCCGGGTCGCGGGCTTCTTCCGGCGTCAAAGCCAGCGGCGATTCGGGCCCGGAGCCGACCTCCCGAGTCACCAAATCCTGGGGCCGGCGGATTTGCTCGCGGACCGCATCCCATCCGGTTTTTTCGTTGCTCGGCGGAGGTTGGCCGAACAGCGGTGCTGCCAACAAGAACAAGAGAAGCGAAGCCGACATTGCGGTTTGGTAAAGCGCCGCCGTGCCGCGTACACTGGGGGCAACCCGCTTGGCCAGGAGAAACGAAATGCCGTTCATCGACATCGCCAAAATCCCCGCGCTCGAGTTGCTGCCCGGCTGCCGCCTGCGGACTCCGTACGGCAAGAACATCATGATGTCGTACCTCGAAATGGAAGCCGGGGCGGAGGTGCCGCTGCATCATCATCCGCACGAGCAAGCGGGCATGCTGCTGCAAGGAAAACTCGAACTGACGATCGGGGACGAAACCCGCCTGGTTGAAGCCGGCTCGATGTTCATCATACCGCCGAACACCCCGCACCGAGCCCGCGCCGTCGCCGGCAATGCGCTCGTGTTGGATATCTTCAGCCCAGTACGGGAAGACTATGCGGAGATGTTCAACAAGCATGTGCCGGTGGATGGGTGAAATCGAAATTCGGAGCGCCTGACCATGTTGCGACGTTGAGCCAATCGTCCATGCGACATGAGGCGAAGACGCAAAGCAGACGAGCGAGGCCGGCAAGAGGCCGGGCCCGCTCATCCCCGCCTTCGTCTGCGAGTTAGCGTCCGACCGCTGAAAGCAGCGGCAAGACCTGCATGACGGCATCGTCCGAATCTTCGACGAACGCTCGGACTTTCTGGATGAACCGTTCGACCGTCGTATCTCGGTCGATGGTGAGGCTCAAGCCGAATTGACTCGGTTCGCCGGAGCAACCATACGCGGCCCCAGAGCGAATCTTCGTTTGCAGCACTTTGCGCATCGCTTCGGCGGTGACTTGTTCCGGGCGGACCCGCGCGAGATAGCGACGAATCGTGATGGACGAATCGCTGACTTCCATGCGGATGGAATGTTTCTCGCGCGAACCTTGCAGTATCGCTCCGTACTCGCGAACGTCAGCGGAAACCGATTGCGGATTCAAAGTCGTTCGCGAATCGCTCTGCAGCAGCACGGCGTGCAAGCGATCCAGCGTAAGCTTCGCTTGCAGGTCTAGGTCGCCCTCCGGCAGCTTCGCGATTTGTTTGCGAAGCCAGTGCGGGTGGAAGACGTCTGCGGCGTTTTCGCCGAATTGATACGAGCCGGTTTTGCGATACGTTTCGAAGTTTTCAAGTGCGGCGTTCAGTTTCGCCACGTAGATGGCCTCGTCCCACCGTCCGGTGAGGCGCTCGATTTCCTGCATGTTCTCGGCATCTAGGACGCACAGCATGGGAAACGCGTTGATCCCAAGCTCCTTCATCTTGGCTCGGACGTTTCCGAACGCATCGTCTCGTTCCGGGTCGGCATATGCGAAGACCGCACGCTCCCCGTAACGAGCGAACGAAGCCTTCTCGAACACGTCGCGACGGAGCCGGACGAACGCATCCGCCCCTTCGCTTCCGAAGATCAGAACAAAGGGCTTTTTCTCCGCCTTTGCCTTGGTGTAGGCCCTGGAAAGATTGGGGGCGAAGGCGCCGTCCTTTTTCTCCGCCCCGCCGACATGGAGCGAGATGGAGCTAGGGTTTTTGCCGGTATCCTGACCAAGGCTTACTGAGGCGAAACAGAAAAGCGAAACGAGGATGAGAAGCGAGCGGAACATGGCTTATCTCCTTCAATTTGATTTGGGTTGCACCTCTCTTACGCGGTTTGGTTGCGTTGTGACAGTCGTACCAGAAAAATCATGGCGTGAGTTTGGAGTGCCCCAATCCGGACGGGTGTCGGCCCGTTGCTGTGGATCTCAAGCAGTTGTTCGCGGGGCGCGCTGCGAAAGAGGCCGGCGGCGCCGCAGTCCCGCGCGACCTGGGCATCGCGGGCCGCCTGCTCCTCGGTCTCCGCATGGATGACGGAAGACGGTGTGGCGTCCAGAGAATCGTTCGCGATATCGCATGGGGAAATGATAGCAGGGAAAAAAGTGGGCTGTTTAGCACGCTGCGCAAGCAAGTGTTCGCAGGTTCCCGGAGATGAGTGCATCCAACTGCGAGAACCTGCGAACACACCCGCTTGCTGACTTTCGTGGCGGCAAGTTTATTAACTTGTCGGATTGGTCTTTCGGCGGTTTTTCAAACAAGTTCATAAACTTGTTTCCACGGCGGTCTG